>NZ_KB912942.1:2198871-2505091 GCF_000383915.1 Amycolatopsis benzoatilytica AK 16/65
CGGCATCAGCACACAAGGTGGCTTCCTGCGCGGCGCGGCCGAATTCGACCCCGGGTTCTTCGGGATCTCGCCGAGGGAAGCGGTTTCGATGGACCCGCAGCAGCGGCTGCTGTTGGAGGCGTCGTGGGAGGCGGTCGAACGGGCCGGGATCGACGCGACCCGGCTGCGCGGCAGCCGGACCGGGGCGTTCGTCGGCACCAATGGGCAGGACTACGCCTACCTGGTCGTCCGCGCGCCTGCCGAGGCCACCGGAGACCTCGGCACCGGATTCGCCGCGAGCGCGATGTCCGGCAGGCTGTCCTATGCGTTCGGC
The DNA here is from genome assembly GCF_000383915.1 of Amycolatopsis benzoatilytica AK 16/65. Taxonomy (NCBI): domain Bacteria; kingdom Bacillati; phylum Actinomycetota; class Actinomycetes; order Pseudonocardiales; family Pseudonocardiaceae; genus Amycolatopsis; species Amycolatopsis benzoatilytica. The sequence continues at coordinate 2,199,185 of NZ_KB912942.1, forward strand.
TGGGAAGGGCCCGCGGTGACCGTCGACACCGCGTGCTCGTCGTCGCTGGTCGCCCTGCACCTGGCCGCGCAGGCGCTGCGAGCGGGGGAGTGCTCGCTGGCGCTCGCCGGCGGGGTCAACGTGATGTCCACTCCCGGTTCGCTGGTCGAGTTCAGTCGTCAGGGCGGGCTCGCTTCCGATGGCCGGTGCAAGGCGTTTTCCGACCGCGCGGACGGCACCGGTTGGGCCGAGGGCGTCGGAATGCTGGTGCTGGAAAAGCTGTCCGACGCCCGGCGGAACGGGCACGAGGTGCTGGCGCTGGTCCGGGGCTCGGCGGTCAACTCCGACGGGGCGTCCAACGGCTTCACCGCTCCGAACGGCCGCGCACAGCGGCGGGTGATCCGGCAGGCGCTTGCCGCCGCCGGGCTGAGTCCGGCCGACATCGACGTGGTCGAGGCGCACGGCACCGGGACCCCGCTGGGCGACCCGATCGAGGCGCGGAGCCTGATCTCGGTCTACGGCAAGAACCCGGACCGCGCACAGCCGCTGCTGCTCGGGTCGGTCAAGTCGAACTTCGGCCACACCCAGGCGGCCGCCGGCGTCGCCGGAGTCATCAAGACGGTGCTGGCGCTGCGGCACGGCCGGGTTCCCGAGACCCTTCACGCGGAGCCGCTTTCGTCCCATGTGGACTGGGCGGGCTCAGGGGTGGAGGTGCTCGCCGCAGCACGCGAGTGGCCGGAGAACGACCGGCCCCGCCGAGCAGCGGTGTCCGCGTTCGGGGTCAGCGGCACCAACGCGCACGCCATCCTGGAACAAGCGCCCGCCGTCGAGGCCGAGGCCGACGACTCGTCGCTCCCGGAGGTCGTTTCCTGGCTTCTTTCCGGCAAAACCGAGGCCGCGCTGAAGGACCAGGCCCGCGCTTTGCTGTCCAAACTCGACGGTGAAGCCGGACTCCGTCCCGCCGACGTGGCGCTTTCGCTCGCCACGACCCGAGCGGCCTTCGAACACCGGTTGGCCGTGACGGCCGACGACCCGGCCGGATTGCACGCCCTGTTGAGCGACTGGGCCGACGGTGCCCCCGCGCCCGGCGTGGTCGAAGGACGCGTCGCCGGGCGCGCGAAACTCTGTGCGGTGTTCTCCGGGCAAGGGTCGCAGCGCGCTCGGACGGGCAAAGAACTGGCCGAGGCGTTTCCGGTTTTCGCCGACGCGCTGGACGCGGTGCTGGCGCAGTGGGACGCGCCGATCCGCGAGGTCCTTTTCGCCGAACCCGGGACTGCGCAAGCCGCGCTGCTGGACGAAACCGGATATGCGCAACCCGCGTTGTTCGCCGTTGAGGTGGCGTTGTACCGGCTGGTCGAGGCGTGGGGCGTCGTTCCGGATTTCGTGACCGGCCATTCGGTCGGGGAGATCGCGGCGGCGCATGTCGCGGGGGTGCTTTCGCTCGCCGACGCGTGCGCTCTCGTGGCGGCCCGCGCCCGGCTGATGCAGGCGCTGCCCGCCGGCGGGGCGATGGTTTCCTTGCAGGCGAGCGAAGCCGAGGTGTCGCCGCTGCTCAGCGACCCGGTATCGATCGCGGCGGTGAACGGGCCGAGCTCGGTGGTCGTGGCCGGAGCCGCCGAACCGGTCGAGGAGATCGCGGCGAAGTTCGCGGCGCTGGGCCGCAAGACCAGCAAGCTCGCGGTCTCGCACGCCTTCCACTCGCCGCTGATGGACCCGATCCTCGAAGAGTTCCGCCGGGTGGTCGGCGGGTTGGCGTTCGCCGCGCCGGCGATCCCGATGGTTTCGAACCTCGCCGGCGAGGTCGCGAGCGCGGACTTGGTCCGGTCCCCGGACTACTGGGTGCGTCACGTGCGGGAGCCGGTCCGGTTCGCCGACGGCGTCGAGGCCGCTCGTGCCGCCGGGGTGACGGCTTTCCTCGAACTCGGCCCGGGCGGCGTCGCTTCAGCCATGGTGCAGGGCGTGCTCGGCGACCGCGCCGAAAGCATTGTGGCCGTTCCGGTGCTGCGCGACAACCGCAGCGAACAGTCCTCGATGCTCTCCGCGCTGTCGCGACTGCACGTGGCCGGCGTCCCGGTCGATTGGGCCGGCGTCTACGCCGGGACCGCCGCGCGCCGGATCAGCCTGCCGACCTACGCCTTCCAGCACGAGCGCTTCTGGCCGGAGGCGAACGAAGCCAAGACAGCCGAACCCGCGCGGTCCACTGTGGACGCCCGGTTCTGGGCCGCCGTCGAGCGCGAAGACCTCGACGGGCTCGCAGCGGACCTGAACGTCGAAGGCAGTGCTCTCGGCGCGGTCCTGCCCGCGCTGGCCGAGTGGCGGCGTAAACGGGAAGCCCTGTCCGCCATGGACTCCTGGCGGTACCGGGAGAGTTGGGCGCCGCTGGGCGGGCTCGGGGCGGAGGTGCTGCGGGGCTCGTGGCTCGTCGTCGTCCCGCAGGGGCTCGCCGAGGACGCCTGGACCGCGTCGGTGATCGACTCGCTGGGCGCGGCCGCGGTCCGGCTCGACGTCAGCACGACCGGGCGGGCCGAACTGGCCGACCTGCTGCGGGACCGGAACATCGGCGACTACGCCGGTGTGGTGTCTCTGCTCGCTTTCCTCGACTCCGGAGCCGCAGCCACTGCGGAACTGTTGCAGGCGTTGGGCGATGTGGGGTGCGGGGCGCGGGTGTGGGCGGTGACGTGTGGTGCTGTGTCGGTTGGTGGTGGGGATCGGGTTCGTTGTGTGGGTCAGGCTGGGGTGTGGGGGTTGGGGCGGGTGGCTGCTTTGGAGTGTCCGGAGCGGTGGGGTGGTTTGGTGGATTTGCCTGGGGTGGTTGATGGTGGTGTGGGGCGGTGGTTTGTGGGGGTGTTGGCGGGGGGTGGGGGTGAGGATCAGGTTGCGGTGCGGGGTGGGGGGGTGTTCGGTCGTCGGTTGGTGCCGGTGCCGGTGGGGGGTGAGGCGGGGGGTTGGGTGCCGTGGGGGACGGTGTTGGTGACTGGTGGTACTGGGGCGTTGGGTGCGCATGTTGCTCGTGATTTGGCGGCGCGGGGTGCGGAGCATGTGGTGTTGGCGAGTCGTCGGGGTGAGGCGGCGCCGGGTGTGGCGGGGTTGCGGGGTGAGTTGGAGGCGTTGGGTGCGCGGGTGAGTGTTGTTGCGTGTGATGTGTCGGATCGTGGTGCGGTGGGGGAGTTGTTGGCGGGTATTCCGGAGGAGTTGCCGTTGCGGGGGGTGGTGCATGCTGCGGGTGTTGTGGACGATGGTGTGCTGGACGGGTTGACGCCGGAGCGGTTTGAGGGTGTGTTTCGGTCGAAGGTGGCGTCGGCGTTGGTGTTGGATGAGTTGACTCGTGGTTTCGAGCTGGATGCGTTCGTGTTGTTTTCGTCGGTTGCTGGTGCGGTGGGGAGTCCGGGGCAGGGTAGTTATGCGGCGGCGAATGCGGTGTTGGATGCGTTGGCGCAGCGTCGTCGGGAGGAGGGTTTGGCGGCTACGTCGATTGCGTGGGGGGCGTGGGCAGGCGGCGGCATGGCGGACGACGTCAAGGTGGCGGAGCGCTCCCGCCGGGTCGGCACGTCGATGCTGGAACCCGGAATGGCGCTGGCCGCTCTCAATCACGTGGTCGCCGAGCCCGCCGCGACGGTGGTGCTCGCCGACCTGCAGAATCCCGAACTGCTCACCGCGTTGCTGAGCCTGCGGCCGAGCCCGCTGCTCGGCGATCTGCCCGAAGCCAAGCGGATCCAGTCGACGATGGCGGTGCCCGCCGACGCCGGTTCCGCGGTGGCCCAGCTGCACGAACGGCTGGCGGAGCGGTCCGAAAGCGACCGCGTCGCGCTGCTCCTCGACACCGTCCGCGCGGACGCGGCCGCGGTGCTCGGCCACGCGTCGGCAACCGCTGTCGACGCAGACAAGGCGTTTCGCGATCTCGGGTTCGACTCGCTGACCGCGATCGAGATCCGCAACCGGATCGCCGCCGCCACCGGACTGCGGCTGCCTGCCACGCTCGTCTTCGACTATCCGACCCCCGCCGTGCTCGCCGGCCATCTGGTAGGCCTGCTCGCCGGTCGCACGCCCGAAATCGCGCCGGTCGCGGCAAGTGTGGCCGCCGACGAGCCGGTGGCGATCGTCGGGATGGGCTGCCGGTTCCCGGGCGGGGTGGCGTCGCCGGAGGACTTGTGGCGGTTGCTGGACGAGGGCCGTGACGCGCTGTCGCCGTTCCCGTCGGATCGCGGCTGGGACCTGGCCGCGCTGGCCGGGGGTGGACGGGGCGCCAGCGCGACCGGGCAGGGCGGGTTCCTGGACGACGTCGCCGGTTTCGATCCGGGGTTCTTCGGGATCTCTCCGCGCGAGGCGCTGGCGATGGATCCGCAGCAGCGGATTCTGCTGGAAACGGCGTGGGAAGCCTGGGAACGCGCCGGGATCAACCCGGCGACGCTGCGGGGCAGTTCGACGGGGGTGTTCATCGGCACCAACGGCCAGGACTACGCGAACCTGGTGGTGAGTTCGCGCGACGACATGGAAGGGCACGCCAGCACCGGCCTCGCGGCGAGCGTGGTGTCCGGCCGGCTTTCGTACGTGTTCGGCTTGGAGGGCCCGGCGGTCACGGTGGACACGGCGTGTTCGTCGTCGCTGGTGGCACTGCATTGGGCGATCCGGGCACTGAGGTCCGGCGAATGCTCGATGGCGTTGGCGGGCGGCGTGACGGTGATGTCGACGGCGATCGGTTTCGCCGGTTTCACCCGGCAGGGCGGGCTGGCTCCGGACGGCCGGTGCAAGGCGTTCTCCGACGACGCGGACGGCACTGGGTGGTCCGAGGGCGCGGGCGTCCTTGTCCTCGAACGACTCAGTGACGCGGAACGGAATGGGCATCGGATTCTGGCGGTGGTGCGGGGTTCGGCGGTGAACCAGGATGGTGCGTCGAACGGGTTGACGGCGCCGAACGGTCCGGCGCAGCAGCGGGTGATCCGCCAGGCACTGGCGGACGCTCGTCTGTCCACTGTGGAGGTCGACGCGGTGGAGGGCGCACGGGACGGGGACTGTGCTGGGTGATCCGATCGAGGCGCAGGCGTTGCTGGCGACGTACGGCCAGGAGCGCGAGATTCCGTTGTGGCTGGGCGGGATCAAGTCGAACATCGGGCACACGCAGGCCGCGGCCGGGGTGGCCGGGGTGATCAAGATGGTGCTGGCGATGCGGCACGGGGTGTTGCCGGAGACGTTGCATGTGTCCGAGCCTTCGTCGAAGGTCGACTGGTCCGCTGGTGCGGTGTCGTTGCTGACGGAGCGGACGGCGTGGCCGGAGACGGGCCGGGTGCGTCGGGCTGGGGTGTCGTCGTTCGGGTTGAGCGGGACGAATGCGCATGTGATTTTGGAGCAGGCGCCGGTGGTTGAGGTTGCTGCGGTGGTCGAGGTCGCGGGTGTGGTGCCGTGGCCGGTGTCGGGCCGGTCTGGTGCGGCTGTTGCGGAGTTGGTGCGGGGGCTGGAGTCTCTTGCCGTGTCTGGGGTTTCGGCGGTCGGGGTGGGTCGTGGTCTGGTCGAGGGGCGGGGTTTGTTCGAGCATCGCGCGGTGCTGCTGGCTGGGGCGGACGTGGGTGCGCGGTTGGTGGAGGGGGTGGCGGGGGAGCGCCGGGTCGGGGTGGTGTTTCCGGGTCAGGGTGCGCAGGTGTTGGGGATGGGCCGGGAGCTGTATGGCCGGTTTCCGGTGTTCGCGGCGGCGTTCGACGCGGTCGCGGAACAGCTGGACTGTCCGGTGCGGGAAGTCATGTGGGGCGAGGACTCGGAGCTGCTGAACCGGACTGAGTGGGCGCAGTTGGGGTTGTTCGCGGTCGAGGTGGCGTTGTTCCGGTTGGTGGAGTCGTTCGGCGTGCGGCCGGACTTCGTGGCGGGTCATTCGGTCGGTGAGGTCGCGGCTGCGCATGTGGCGGGGGTGTTGTCGCTGGAGGACGCGTGTGTGCTGGTGTCGGCGCGGGCGCGGTTGATGGGCGGGTTGCCTGTTGGTGGCGTGATGGTGTCGGTGCGGGCCAGTGAGGCGGAAGTACTGCCGTTGCTGACCGAGGGGGTCTCGATTGCGGCGGTGAACGGCCCGGAGTCGGTGGTCGTGTCGGGGACCGAAGCCGCGGTCCGCGCCGTCGAGGAGCGGCTGGCGGAGGTGGGGCGGCGGACGCGGCGGCTGGCGGTTTCGCATGCGTTCCATTCGTCGTTGATGGATCCGATGCTGGCGGAGTTCGGGCGGGCGATCGCGGGCTTGTCGTTTGGTCGGGCGCGGGTTCCGGTGGTGTCGACGGTGACCGGCGGGTTCGCGGGGCTGGATTCGGCCGAGTACTGGGTGGCGCAGGTGCGGGAGCCGGTCCGGTTCGCCGATGCTGTGACGGCGATGGTCGAGGGCGGGGTGGACACGGTTCTGGAGCTGGGTCCGGGTGGGGTGCTCGGGGGGTTGGTTCTCGATGTGGTGGATCCGGGTGAGGTGATGGTCGTGTCCGCGTTGCGGGAAGGGCCGGACGAGGACACCGCGTTGTTCGCTGCCTTGGCCCGGTTGCACGTGAGCGGCGTGGATGTGGACTGGACTCCGGCCTATCCGGAGGGTGTCGGTGCGGTGGTGGACCTGCCGACGTATCCGTTCCAGCACGAGCGTTACTGGCCGACCCTCGCCCCGGCCCCGGCCGACGCCGCCGGGCTGGGCCTGCTCGCGGCAGGGCACCCCTTGCTCGGCGCGGCGACAGCGGTGGCCGGTTCGGAGCGCGTGCTGCTGACCGGACGGCTTTCGGTCGCCGCGCTGCCTTGGCTGGCTGAGCAGGTCGTGGACGGCACAGTTTCCCTTCCCTCGGCCGGATTCGCCGAGCTGGCGCTGCGCGCGGCGGACCAGGCGGGCTGCGATCGGGTCGAGGACCTGGCCGTCACGGCTCCGCTGCGGTTCGGCGAGCAGGACGCGGTCGCCCTTCAGGTGTGGGTCGGCGAGCCGGACGAAACCGGAAACCGGGAGATCACGATCCACTCGGGTGGTGCGGAAGCCGGCTGGACTCGGCACGCGAGCGGGACCCTTGCCGCCGGGCGCACGGCCAGCGCAGCGTTCGGCGACGAGACCTGGCCGCCCGCCGGAGCGGTCGAAGCGGACGATTTCGACGTCAGCCCGGTGCTTCGCGCAGTGTGGCGGCGTGACGACGAGGTTTTCGCCGAAGTGGCTCTCCCGGACGACATCGAGGACGCAGCCGAGTTCTGCCTGCATCCGCTGCTGTTGGACGCGGCCCTGCAAGCAGCGAGCTTCACTGGACCCGACGATGCCGCCCACGGGCTCGGCGCGGTGTCCTGGACCGGGTTGGCCCTGCACGCGGACGCCGCGTCGGTCCTGCGACTCCGGTTGGCCGCCATCGGAAAAGACACCTTCGAGCTGTCCGCTGTGGACGCCGAAGGCGCTCCGGTGCTATCGGCCAAGTCGGTGCGCCTGCTGCCGACGGACACCGCGCGACCCACCCCGTCGCGCGAGCCGGACGGCTCGCTGTTCGTGCTGGACTGGGTTCCCGCCGAGGCCGAGCCGGCACCGCCGGAACCGGACAAGACGTGGGCCGTGCTGGGCGCCGACGAGTTCGGTCTGGCCGCTTCGGCCAAGGCCGCCGGTTGCGTGGTCGTGGCCTCCTGCGCCGAGTTCGCGGAGCTGCCCGGGGAGACCGCGCCGGACTTCGTGCTCGTCCCGGTCATCGGTGTCGGCGGCGACGTGCCCGCGTCGGCGCACGCGACGACGTCGCAGGTGCTGAAAGTGCTCCAGGACTGGGCTTCCGACGATCGGTTCGCTGACACGCGCTTGCTGTTCGTGACGCGAAACGCGGTCGGAGCGACCGGGGCTGACCTCGCGGCGGCACCGGCGTGGGGACTCGTCCGCGCCGCGCAACTGGAGAACCCCGGCTCGTTCCTGATCGCCGACCTGGACTGCGAAGACGTTCCCGCGACGGTGCTCCGGCAGCTTCCCGGTCTGCTCGCGGCCGGCGAAACCCAAGCCGTCGTGCGAAACGGCGCGGTCAGGGTGGGCCGGTTGCGCCCCGCACCCGCCGAAGCCGGCGGCCGTGCCTGGGATCCCGACGGCACGGTGCTCATCACCGGCGGCACCGGGGGCTTGGGCAAGCTGCTCGCGCGGCACCTCGTCGCCGAACGCGGCGTCCGGCACCTGCTGCTGGCCAGCCGTCAGGGCCGGTCGGCGCCCGGCGCGGAGGAAGTTCTCGCGGATCTGACCGCGCTCGGTGCCGAAGCGACCATCGCGGCTTGCGACCTCGGCGATCGCGACGCGGTCGCGAACCTGCTCCGCAGTGTCCGTCCCGAGCATCCGTTGACCGCGGTCGTGCACACCGCGGGAGTGCTCGACGACGGAGTCCTGGGCTCGCTGACTCCGGAACGCCTCGCCGCGGTGGCTCGCCCGAAGGCCGACGGCGCCTGGCATCTCCACGAACTCACCAAGGACCTCGATCTCGCGGCGTTCGTGCTGTACTCCTCGGTCGCCGGGGTGATGGGCAGCCCCGGCCAGGGCAACTACGGGGCGGCGAACGCCTTCCTCGACGCGTTGGCGCAGTTCCGGGCGGGCCGCGGGCTGCCGGGCATGTCGCTGGCCTGGGGTCCGTGGGCCCGCGACAGCGGTATGACGAGCACGCTGAGCGACACGTCCCTGCGCCGGATCGCCAGCACCGGACTCCCGTCGCTGTCCCCGGAACAGGGCCTGGCGCTGTTCGACCGGTCCACCGCGTCCGGCCAGGCGCTGCTGGTGCCGCTTGCCGCTGGGGCCGGCGGGCAGCGAGCGGCGGGCGAGGTTCCGGCGGTGCTGCGGAGCCTGGTGAAGAGCCGACGGCGTACGGCGGTCAACGAGGCAGCAGTGTCGAAGGCCGATTTCGCCGCGCAGCTCGCGGAACTGCGCGAGGGCGACCGGCAGCGCCGCCTGGTCGACCTCGTGCGGACCGCCGCGGCCGCCGTGCTCGCCCACGAGTCGGCCGAAGCGGTCGGTGCCACGCGCGAGTTCCGCGAACTCGGGCTCGACTCGCTGACCGCGGTCGAACTCCGCAACCAGCTGACGCTGGCGACCGGCCTGCGCCTGCCTGCGACGCTGGCCTTCGACTACCCGACCCCATCGGTGCTGGCGGAGCACCTCGGCACACAGCTGCTCGCCGACGGTCCCGCCGTCGCGAAACCGTCCCTGCTCGCCGAACTCGACCGGCTGGAGGCCGCGCTCGCCGCGAGCGAACCCGACGAGGTCGCCCGGGGCGGGGTCGCCCTGCGGCTGCGGCGGCTCGCGAACGAATGGTCCGGGACCGCGGGCGGGCAGACCTCGCCCGAGGTCGCCGAGCGGATCCAGGCGGCGAGCGCGGACGAGGTCTTCGACTTCATCGACAAGGAACTCGGACGGCTGAAAGATCGCTGACCCGCGGCCACGGACAGGAAAGGTTCAACCACGATGCCCGACGACAAGAAACTCGTCGAATACCTGAAGTGGGTCACCGCGGATCTGCACGAGACCCGCAGGCGGCTGGAGGAGGCCGAGTCGGGACGGCAGGAGCCCGTCGCGATCGTCGGGATGGCCTGCCGGTTCCCCGGCGGGGTGTGTTCGCCGGAGGACCTGTGGGACCTCGTGGCGTCCTCCTCGGACGGGATCACGCCGTTCCCGACGGACCGGGGCTGGGACCTCGACGTCCTGGCAGGCGACGGCCGCGGCCGCAGCGCGACCGCGGAAGGCGGCTTCCTGGACGACATCGCCGGTTTCGACGCGGGGTTCTTCGGGATTTCGCCGCGGGAAGCGCTGGCGATGGACCCGCAGCAGCGCTTGCTGCTGGAGACGTCGTGGGAGGCCGTCGAACGCGCTGGGATCGACCCGTCGACCGTGCGCGGCAGCCGGACCGGCGTCTTCGTCGGCACGAACGGCCAGGACTACGCGAACCTCGTCCTCGCCTCGGGCGAAGACGTCGAGGGACACGCGGGCACCGGCCTCGCGGCAAGCGTGGTGTCGGGGCGGATCTCCTACACCTTCGGTTTCGAGGGCCCGGCCGTCACGATCGACACGGCATGCTCGTCTTCATTGGTCGCTCTGCATCTAGCCGCCCAAGCCGTGCGCGCGGGCGAATGCACGATGGCCTTGGCCGGCGGCGTGACCCTGATGGCGACTTCTCTCGGCTTCGCCGGTTTCACCCGGCAGGGCGGGTTGGCTCCGGACGGCCGGTGCAAGGCGTTCTCCGACGACGCCGACGGCACGGGCTGGTCCGAGGGCATCGGCATGGTGGTGGTGGAGAAGCTGTCCGATGCGGAACGGAATGGGCATCGGGTTTTGGCGGTGGTGCGGGGTTCGGCGGTGAATCAGGATGGTGCGTCGAACGGGTTGACCGCGCCGAACGGTCCGGCGCAGCAGCGGGTGATCCGGCAGGCGCTTGCTGCTTCTGGTCTGTCCGCTTCGGATGTGGACGTGGTGGAGGCGCACGGTACGGGGACTGTGCTGGGTGATCCGATCGAGGCGCAGGCGTTGCTGGCGACGTACGGGCAGGACCGGGAGATTCCGTTGCTGCTGGGCGGGATCAAGTCGAACATCGGGCACACCCAAGCCGCCGCGGGCGTCGCCGGGGTGATCAAGATGGTACTGGCGATGCGGCACGGGGTAGCGCCGGAGACGTTGCATGTGTCCGAGCCTTCGTCGAAGGTCGACTGGTCCGCTGGTGCGGTGTCGTTGCTGACCGAGCGGACGGCGTGGCCGGAAACGGGCCGGGTGCGCCGGGCCGGGGTGTCGTCGTTCGGCATCAGCGGCACCAACGCGCACATCATCCTGGAGCAGGCGGCCGAGCCGAAGGCGGCGGCTGCCGCACCCGCTCCCACCGGCGTTCTTCCTTGGGTCGTATCCGCCACGACCAGCGAGTCCCTGCGCGCACAGGCGGCGCGGCTGCTGTCCGCTGTGGACGGTCGATCGGCCGCGGACATCGGTCTCTCGCTCGTCACCACCCGGTCGGACTTCGACCGGCGCGCGGTGGTGCTGGGCGAATCCGCAGCCGAACTGACGGCCGGGCTGTCCGAGCTGGCCGAGCTGACCGGCGAAGAAGCCGCCGCGGTCACCGGGCTCGCCGATCTCGACGGCCGTACGGTCTTCGTCTTCCCCGGCCAGGGCTCGCAGTGGGCGGGCATGGGCGCTCGGTTGGCCGACGAGTCGCCGGTGTTCGCCGAACGCCTTGCCGAGTGCGCTGCCGCGCTCGCCGGCCACATCGACTGGTCCTTGCCCGACGTGCTCCGCGGCACCGACGGCGCGCCGTCACTGGACCGAGTCGACGTGGTCCAGCCCGCCTCCTGGGCGGTCATGGTGGCGCTGGCCGCATTGTGGCGTCACCACGGCGTCGTTCCCGACGCGGTAGTAGGCCACTCGCAGGGCGAGATCGCCGCGGCCGTCGTCGCCGGCGCGCTGTCCCTTGAGGAGGGCGCACGGGTTGTCGCCTTGCGCAGCAAAGCGATCCGCCAGGTGCTGGCAGGCTGCGGCGGCATGGCATCGGTCGCGCTGCCGCTGGCCGAGATCGAGCCGAAGCTGGTTGGGCGCGCGGTCTTTGTCGCGGCGGTCAACGGGCCGAAATCCGTGGTGGTGTCCGGCGAGCCCGCGGCACTCGACGCGCTGCTGGCCGAACTGTCCGCCGCGGACGTGCGCACGCGCCGGATCGCGGTGGACTACGCGTCTCACTCGGTCCAGGTCGAACAGCTCGAAGACCAACTGCGCAGCGAACTCGCGGATCTCCTGCCGCAGGAATCCGAGATCCCGTTCTTCTCCACCGTGACTGGCGACTGGCTCGACACCACCGGACTGGACGCCGGCTACTGGTACCGCAACCTGCGCGAGACGGTCGGCTTCGAGTCCGCCGTCCGTTCCCTGCTGGCGCAGGGACATCAGACGTTCGTCGAAGTGAGTTCACACCCGGTGCTCACCGGCAGCGTGCACGAGACGATCGACGAAACCGGCGGCCGGGCAGTGGTCGCCGGGACGCTGCGCCGCGACGACGGCGGCCTGCGCCGGTTCCTGACCTCGCTGGCGGAGGTCTTCGTCCGGGGCGTCAAGGTGAACTGGGAGGTGGCGTTCGCCGGGACGAACGCGTGCCGGGTGGACTTGCCGACCTACGCCTTCCGGCACGACCGGCACTGGCCGCGGCTCGCACCGCCGCGCGCCGACGCGGCCGGGCTCGGCCAGATCCCGGCCGAACACCCGCTGCTCGGCTCGGCGGTGTCGCTGGCCGGATCCGACGGACTCCTGCTGACCGGGCGGCTTTCCCTGGCAACGCATCCGTGGCTAGCCGACCACTCGGTCGGCGGTGTGGTGCTGTTCCCCGGCACCGGGTTCCTGGAACTGGCCGTCCGCGCGGGCGACCAGGTCGGCTGCGACCGCGTGGACGAGCTGACGATCGCGGTTCCGCTGGTGCTGGACGTCGACGGCGCGGTCGCGGTTCAGGTGCGGGTCGCCGCGCTCGACGACGCGGGCGGGCGCGAGCTGGGGATCTTCTCCCGCCCGGCGGACGCCCTGGCGGAGGAGGAATGGACCTGCCACGCGACCGGCGTGCTTGCTCCGGGCGAACCGGCCAGGGGACTAGGTACGGCTGAATGGCCTCCGGCGGACGCGCTCCCGGTCGATCTCGACGGGTTCTACGACCGGCTTTCCTACGGCCCGGTGTTCCAGGGCTTGCGCGGAGCCTGGCGGACCGAGGACGCGGTTTACGCCGAAGTCGCCCTGCCTTCGGCGGCCGACGACGCCGAACTGTTCGGGCTGCATCCCGCGCTCCTGGACGCGGCGCTGCACGCGGTGTCCTTTGTAGACCCCGACGGGCGCGGAAAGAGCCTGCTGCCGTTCGCGTGGAGCGGGGTGTCGCTGCACGCGAACGGCGCTTCGACGCTGCGGGTGCGCCTGACCAGTGCCGGTACCGACGCGGTGTCGCTCGTCGCGGTGGATGTCGAGGGCGCGCCAGTGCTGTCGGCCGAGTCGCTGATCCTGCGCTCGGCGTCGACGGGCCTCGCGGCCAGGCCGAGCGATGCGCAGCAGTCGCTGTTCCGGATTGAATGGACCGAGGTTCCGGCCCGCGCGCCGTCCGGCACCCGGTGGACGGTGCTTGGCGGAGACGTGCTGGGTTTCGCCTCGGCGGCGAGCCTCGCGGGGGACACCATCACGGCGTTCGCGGAGCGCCCCGCCGAGGCGAGCGGCCCCGCGCCGGACATCTTCCTGTTGACCGCCGTGACCGCCGGTGCCGGCGGCGTCGGCGGCCCGGCCGAGGTGCACGCGTTGACCGCATGGGCCCTGCGGCGGATTCAGGATTTCCTTGCCGAGGAACGGTTCGCCCAGTCTCGGATGATCGTGCTGACCCGAGGGGCCGTCGCCGACGACGGCGAGGACGTCAGCGATCTCGCCGCGGCCGCGGTCTGGGGGCTCGTCCGGTCGGCACAGACCGAGAACCCGGGCCGGTTCCTGCTCGCCGACCTCGACCACGACGAAGCCTCCGTGGACGCGGTTCCCGCTCTTGCCGGGCTCTTCGCCGACGGCGAGTCGCAAGTCGTGGTGCGCGGCGGCCTGGTGCGCGCCGGACGGCTCGCCCGGCTGGCGGACGGCGACGGCCTGCTCCCGCCCGCCGGGGACACGCCGTGGCGGCTCGGCTCCAGCCAGCCGGGCAGCCTGGACAACCTGGCCCTGCTGCCCAGCCCGGAGGTCGTGGAACCGCTTTCCGGACGCCAGCTCAGGATCCGCGTCGCGGCCGCCGGCATGAACTTCCGCGACGTGCTCAAGGCACTCGGCATGTACCCGGGACGGGACGGCCTGATGGGCGCCGAGGCCGCCGGCGTGGTGATCGAGGCCGGGCCCGAAGCGACCATGTTCAAGGCCGGGGACCGCGTGTTCGGCATGATCGACGGCGGCTTCGGACCGATGGCCGTCGCCGACGAGCGGTACCTCGGCTTGGCGCCCGACGACTGGTCGGACGAACAGGCCGCGTCGGTCGCGCTGGTGTTCCTGACGGCCTACCACGCGTTTGTCGATCTCGCAGGGCTGAGCCGCGGCGAGAAGGTGCTTGTCCATGCCGGCGCGGGCGGCGTCGGCATGGCGGCGATTCAGCTTGCCCAGCACCTCGGCGCGGAAGTGTTCGCGACGGCCAGCGAAGCCAAGTGGGGCGAACTGCGGGCGCTGGGCGTCGCCGAGGACCACATCGCGTCCTCGCGCACGACCGAGTTCGAACAGCGTTTCCTCGCCGCGACCGGCGGCCGCGGGGTCGACGTCGTCCTGAACGCGCTCACCGGCGAATTCGTGGACGCGTCACTGCGGTTGCTCGTGCCGGGCGGCCGCTTCCTCGAGATGGGCAAGACCGACATCCGCGACGACATCGAAGGGGTGCATTACCGGGCGTTCGACCTCGGCATGGTGCCAGCGGAACGCATCCAGGAGATGCTCGGGGCACTGCTCGGGCTGTTCGCCGACGGTGCGCTCCGCCCGCTGCCGGTGTCCGCATGGGACGTGCGGCGCGCACCGGAGGCGTTCCGCCTGATGAGCCTGGCCAAGCACGTCGGCAAGATCGTCCTCACCGTTCCGCCCGCGTGGCGCCCCGACGGCACCGTCCTGATCACCGGCGGTACCGGCGTGCTAGGCGGCCAGCTCGCCCGGCACCTGGTCGCCGAGCGGGGAGTACGGCGCCTGTTGCTGGCGTCGCGGCGCGGCCCGGACGCGCCGGGCGCCGAGGAGTTGCGCGCCGACCTCGTCGCACACGGGGCCGAGGTCGCGATCGCCGCCTGCGACACCGCCGATCGCGCCGCCGTCGCAGACTTGCTCGCGTCGGTCTCCCCGGCACATCCGCTGACCGCGGTGGTGCACACCGCCGGTGTCCTGGACGACGGAGTTGTCGCTGCATTGACCCCGGACCGGCTCGACACCGTCTTGCGTCCCAAGGCCGATGCGGCCTGGCACCTGCACGAACTGACCGCGCAGACGCCGCTCGCCGCGTTCGTCCTGTTCTCCTCGGCGTCCGGCGTGACCGGTGCCCCCGGACAGGCCAACTACGCTGCGGCGAACGTGTTCCTCGATGCGCTCGCGCAGCACCGGCGGGCGGCCGGGCTCCCGGGGACGTCGCTCGCGTGGGGGCTGTGGGAACAGGCGAGCGAGATGACCGGCGCGCTCACCGGGAACGACGTCAAGCGGATCTCCTCGGCCGGGCTGCCTGCCATCGGCACCCGGCAGGGAATGGCGATGTTCGACGCCGCCGTCGCCTCCGACGAGCCGCTCGTCGTGCCGCTGCGGGTGGACGCTTCCGGGCTCGGCCGCCGGGGCGAGGTTCCCGCACTGCTGCGCGGCCTAGTCCGGAGGAGTCGCCGGACCGCTGCTGCGGACACCGCGGTCTCCACCGCGACGCTGCGCGACCGGCTGCGCGGTCTCGGCGCGGCCGGCCAGGAGGAAGTCGTCCGCACGCTGGTGGTGGACTACGCCGCGAGCCTGCTCGGGCTTCGCGACCCGGCCGAACTCGATCCCGAACGGGCCTTCCTCGAATCCGGTTTCGACTCGCTGATCGCGGTGGAACTGCGCAACAAGCTCGCCGAGACCGCGGGCCTTCGTCTCCCCTCCACGGTGGTCTTCGACAGCAAAACTCCTGCACAGCTGGCGCGGTGGCTGCTCGGAGAGCTCTCCGGCACGCTCGGTGCCGAGACCGGACCGGCCAAACCCGGACGGCGCGACTCCGGCGACTCCGGCGACACCGTGGCGAAGCTGTTCTTCGACGCGCTCGAAGCGGGCCGGGTGCCGGAAAGCATGGGGCTGCTGAAGGCCGTCGCCGCCCTGCGGCAGACCTTCCAGACCCCGGCCGAACTGGATGAACTTCCGCTCCCGGTCACCCTGTCCGAAGGACCCGGCGAGCCGATGCTGATCTGCATCAGCTCCCCGGTGGTGACCGGTGGCGTCCACCAGTACGCGCGCCTCGCAGCCCAGTTCCGGGGCAACCGCGGACTGGCGGCGCTCCCGCTGATCGGCTTCGCCTCGGGAGAGCGCCTGCCCGCCACCCCCGCGGCGTCGTCGCGGGTGATCGCCGAATGCGCACTGACCGCCAGCGGCGGCGCACCGTTCGTCCTGGTCGGGCACTCTTCGGCCGGAGCGCTCGCCTGCGCGGTCGCCGGAGTGCTGGAGAACACCTGGGGAATCCGCCCGGAGGGGGTGGCCATGCTCGACACCCTGAGCATGCGCCACCGCGGCGGCGAGGCCGTCGACTTCGACGAGATCACCCGCAACTACCTGTCCGGCATGGAATCCAGCTCGGTAACCCTGACCAGCGCCCGCCTGTCGGCGATGAGCCACTGGTTCAGCATGATCGCCGACTTGGAACTCCCGCCGACGACCGCGCCGACACTGCTCGTCCGCTGCGCGGAACAGCTGGCGGGAGCAGAGTCGAGCGGCGAGAACCCAGTACGGGCGGACACGGTGCGAACGATCGAAGCGGACCACTTCTCGCTGGCGATGGAGGATTCCGCGACGACCGCCGCGGTGCTGGAGGAGTGGCTGGGCTCTCTCGGCTCGGCTCGCTGAGGCCGCGGTTCGGGCGGCCCCGGGCTTTCCGGCCCGGGGCCGGCCCGAACTGACGGAGGTGGCCCGGCTCCGCTGTTCCTCTGCCCAGCCCACTCCGCCCTCGGCACGTGCCGGCTGGCTGGGGTGGTCCGGCCCGGGAAGGCGCACCCGACGACAGCCGGTGCTGACCGGCAGGTCGGTGGTGCTCCCGTGGCAGAGCAGAGAATCGTGCCATCCGGCCGCGGCGTGTTCGCCGTGCTGGACCCGGCTGTGCTGGGACGCCGAGGCGTTCACACAGCGGTGCTGAGGTGGATAGCTGCGTGAACGCGGTGGAGAAGGAATCCGCGCAGTGCGCGGCTGTCCCATTGTCTTTCCGCACCGCACCGCTAACCGGGCGCTGGCCCGGTGAAGTCTGCTGCACTCAGCCGGCCTTCGCCCCGCCCGGCGCGCTCGACGCGTGCGGAATCCTCGGGCGCCTTAAGGCAATCCCTCTCCTGACCGCCTGGTCACGTGCGGCGAGCGAAGATGCCGAGCGCGTCGGCGGCCGGGGCGGCTTCGGCCGCTCAGGCGGATTCGCGGCAGCGGACCGCGAACGCCGCACCGGCAAGAACGTCGAATCGAAATGACCGCACCAGGAACAGGCTCACCACCTGACCGGCAAGGAATGCAACCCGAACAGGACGCCGTCGTACTTGAACGGCAGTTCCTCCAGCGGCGCGTCGATCTCCAGCGTCGGGATCCGCTCGAACAGCGTCCGGTAGACAGTGCTCATCTCGGCCCGGACCAGGTTCTGGCCCAGGCATTGATGCACGCCGTAGCCAAACGCGACGTGGTGGCGGGCGGCGCGCGCCGGGTCGAACTGTGCCGGGCAGGCGAACGCGCCGTCGTCGTGGTTCGCCGCGGCGACCAAGGGGAGGATGCCCTCGCCTGCTTTGATCAGCTCGCCGCCGATCTCCACGTCCTCGATCGCCACCCGGAGTGCGACCAGGTCGGCGACCGAGTGCAGCCGCAGGAGTTCTTCGACGATCCGGTCGTCGCCGATCCATTCCCGGTTCGACAGCAGGGTGATCACGCCGAGGGAGATGTTGTTGGCGGTCGTTTCGTGGCCCGCGATCAGCAGGAGCATCGCCACCCCGGACAGTTCCTGCGGCGTGATGGCCCCGGCGGCGAGCAGCCGGCTGAGCAAGTCGTCCGCGGGCCGCTGCTGCTTGATCGCGATGAGGCGGGTGAGGTAACGGAGGATCTGCTTCCCGGCGTCCTCGCGCTCGTCGTCGGTCGAGGCGAAGCTGACCAGCACGCGGGTCTTGGCCTCGAAGAACTCGTGGTCGGCGTAGGGAACGCCGAGCAGCGCCGTGATCACCAGCGAGGGCACCGGCAGCGCGAAGTCGGACACCAGGTCGGCCGTGCTGCCCGCCGCGAGCATGGCGTCGATGCGCCCGTCGACGACGCGCTGGATCTCCGGTTGCAGCTCCTTGATCTTGCGCACGGTGAATTCCGGGATCAGCGTCTTGCGGAACCGGCCGTGCTCGGGCGGGTCCATCCCGACGAACCAGCCCGGCACCTGGTCCCGGGCGGGCACGCCGCCGGTCCGGCCGAAGCTCGGGAAACCGGGATGGGACGGGTCGGAGCTGATCTTCGGGTCGGTGAGCAAAGCTCGGACGTCCTGGTGCCTGCTGACCAGCCAGACCGTCGCGCCGCCGCCGAGGGAAGTCTTGACCAGCCCCGGACGTGAGCGGATGTCCGCGTACTCGGGCGGCGGGAAGGGACATCCGGGCCGCCTGGACGGGAAGTCGATCGTGCTCTCGGTACTCGTCATGTGCGCATTCCCTGGTTGGTCGGGCCGGCCGGGCGCCGCGGGCTCAGGCCGCGGCGAAGAACTCGCGGACCTTCCCGGTGATGAAGGCCTGGTCGGCTTCGGTGAGCCCGGTGTAGGTCGGCAGGTAGAAGCCGTCCTCGCTGAACCGGCTGGCGTTGAGCGAGGGCCAGTTCGGGTCGAGGTATCCGGGCTGCCTGCTCATCGGCTTGAAGAACAGCCGGGTTTCGATCCCCGCCGCGGCGAGGAACTCGCGCAGCTGTTCGCGGCGTTGCGCGCGCAGGTCGTACATCCACAGCACGTCGCGTGCGGGCATCAGGGTGATCCCGTCGATCCCGGCGAGCGCGTCGTCGTAGCGTTTCTCGATGGCCCGGCGCAGGGCGAGGATCTCGCCGATCCGCTCGGTCTGGGCGAGGGCGACGGCGGCCTGCATGCTCGTCATGCGGAAGTTGTAGCCGAGTTTCTTGTGCAGGAAGGTGTGCCCGGGGTCGAACGCCATTCCGCGCAGGTGTTTCAGCTGACCGGCCAGGCGCGGGTCGGCGGTCAGGCAGATCCCGCCTTCGCCAGAGGTGATGATCTTGTTGCCGAAGAGGGAGAAACACGCGATGTCCGCTACCGGGCGGACGCCGTGCGCTTCAGCCGAATCCTCGACCACCCGCAGGTTGTAGTCGTGGGCCAGCGCCATGATCGCGTCCATATCGCAGCGCCGCCCGTAAATGTGGACGGGCATGATCGCCTTCGTGCGCGAGGTGATTCTCTCTTCGATCAGCGTCACGTCGATGTTGAGATCGTCGCCGCAGTCGACGAAGACCGGCGTTGCTCCGGTGTAGGTCACCGCCCACGCCGAGGCGATCATGGTGAATTCCGGGACGATCACTTCGTCGCCGGGACCGATGCCCAGCGCCCGCAGTGCGAGGGTCAGCGCCGTGGTCCCTGACGAACAGGCGACCCCGTGGGCGATCCCGTTGTAGTCGGCGAAAGCTTGCTCGAACCGGGCGACGAACGGTCCCTGGGAAGAGAGCCATCCGTCGCTGACGGTCTGAGTGACGTAGTCCAGTTCGCGCCCTTCGAGCCAGGGCTGGGAAACCGGGTAGGTGATGGTCATCGTCTCCCTGTTTCTTCCGGGCCGGTCAGCGCAGGGCGGGGGAGGCGAGAACGGCGTCGGCCGCCGCCTCGCGCCCGCCCGCCTCCCGTTGCAGCGCGGCGAAATGCTCGGCCCGCTCCCGGAAGGAGCTGGTGCCGATCACCCTGGTGAGCTTGTCGACCACGTCGTCGGGGTCGATCGTCTCGGGCCGGTCGAGGGTGAGGCTCACACCGAAGTCCTCGCCCCGGACCGCCTGGTCGTGACAGTCGACCCACAACGGGCGCACCACGAGGGGCTTGCCGAAGTACAGCCCTTCGTGGTAGCCGTTTCCGCCGGCGTGGGTGAAGAACACCTTGACGCTGGGGTGGGCGAGGACGTCGAGCTGTGAGGGCAGCCAGCTTTCGATCCGCAGGTTGGCGGGCCGCTGCCCGACCGGCGGCAGGTACTCCTGCTGTGCCTCCGGGAGCTTCCAGAGCACCTGGTGGCGTCCTTCGAGCCGGCGGGCGACCTCGACCAGCCCGCGGACCTGGTCGTGGGTCAGCCGGGTGATTGTGCCGAAAGCCATGTAGACCACGGAATCCTGGCCGTCGAGCCATGCGGAGACCTGGCGGTCGTCCGGGGCCTGCGGCAACGGCGGCACCAGCGCGCCCACCAGTCGCATCTTCGCCGGCACCGGGAAGGGATAGTCCAGCTCCGGGACCGAGTACACCAGGACCGTTTCCGCCGCGTCGATGCGGGCCATTTGCCCGCGCGCCTCGGGCGCGATGCCGAGCTCCGCCCGGATCGGGCCGTCTTTGGCGACCACTTTGGCCATGCTCGGCGCGAGGAACATGGCGAACGTGCGCAGCTTGAAAAGCCGGTTCTCGATGCGCTGGGTCAGGCTCATCCGATAGGGGAGCCCTGAATGCGGCACCGGGAACCCCGAAGGCGTGTAGCTCTTCGAGAACGGCGTGTGGGAGGTGAGCACGTTGCTGGGCATGAACGGGACGCTCAGGACGAACGGGATCTTCCTGGTGATCGCCAGTTCGACCGCGAACAGGCTCAGGCTTTCGATCACCATCAGCGCCGGGCCGATCTTGTCGACCGCGGCTTCCAGCGCGCGGTACTTGCCCACGCGCAGCTCCGGATCGACGGTGTGGCGCAGGACCGCGCGGTGGGCCTTGAACCGCGAGGACTGGGTCACCGCGCGGTAGGTTTCGTCGTCCCAGGTCACCGCGGACATCTCGGGCACCACCTCGCCGAGCGAGGCGAATTCCACCGGCGTTCCGGAGCCGATTCCTTCGATTTCGGCGCGGCGGGGTTCGTCGGTGGCGAACCAGAGGTTTTCGACGCCGCGGCCGGACAGTTCCGCGGCGAGGGTCAGCATCGGGTTGAGCAGACCGCTTTCGGGAGAGCTGACGAAGAGAATCGGCCGTCGGGGCGAATCCATGGGCTGCCTTTCCGCGGTGCGCGGGTGGGGGTTCCGTTGCGACGCATGGTCTTTGTCTCACGGAGAAGCCAAGGAAATCACTAATGTCGACGCGCGCTCCCCCTGGACCGGAATTTCTGGGGGTTTCCTGGAAGGCGGGCGTGGACCCTGGGCACCGGGCCGCCTCGGAGCGCCGGGCCGACCCGCTCACACGGAGGAAAGAGGTTCGACCATGGCGAAGTTGTGCGGTCCGGACAGCGTCCGAACTCTGGGGGAATGGGAAGCCGACGCGGTACGGATGGCGGCCGAACTGCGGGACCGCGGAGTGCGCCGGTCCACCCGGGTGCTGCTGAAATCGGAGAACTCGGCGGGCTACGCGACAGCGCTGCTCGCGCTGATGCACCTTGGCGCGTCGATCGTGCTCATCGACCACCAGGAGCGGGCCGAGACCACCACGCGCCTGATCGACCAGGCGCGCGTCGAATTCTGTGTCGCGGGCGACGAAACCGTGCTGCCCGCCCTCGAGGTCCCGTGCTACACGACCTACGAACTTCAGCTGTACTCCGCGGGCCGCAGCGCGACCGCCGCGGACCTGGACGTCCAGCCGTGGCGGGAGCTTCCCGACGGCCTGGTCATGTTCTCCTCCGGCTCGACCGGCGTGCCGAAAGCGATCGTCAAGACCGGCGGCTCGTTCCTCGACAACCTGCGCCGCAACCTCGAGCAGGTCGGGCACGTCGAGAGCGACGTGCTCGTGCCGCTGCTGCCGTTTTCGCACCAGTACGGGCTGTCCATGGTGCTGATTGCGTGGCTCGCCCGGTGCTCGCTGGTGGTCGCTCCCTACCGGCGGCTCGACCACGCGCTGCGGATGGCGGGCCGGTGCGGGGCGACGGTGTTCGATGCCACCCCGGCGACCTACCGCAGCATGCTCAACATCGCCCGGCAGCGGCCTGAGCTGCTGCGGGTGCTCGCCGAGTCCCGGATGCTCTGCTCCGGTGCCGCGCCGCTGGATCCGGGCCTGTCGGAGCGCTACACCGAAGAAACCGGGCATTGCCTGCTCGACAGCTACGGCAGCACTGAACTGGGCAACGTCGCCTTCGCGACGCTGGACAACCCGGTCGCCTGCGGGCGGGCGGTCGAGGGCGTTCGGCTGGCCGTGGTGGACGACGAGGGCGCCGAGCTGCCGGCGGGCGAAGCGGGCGAGGTCCTGGTGGACACCCCGGACATCATGACCGGCTACCTCGGCGAGGACGGTGAGATCGAACCGGCGGCGAAGGGCTGGTACCGCAGCGGGGACCTCGGCCGGCTGACCGAGGACGGGAGCCTGTGCATCCTCGGCCGCAAACGCGCCGTCCACAGGATGGGCTACACGCTCTACCCGGAGATGATCGAACGCCGGCTGGCGGAGGCCGGGTGCGTCGCCAAGATCATCGCGATCCCGAACGAGCGCATCGGCAGCGAGCTGATCGCCTTCGTTCAGGACGACGAGGCCAGGGGATTGGACCACTGGCGCGCGGTGGCCAGAGCGGCGCTGGCCGACTACGAGGTGCCGGGCCGGATGGCCGTCGTCGAGAGTTTTCCTCTCAACGGGAACGGAAAACCCGACAGCAAGCGGTTGGCGGAGCTGGCGGCGTCGGTGTGAGCCAGGCGCCGGGCAGGGGTGCGTGCCCCTGCCCGGCGATGCCGGACGGTTGGCTCGAGTACGGCCTGGCGAGGCAGGTTCAGGTGGCTCGGCGGGCCGGCCTCCGCAGCGGTTCAGTAGGGCAGCTCCACCGGGGCGAGTTCGGCGAACCGGTCCCCAGGCCCGGGATTGCCCGGGTGGGTGGCTCCGCCGAGGTGGTCCAGCACGCCCCAGACAGCGTTGAGAGCGGTCGTCACGGCACCCTCGGCGAATCCCGCGGTCCACGAGATGTCGTCGCCGGAGAGGAAAAACCCGCGTTGCGCGGCGGGCAGGCCGCGCTGCATGAACTGGGTGTACAGCCGCCGCTGGTAGCGGTAGTGGCCGGGCAGGTTGGCGCGGAACGCGCCCATGAAGTGCGGTTCCCGTTCCCAGGTGACGCTGATCGGCCCGGCGACGATGTGCGAGGCGATGTCGACGTCCGGGTAGATCGCTTTGAGCTGCCGCAGGACGATCGCGAGCCGTTGGGCGTCGTCCAACGGGCCCATCTTGGCCGAATCGTCGTTCCAGCTGTAGGACAGGCACATCACCGCCGGCCGTTGCGGTCCGTCGTCGAAGAGGTAGACCCCGCGCGGGATACGGTCGGTGAGGGTCATGCCCATCGTGTCCCGGCCGGTGACCGGGTCGGGGTCGCGCCAGAACGGCCGGTCGGCGAGGACGAACAGTTTGGAGGCGTTCATGTAGTGGGTGCGCTCGACCGCCGTCCATTGCGGGACGCTGAGCAGTTCCGGTGCGCAGTCGACCTGGCCGAGCAGGGTCCACACGTGCGGGGTGAACACGACCGCGGCGAAATCGCGTCGTTCGCCGGAACTGTCCTCGACGGTGATGGCCTCGCCGGAACGGCTCAGCCGGGTCACCGCCGGGCGGACGGCGCCCGCGTTGAGCGACGACAAGGACGTCCCGGCCGGCCAGTGCGCGAGGTTCTCCGGCGGGTGGGTCCACAGGCCGACGGGCAGCTGCTGGGCCCCGCCGAGGATGCTCACCTGGTCGTCGTCGGCGTGGGTGCAGACCACCCGCAGGACCTCCAGGATCGAGTTCGGGAAGTCGGTGTCCCAGCCGCCGGAGCCGAAGCCGATCTGCCCGAAGACCTCCCTGGTGCGGAAGGATTCGAACGCCGACGAGGCGGCCAGGAAACCGTAGAACGACTGGTCGTCCAGCTCGGCGACCAGCCGGTTCCAGACCGATTTGAGCGCGGGTACGTCGCGGCGGCGGATCGCGTCCTCCACCGAGGACCGTTCCGCGCCGTCCTGCAGCGCCTTTTCCCACGCGTCGCCGACTTCGAGGTAGGCAGCGGGCAGTTCGTCGGCGGTCCGCACGTGGTGCACGACCCCGCCGAGGTCCAGCACCGTGCTCGGGGTGCCCGGCGCGAGCGGGTTAGGGAACGGCCGGGTCTTCAGCCCGAGCAGGCCGAGGTAGTGGAACAGGGTGCTCGCCGAGGTCGGGAACCGCATCGCGCCCAGTTCGGCCAGCGAGTCCGGATGGCCCTCGAACGGGACCGAGCGCATCCGCCCGCCCAGTTCGCCCGGCTCGTAGAGCACCGGCCGCAGGCCCAGTTTCATGAGTTCGTATGCGACGACCAGGCCGGAGATCCCGCCGCCCGCCACCGCCACCGGGGTGCCGAGGCGGTGGCGGGGCAACCTGCCGAGCCCGGCCGGGTGGCGCAGCCAGTCGTCGTAGGGGAAGGGGAAGTCCGGTCCGAACATGGTGATCGGGCTCCGGCCGGTCAGGGTCATTTCGGTTGCCTCCCCGGGGAGAACGCGGCAGACGCCGCACGGCCTGGTGCCGCCGAAGCGTCCCCCAGCGGATCGAGGGAAATCCCCAGACAATCGCCGGCGGCCCGGTCGGGGCGGGGCAATTCCGCCGGTGCTCTAGGAAAAAGTACAGACTGCGGGCTCTTACGATCGGGCCGATGCCAGTTTCGAACCAGGGGCCTAAGGTTGGTGGCACGGCGAGATGACGAGCGAAGCCTGCAATGTGTCCTCCGTCGGCGAGATGCCGGGCGAGGGCTCCACCGGCGTTCCCGAAGCAGTGAGTGAGCTGTTGTCGTCCGGTTCGCGCGACAGTCGCGACAACGTCGTGCGAAAGCTCCTCGCGACGGTCCAGCGCGCTGCCGCGACGGCGTTGGGCGTCGGCCGCTCGGAGGTCGGGGATCCGCTTCGCCGCTTCGCCGACCTGGGCCTCGACTCGTTGTCGGCGGCCGAGCTGCATCGGCTGGTCCAGACCGAACTCGGGGTTTCCTTCCCGCTCACCGACCTTTACGACCACCCGACCGCGAGCGGTCTTGCCCAATGCCTTGCCGTCCGCCTGCTGGGCGAGCAGCCGGAGGCGCCGGTGCTGCCGGGCGGCCGCGCCGGTGCCGACGATCCGGTGGTGATCGTCGGCGCCGCCTGCCGTGCGCCCGGCGGAGTGTTCTCTCCGGACGACCTCTGGCAGCTCCTGCTCGAAGGCCGGGACGTGGTAGGGAGTTTTCCCGAAGACCGCGGCTGGGATCTCGAAGGAATCTACGACCCCGACCCCGACCGGGCGGGCCGGACCTACACCCGCAGCGGCGGCTTCCTGACCGGCGCGACCGAATTCGATGCGGAATTCTTCGGGATCTCGCCGCGCGAGGCGCACGCGATGGATCCCCAGCAGCGCGTGCTGATGGAACTCGCGTGGGAGTTGTTCGAGCGGTCCGGGATCGATCCGCTGTCGGTCGGCGGAAGCGCGGCTGGAGTGTTCGTCGGGGTGGAGGACCACGAGTACGGACCCGGCATGCAGGGCGCGCGCGACGGAGCGGAAGGTCACCTGGTCACCGGCACCGCGGGCAGCGTCGCTTCCGGCCGGATCGCCTACGAGTTCGGCCTGCACGGTCCCGCCCTCACGATCGACACGGCCTGTTCCTCGTCGCTGGTGGCGCTGCACGTCGCCGCGCAGGCGCTGCGGCAGGGCGAATGCGACCAGGCGATCGCCGGTGGCGTCGCGGTGATGGCCACTCCGGGCTCGTTCATGGCCTACAGCCGGATGCGCGGCCTGTCCGAAGACGGGCGCTGCAAGGCGTTCGGGGCGGGCGCCGACGGCACCGGGTGGAGCGAGGGCGCCGGGCTGCTGCTCATGGAACGGCTGTCCACGGCGCAGGCCCGCGGCCACCGGATCCTCGCGGTGCTACGGGGCTCGGCGGTCAATTCCGACGGGGCCAGTGCGGGGCTCCTCGCCCCGAATGGGCTGGCGCAGCAACGGGTCATCCGGCAGGCACTGTCCGACGCCGGTCTCGAGCCGTCCGAAGTGGACGCGGTGGAGGCGCACGGAACCGGGACCCCGCTCGGCGACCCGATCGAAGGAGCTGCGCTCCAGGCCGTCTACGGCGTGGGCCGGGAAGCCGGGCAGCCGCTGCTGCTGGGCTCGGTCAAATCGAACATCGGACACCCGCAAGCCGCGTCCGGCGTGCTCGGCGTGATCAAGATGATCGCGGCGATGGGCGCGGGCGTGCTGCCCCAGACGCTTCACGCGGATCCGCCCACACCGCACCTGGATTGGACTGCGGGTACCGTCTCGCTGCTCACCCGGCAACAGATCTGGCCCGACCGCGGGAGGCCGCGGCGGTGTGCGGTGTCGTCGTTCGGGTTCAGCGGCACCAACGCCCACCTGGTTCTCGAACAAGCGCCCGCCGCGCCGGAGCCCGAGGAGGACTGCGCCGCCGGACCGGGCGGCCCGGTGCCGTTAGTGCTCTCGGCGCGCAGCCGGTCAGCCCTGCGCGCTCAAGCCTCCGCGGTGCGTGACGTGCTGCTGTCCGACGCCCGGCCGCTGGACGTCGCGTTCTCGGCCGCCTGCGGCCGGGCCGGGCTCCCGTACCGGGCCGCGGTCGTGGACAGCGGCCTCGCCGGTCTCGACGCGCTGGCCGACGGTGAACCGCACGAGGCTGTCCGGGAAGGCGTCGCGCAGCACGGGCGGCTCGCGTTCGTCTTTCCCGGCCAGGGCGCGCAGCGGCTGGGCATGGGGCGCGGGTTGTACGTCGCGTTCCCCTCGTTCGCCGAGGCGTTCGACGCGGCCTGCGCCCACACGGACCTGCATCTCGACCGGCCGCTGAAGTCCGTCGTGTTCGCCGAGCCCGACACCGCCGAAGCTGCGCTGCTCGACCAGACCGCGTATGCCCAGCCGGCGCTGTTCGTTTTCCAGGTCGCGCTTTTCCGGCTCCTGGAGTCGTGGGGGGTGCGGCCGGACGTCGTCACCGGACATTCGATCGGCGAGATCGCCGCGGCGCACGTCGCCGGGATCTGGTCGCTGCCAGACGCGGCCGCCTTCGCCGTCCACCGCGGCCGTCTGATGCAGGACCTGCCCGCCGGGGGCGCGATGGTCGCCGTGCGCGCGGCCGAGACTCGCGTTCGCGAGTTCCTTTCCGGCGCGGTCGGCGTCGCCGCGGTCAACGGTCCGGAAGCCACTGTCCTTTCCGGACCCGAAACCGAACTGCTTACGCTGACGGAAAAGTTGTCCGCGCAGGGGATGAAGTGCACCCCGTTGCGGGTGAGCCACGCGTTCCACTCGTCGCTGATGGAGCCAGCACTGGACGAACTCGGCTGGGTCGCCGAAGTGCTGGCCTACCGGGAGCCGCAGTTGCCGATCGTCTCCACCGTGACGGGCGCGCTCAGCGGGCCCGGCGACCTCGGCTCGCCAGGATACTGGGTGCGCCAGGCCCGCGAGGCGGTGCGGTTCTCCGACGCAGTCGAAACCTTGGGCGCAGAAGGCGTCACCTCGGTACTCGAACTCGGGGCTGGCGCAGTGCTGTCGGGGATGGTCGCCGGGATCTTGTCGGACGGGGACACCTTCGCGGCCCCGGCGTTGCGCGGCGGCGAGGACGAGGCCGCCGCGATCGTCGCCGCGGTTGCCGCCCTGCACGTGCGCGCCGCAGGACCGGACTGGTCGTTGTTCTTCGCCGGCCGGGGCGCACGCCGGATCGATCTTCCCACCTATCCCTTCCAGCGCAGCCGGTTCTGGACCGGCTGCGATCCGGCTCCGGCCGAGTCCGCGGTGGATCACCCGATCCTGGACACCGCTGTCGAACTGGCCGCGACCGGAGAGACGGTGTTCACTGGCCGCGTTTCCCGGCCCGTCCACACTTGGCTGGGCGACCACCGGGTCCTCGGCCGGATCGTCGTGCCGGGGACCGCGCTGGTGGAACTCGCCCTGCGCGCCGGGGACGAAACCGGCTGCGACCTGCTGTCGGAGCTGGTGCTGGAAACGCCGCTCGTGCTCGGTGCGCAGGACCGCGTCCAGGTGCAGGTGACCGTCGGCGCGCCCGACGAAGCCGGTGCCCGGACAGTCGCGATCCACGCGCGCAAAGCGGCGACGGCACCCTGGACCCGGCATGCGACCGGCTTTCTCGCGCCGGGCGCGCCAGCGGTCGAGGCCGAACGCGTCTGGCCGCCGGACGGCGCGACGGCGGTCGACCTGTCCGGATGCTACGAAAGCCTGGCGCGGGCCGGTTTCGACTACGGTCCGGCGTTCCGCGGGCTGACGGCCGCGTGGCAGCGCGGCGACGAGGTCTTCGCCGAGGTCCGGCTGCCGGACTCCGGCCTGGACGATGCTTTCGGGCTGCATCCGGCTTTGCTGGACGCGGCTCTGCACGCCCCGGCGCTCGCCGGCTCGAACGACCCGGGCCAGCCGACCGTGCCGTTCTCCTGGACCGGCGTCGCGCTGCACGCCACCAACGCGTCCGCGCTGCGGGTATCCGTGCGTCCGGTCGGCGACGACGCGATCCAGATCCAGGCCACTGATCCTGTTGGCACAGCGGTTTTTTCGGTGGAATCGCTCGTGCTGCGCCCGCCGTCGTTCGAACCGTCCGGCGAGGAGGCCTTCGACCATCTTTGGACCTTGGACTGGACTCCGCTGTCGGTTGATCCGGAGCTGCAGGACTGTTTCACCGTGCTCGGCGCGGACCGCTACGACGTGGCGAACGGTTTGCGCGAGGCCGCGCATTCAGTGGAGAGCTCGAAGAATCCGTCGGTTGACGGTGCTGAATTGTTCGTGCTGCCCGTCGACGGGACGAACGGCAGCCGGGCAGTGCTTGCGGAGACCCTTGCGACGGTGCAGACCTGGCTGGCGGACCCGCGGTTCGGAGATACGCGCCTGGCGGTCGTGACCCGCGGCGCGGTGCAGGCCATGGGCGAACCGCTCGCTGATCCGGCCGCCGCGCCGGTCTGGGGCCTGATCCGGTCGGCGCAAGCGGAAAACCCGGGACGGCTCGTCCTCGTCGACTTCGATGCGGAAAGTCCGGTCAGCACCTCGGCCGCAGTTTTGGCCGGGCTGCTGGCTTCCGGTGAGCCGCAGGCGGTCGTTCGGAGCGGCGCGGTCCGGGTGGCCCGGCTGGCGCGGCTCGCCGGATCCGCGGCCGCCGGTCTGCTGCCGCCAGCGGGCGGGATGCCGTGGCGGCTGGACACTCCGCGCCGGGGAAGCATGGACGAGCTGACCCTGTCTCCCGTCGCCGGGAGGGACGCGCCGCTGTCGGACCGGGAAGTGCGGCTGCGGGTCACCGCGGCCGGGGTGAACTTCCGCGACGTGCTCAACGCGCTCGGCAAGTACCCGGGCGACCCGGGTCCGCTCGGCGCGGAAGCGGCCGGAGTCGTGGCCGAAACCGGGCCGCTGGTGGGCGACCTCCAACCGGGCGACCGAGTGCTGGGCATGCTCGACGGTGCGTTCGGTCCCGATGCCGTGGTCGATGAGCGATTCCTGATCAAGGTGCCCGCCTCCTGGTCCGACGAGGACGCCGCGGCCACCCCGCTGGTTTTCCTGACCGCCTACTACGCCTTGACCGACCTCGCCTCACTCCGCGCGGGCGAGACCGTGCTGATCCACTCCGGCGCGGGCGGCGTGGGCATGGCGGCGATCCAGTACGCGAGGCACCTCGGTGCCGAGGTCTTCGCGACGGCGAGCGAAGGCAAGTGGGACACCCTCCGCGCGCTCGGCGTGCCCGAGGATCACATCGCCTCCTCCCGCACGACCGACTTCGAACAGCGCTTCCTCGACGTCACCGGCGGTCGCGGCGTCGACGTAGTGCTGAACTCGCTCGCGGGCCGGTTCGTGGACGCGTCGCTGCGCACGCTCGCCACCGGCGGCCGGTTCCTCGAAATGGGCAAGACTGACGTCCGCCGGCCCGCCGGGGTCGACTACCGGGCCTTCGACCTGGCCGAAGCCGGGCCGGACCGGATCCAGGAAATGCTGGCCGCGCTGGTGGAGCTGTTCGCCTCCGGAGCGCTGTCGTTGCTGCCGGTGAAAACCTGGGATGTGCGGCGCGCGCCGGAAGCGTTCCGGTACCTGAGCCAGGCCCGGCACGTCGGCAAGGTCGTGCTCCGGATGCCGCGGGATTGGGACCCGGACGGCACGGTCCTGATCACCGGCGGCACCGGCGGGCTCGGCGGGCTGCTCGCACGTCATCTGGTCACCGGGCACGGGGTGCGGCACCTGGTGCTGGCGAGCCGGCGCGGCCCTGAAGCCGAAGGCGCGCGGGAACTGCTCGCCGAACTGGAAGGGGCCGGTGCGGTCGCATCGGCGGTCGCCTGCGACGTAGCCGATCGCGGGGCTGTCGCGGCGTTGCTGTCCGATCTGCCCGACGCGCATCCGCTGACCGCGGTGATCCACGCGGCAGGCGTGGTCGACGACGCCATGCTGGGCTCGCTCACCACGGACCGCTTCGACACCGTGCTCGCCCCGAAACTAGATGCCGCCTGGCACCTGCACGAACTCACCGCCGATCAGGACCTGGCCGCGTTCGTCCTGTTCTCCTCAGTCGCCGGTGCCCTGGGCAGCGCCGGGCAGGGCAACTACGCGGCCGCCAACGCCGGACTCGACGCGCTGGCCCAGCACCGCCGCGCGCTCGGCCTCCCGGCAACCGCGATCGCGTGGAGCGCCTGGGAACCGGACCGCGGGATGACCGCCGCGCTGACCGAGGCCGACTTCGCGCGGATGGCCAGGGAAGGACTTCCCGCGCTGCCGGCGGAACGGGCGCTGTCGCTGTTTGATGCCGCACTCGGCTCCGTCACTCCGATGGTCGTCGCGGCGACGGTCGACCTGTCGCGGCATCGCGAGCCGGTCCCGCACGTTTTCCGCGGACTTGTCCAGGCCCGGGTCCGCCGCTCGGCCGCTGCGGGGTCCAGTGCCGCGGCACCGCTGGCCGCGCGCCTTCGCGACGCGCCCGGACCCGAGCGGGAGCGCCTGCTGATCGAGCTGATCCAGCAGGAGGCGGCCGCTGTGCTGGGCTACCGGCACGGCGGCGAGGTCGAACCGGGCCGCGCGTTCAAGGAAATGGGCTTCGACTCGCTGACCTCGGTGGAACTGCGGAACAAGCTCTCCGGGGCGACCGGGTTCCCGCTCAGCCCGACCGCGGTCTTCAGCCATCCGACCCCGCGCGCGCTGGCTGCCCATCTGCTCGCCGGGCTGACCGGGAACGACGGAGCCGACGGGACCGGCACTACCAGCGCCGCCGATGGCACCGCTGGGTCCGCCCGGTCCGCCGCGGCCGCCGCGAGCACGGACCCGATCGTCGTGGTCGGAATGAGCTGCCGCTATCCCGGCGACGTGCGCTCGCCCGAGGATCTGTGGGACCTCGTCGCGTCCGGCCGCGACGCGATCGGCGACTTCCCCGCCGACCGGGGTTGGGACCTGGCCGGCCTCTACGACCCGGACGGCGTCCGGCCCGGCACGTCGATCACCCGCAGCGGCGGCTTCCTCGCCGACGCGGCCGAGTTCGACGCCCAGTTCTTCCGGATGAGCCCGCGCGAGGCGCTGGCCGCCGATCCGCAGCAGCGGATCCTGCTCGAAGTGGCGTGGGAAGCGTTCGAAGCCGCGGGCATCGTTCCCGAAACCCTTGCCGGAACCTCCACCGGCGTGTTCGTCGGCGCGGCGAGCAGCGGCTACGCGTCGCTGCTGACCGAGGCCGACCGCGCGGAAGGCTTTGTGCTGACCGGGAACACCAGCAGTGTGCTGTCCGGCCGGATTTCCTACACGTTCGGGCTCGAAGGACCTTCGCTGACTGTCGACACCGCGTGTTCGTCGTCGCTGGTCGCTTTGCACACGGCCGCGCAGTCGCTGCGGCTCGGGGAGTGCTCGCTCGCCCTGGCGGGCGGCGTCGCAGTGCTGGCCGAGCCGTCGATGTTCGTGGAGTTCAGCAAGCAGGGCGGCCTGGCCGCGGACGGCCGGTGCAAGTCGTTTTCCGAGGACGCCGACGGCACCAGCTGGTCCGAAGGCGCCGGAATGCTCGTGCTGGAGCGGCTTTCCGACGCGCGCCGCCATGGCCACCGCGTCCTCGCCACGCTTCGCGGCAGCGCGGTGAACTCCGACGGGACGTCGAACGGGCTCACTGCTCCGAACGGCTCCGCGCAGCAGCGGGTGATCCAGACCGCGCTGGCGGGCGCGGGCTTGTCACCGTCCGAGGTCGACGCCGTGGAGGCGCACGGAACCGGAACCGCCCTCGGGGACCCGATCGAGGCCGAAGCACTGCTCGCGACCTACGGGCAGGACCGGGAACGCCCGCTGTGGCTCGGGTCGGTCAAGTCGAACCTCGGCCACTCGCAGGCGGCCGGTGGGGTCGCGGGCGTGATCAAGATGATCATGGCGATGCACCGCGGGGAACTGCCGCGCACGCTGAACCTCGGAACTCCGTCGTCCCGGGTGGACTGGTCGGCGGGTTCGGCCGCGCTGCTCGCCGAACCGGCGGCATGGGAAAGCGCCGGCCTTCGCCGGGCGGGGATCTCGTCGTTCGGGATCAGCGGCACCAACGCGCACGTGATCGTCGAAGAACCTCCCGAGTCGGAGGAAGCCCCGGCGCACGAGCAGGTACCCGACTCGCCGCGGCTGGTTCCGTGGCTGGTGTCGGCGAAGACCGAGGCGGCGCTGTCGGCCCAGATCGACCGGCTCACGGCGTTCGCCGAGCGCAATCCGCACCTGACCGCGCGGGATATCGGCTACTCGCTGGCGGCCACCCGGTCGGTGTTCGGTCACCGGGCGGCTTTGCTGCCGGGCGAGGCCGGGGTGCGCGAGGTCGCTCGCGGCAGCGCGGTCACCGGTCCAGTGGCGATGCTGTTCGCCGGTCAGGGGTCGCAGCGGCTCGGCATGGGAAAGGCGCTCTACACCCGGTTCCCGGTGTTCGCCGAGGCTTTCGACACGGTCGCGGCGCACCTCGACGCCGAACTGGACCGGCCGTTGCGCGACGTCGTCTGGGGCGAGGATTCCGGTCTGCTCGACGAGACCGGCTGGGCGCAGCCCGCGCTGTTCGCGGTGGAAGTCGCGCTGTTCCGGCTTTTGGCGTCCTTCGGCGTTCAACCGGGCCTGGTCGCGGGCCACTCGATCGGCGAGATCGCCGCCGCACACGTCGCGGGGGTGCTCTCCGTCGCCGATGCCGCCGCACTGGTCTCGGCCCGCGCCCGGTTGATGCAAGCGTTGCCGAGCCGAGGCGCCATGGTGTCGGTTCAGGCGACCGAAGCCGATGTCTCCGCGTTGCTGGCGGGCAAGGAGGACACGGTTTCGATCGCGGCGGTCAACGGTCCGGACGCGGTGGTGCTCTCCGGATCGGAAGACTCCGTCACGGCGATCGCGGCGGTACTCGCCGAGCGGGGGCACCGGACCAAACGACTGTCGGTTTCGCACGCCTTCCACTCGCCGTTGATGGCACCGATGCTGGCCGAGTTCCGGCGCGTGGTCGAAGGACTCGATCTGCGTCCGCCCACGGTCCCGATGGTGTCGACGGTGACCGGCGCGCTCGCCGGTGCCGAGCTGCCCTGTTCCCCGGACTACTGGGTCCAGCAGGTCGCTGGCACCGTCCGGTTCGCCGACGCTGTGGCGGCGTTGCACGCCGAAGGTGCGGCTGGATTCCTCGAAATCGGCCCGGACGGCGTGCTTTCCGCGATGGCGCGGCAAAGCCTGCCCGCTGAGGCAGCGGTGGTCCCGGCGTTGCGCAAGGACCAGGACGAGGAAGAGGCGGTCGTGGTGGCGCTCGCCGCGGCCCATGTGCTGGGTGCGCGCGTCGACTGGGAGGAGTTCTTCGCGGGCTCGGGAGCCCGCATCGTCGAACTGCCGTCTTATGCCTTCCAGCGGGAGCGGTTCTGGCCCGAAGCCGACGAGGAGTCCGGTGCCGGGGCAACGGACGCCGGCGATCGCTTCTGGGCTGCGGTGGAACGGGCGGACCTCGACGTGCTGGCCGGAGACCTCGGAGTCGACGGGACGGCGCTGGCGGAGGTGGTGCCAGCGCTGTCGGCCTGGCACCAGAAGCACCAGGACGACGCCGTGGCGGATTCGTGGCGGTACCAGGAGAAGTGGGTTGCGGTGGAGCGACGGGCCGCGCCGGTGCTGTCCGGTTGCTGGCTGGTGGTTGTGCCGGAGTCGCACGCTGAGGACGAGTGGGTGGGATCGGTGGTCGACGCGCTGGGCGCGGCTGCGGTCCGTTTGGACGTCACCGGTGTCGAGCGAACTGAACTTGCCGCGCGGCTGCGGGACTTGAGTCCTGATCGCTTCACGGGTGTGGTGTCCCTGCTGGCTTTCCTCGACTCCGGGGTGGCTGCGACGGCGGGGTTGTTGCAGGCGTTGGGTGATGTGGGGTGTGGGGCGCGGGTGTGGGCGGTGACGTGTGGTGCTGTGTCGGTGGGTGGTGGGGATCGGGTTGGTTGTGTGGGTCAGGCTGGGGTGTGGGGGTTGGGGCGGGTGGCTGCTTTGGAGTGTCCGGAGCGGTGGGGTGGTTTGGTGGATTTGCCTGGAGTGGTTGATGGTGGTGTGGGGCGGTGGTTGGTGGGGGTGTTGGCGGGGGGTTGGGGGGAGGATCAGGTTGCGGTGCGGGGTGGGGGGGTGTTCGGTCGTCGGTTGGTGCCGGTCCCGGTGGGGGGTGGGGTGTCGGGGTGGGTGTTGTCGGGGACGGTGTTGGTGACTGGTGGTACTGGGGCGTTGGGTGCGCATGTTGCTCGTGATTTGGCGGCGCGGGGTGCGGAGCATGTGGTGTTGGCGAGTCGTCGGGGTGAGGCGGCGCCGGGTGTGGCGGGGTTGCGGGGTGAGTTGGAGGCGTTGGGTGCGCGGGTGAGTGTTGTTGCGTGTGATGTGTCGGATCGTGGTGCGGTGGGGGAGTTGTTGGCGGGTATTCCGGAGGAGTTGCCGTTGCGGGGGGTGGTGCATGCTGCGGGTGTTGTGGACGATGGTGTGCTGGACGGGTTGACGCCGGAGCGGTTTGAGGGTGTGTTTCGGTCGAAGGTGGCGTCGGCGTTGGTGTTGGATGAGTTGACTCGTGGTGTGGGTCTTGAGTTTTTTGTGTTGTTTTCGTCGGTTGCTGGTGCGGTGGGGAGTCCGGGGCAGGGTAGTTATGCGGCGGCGAATGCGGTGTTGGATGCGTTGGCGCTGCGTCGTCGGGGTGAGGGTTTGGCGGCTACGTCGATTGCGTGGGGGGCGTGGGCAGGCGGCGGCATGGCCGATGCCGCGCGTGCGGAGGGACGGTCCTGGCGGCTGGGCGAATCGCTGCTCGAGCCCGGGCCCGCGCTGGCCGCGTTCCGCCGGGCGGTCGCCGAGCCCGCGGCGACCGTGGTGATCGCTGATTTGCGCGATCCGTTGCTGCTGAACACTTTGCTGGCACTGCGGCCGAGCCCGCTGTTGTCGGAACTGCCCGAAGCTCGCCGCGTTGGTCCGGAGTCCGACGACACCGGCTTCACCGGCTCCGGCTTGCGGGAACGGCTTGCCGAACTGTCCGCCGCCGACCGGTCCGGGGCGGTCCTGGACCTCGTTCGCTCGCGGGCCGCCTTCGTGCTCGGACACGGCTCGGCGGCCGCGATCGACGCGAGCGCCACCTTCCGCGATCTCGGGTTCGACTCGCTGACCGGCGTCGAAGTGGCCAACCAGCTCGCCCGCGCCACGGGTTTGGCGCTGACCTCGACCGCGGTGTTCGACTATCCGACTCCGGCCGGGCTGGCCGAGCACCTGCTGACCGAGTTGCTGGGCGAGGACCGGCAGCCGCGGGCGGCTTCCCCGCGGCCGGCCGGTACCGGGACCGACGAGCCGGTGGCGATCGTCGGGATGGGCTGCCGGTTCCCGGGTGGGGTCGGGTCGCCGGAGGATTTGTGGCGGTTGGTCGCCGAGGGCCGCGACGCGGTGTCGGACTTCCCGTCGGATCGCGGCTGGGACCTGGCGGCGCTGGCTGGTGCCGGGCGCGGGACGAGCGTGACCGGGCAGGGCGGATTCCTGGACGACGTCGCCGGTTTCGATCCGGGGTTCTTCGGGATCTCGCCGCGCGAGGCGCTGGCGATGGATCCGCAGCAGCGGATTCTGCTGGAAACGGCCTGGGAAGCGGTCGAGCGGGCGGGCATCGACCCGGCGTCGTTGCGGGGCAGTTCTACCGGGGTTTTCATCGGCACCAACGGCCAGGACTATGCCGGTCTGATGGCGGATTCGCGCGACGACGTGGAAGGCCACACAATGACTGGCCTCGCGGCGAGCGTGGTGTCCGGCCGGCTTTCGTACGTGTTCGGCTTGGAGGGCCCGGCGGTCACGGTGGACACGGCGTGTTCGTCGTCGCTGGTGGCACTGCATTGGGCGATCCGGGCACTGAGGTCCGGCGAATGCTCGATGGCGTTGGCGGGCGGCGTGACGGTGATGTCGACGGCGATCGGTTTCGCCGGTTTCACCCGGCAGGGCGGGCTGGCTCCGGACGGCCGGTGCAAGGCGTTCTCCGACGACGCGGACGGCACTGGGTGGTCCGAGGGCGCGGGCGTCCTTGTCCTCGAACGACTCAGTGACGCGGAACGGAATGGGCATCGGATTCTGGCGGTGGTGCGGGGTTCGGCGGTGAACCAGGATGGTGCGTCGAACGGGTTGACGGCGCCGAACGGTCCGGCGCAGCAGCGGGTGATCCGCCAGGCACTGGCGGACGCTCGTCTGTCCACTGTGGAGGTCGACGCGGTGGAGGCGCACGGGACGGGGACTGTGCTGGGTGATCCGATCGAGGCGCAGGCGTTGCTGGCGACGTACGGCCAGGAGCGCGAGATTCCGTTGTGGCTGGGCGGGA
The DNA here is from genome assembly GCF_000383915.1 of Amycolatopsis benzoatilytica AK 16/65. Lineage (NCBI taxonomy): Bacteria > Bacillati > Actinomycetota > Actinomycetes > Pseudonocardiales > Pseudonocardiaceae > Amycolatopsis > Amycolatopsis benzoatilytica. The sequence continues at coordinate 2,235,617 of NZ_KB912942.1, forward strand.
TCAAGTCGAACATCGGGCACACGCAGGCCGCGGCCGGGGTGGCCGGGGTGATCAAGATGGTGCTGGCGATGCGGCACGGGGTGTTGCCGGAGACGTTGCATGTGTCCGAGCCTTCGTCGAAGGTCGACTGGTCCGCTGGTGCGGTGTCGTTGCTGACGGAGCGGACGGCGTGGCCGGAGACGGGCCGGGTGCGTCGGGCTGGGGTGTCGTCGTTCGGGTTGAGCGGGACGAATGCGCATGTGATTTTGGAGCAGGCGCCGGTGGTTGAGGCTGGTGCGGTGGTCGAGGTCGCGGGTGTGGTGCCGTGGCCGGTGTCGGGCCGGTCTGGTGCGGCTGTCGCGGAGTTGGTGCGGGGGCTGGAGTCTCTTGCCGTGTCTGGGGTTTCGGCGGTCGGGGTGGGTCGTGGTCTGGTCGAGGGGCGGGGTTTGTTCGAGCATCGCGCGGTGCTGCTGGCTGGGGCGGACGTGGGTGCGCGGTTGGTGGAGGGGGTGGCGGGGGAGCGCCGGGTCGGGGTGGTGTTTCCGGGTCAGGGTGCGCAGGTGTTGGGGATGGGCCGGGAGCTGTATGGCCGGTTTCCGGTGTTCGCGGCGGCGTTCGACGCGGTCGCGGAACAGCTGGACTGTCCGGTGCGGGAAGTCATGTGGGGCGAGGACTCGGAGCTGCTGAACCGGACTGAGTGGGCGCAGTTGGGGTTGTTCGCGGTCGAGGTGGCGTTGTTCCGGTTGGTGGAGTCGTTCGGCGTGCGGCCGGACTTCGTGGCTGGGCATTCCGTCGGCGAGATCGCTGCCGCGCATGTGGCGGGGGTGTTGTCGCTGGAGGATGCGTGTGTGCTGGTGTCGGCGCGGGCGAGGTTGATGGGGGAGCTGCCCGCCGGTGGCGTGATGGCGGCTGTGGGGGCGGCCGAGGCCGACGTGGTGCCGTTGCTGGCCGAGGGGGTCTCGATCGCGGCGGTGAATGGCCCGGAGTCGGTGGTGGTTTCGGGGAGGGAGGCTGCGGTGGCGGGGCTGGCGGTTCGGCTTGAGGGCCGCCGGTGGCGGTGGTTGCGGGTGAGCCATGCGTTCCATTCGTCGTTGATGGACCCGATGCTGGCGGAGTTCGAACGAGCGATTGCGGGCCTGTCGTTTGGCCGGGCGCGGGTTCCGGTGGTGTCGACGGTGACCGGGCAGGTCGCGGACCTTGCTTCCGTGGCCTATTGGGTGGCGCAGGTGCGGGAGCCGGTCCGGTTCGCCGACAGCGTCCAGACGCTGGTCGCCGAGGGGGTGGACACGGTTCTGGAGCTGGGTCCGGGTGGGGTGCTCGGGGGGTTGGTTCTCGATGTGGTGGGTCCGGGCGAGGTGATGGTGGTGTCGGCGTTGCGGGAAGGGCCGGACGAGGACACCGCGTTGCTTGCCGCTTTGGCCCGGTTGCACGTGGCCGGCGTGGATGTGGACTGGACTCCGGCCTATCCCGAGGGTGCCGGTGCGGTGGTGGACCTGCCGACGTATCCGTTCCAGCATCAGCGTTACTGGCCGACCCTCGCCCCGGCCCCGGCCGACGCCGCTTCCGTCGGGCTGACACCCGCGCGGCATCCGCTGCTGGACGGTTTCGTCGCGCTGGCCGACGACGCGGGCGTGGTGTTCACCGGCCGGCTGTCGGCGAGCACCCAGCCATGGCTCGCCGACCACGTCATCCAGGGCCGGATCTTGTTTCCCGGCACGGCTTTCGCCGAGCTGGCGATCCGGGCGGGCGACGAGGCGGGTTGTGCGCGGATCGAGGAACTGACACTCGAAGCGCCGCTGCTCCTGCCCGAGCACGGCGCGGTCGAGTTGCGAGTATCGGTCGGAGCGGCCGTCGAAACGGGCAGCCGTCCGATCCTGATCCACTCCCGCCCCGCCGGATCCGACGACGCGTCCTGGGTGCGGCACGCCTCGGGCAGCCTCTCCCGCGACGCGGCCGTCCCGGCGGCGCAAGACGCGGTCTGGCCGCCGGCCGGAGCGGAGCCAGTCCCGACCGAGAGCTGTTACGACAATTTCGCCGGTCTCGGCTTCGAGTACGGACCGTCGTTCCAGGGACTGCAGGCGACGTGGCGCCGGGACGGCGAGCTCTTCGCCGAAGTGCACCTGCCGGACGACATCTTGGCGGACGCGGGCGCGTTCGGCCTGCACCCGGCGCTGCTCGATGCCGCATTGCACCCGTGGCTGCTGCGCGCGGTCGACCAGGGCGGTGCCGGCGCGGTTCCGTTCTCGTGGGAGGGGGTCTCGCTGCACGCGGCGGGTGCTGCCGCACTGCGGGTCCGGCTGACGCCGGCCGGTGCGGACACGATGTCGGTCACCGTCACCGATCCGGCCGGGAATCCGGTCGCCACCGTCGAGTCGCTGGTCTCGCGTGCGTTGTCCGAAGCACAGCTTCGCGGCACCGATCCGGCCTCGGCGTTCGGAGTGGACTGGACGCCGCTGCCGGAAACCGCGTCCGCGGGGCCGGGTTCGGTCGCCGTGGTGGGTGCCGACCCGTTCGGCATCGCCGACGCGCTGCGCACCTCCGGTGCCGCCGTGCACGAAGCCGTTGACGCGGCCTCGCTGGCGGAGGCACCCGAGGTGGTCCTGATCTGCCTGGCCGGTGATCCCGATCGGCCGGTGGACTCCGCACACGCGCTGAGCACCGGCACGCTGGCGCTGGTGCAGGATTGGCTCGCCACCGAGCGGTTCGCGGGTTCGCAGCTCGTCTTCGTCACGCGCGGTGCGATGAGCGGCGAAGACCTTCCCGCGTCGGCCGCGTGGGGCCTCGTGCACACCGCGCAGTCGGAGCAGCCGGGCCGCTTCGGGCTGGTGGACCTCGATCCGGACGCTGGCCTCGGGGCGGCCGCCCTGCACACGGCGCTGACGGCAGCGGCCGAGGAACCGCAACTCGCGATTCGCGGCGGCGAGGTCACCGCCGCCCGCTTGGTCCGGCAGCCGCTGGCCCTGCAGCCGCTCGGCTGGGCGCCCGAGGGCACCGTGCTGATCACCGGCGGCTCCGGTGGGCTGGGCCGCTTGCTGGCCCGGCATTTGGTCACCGAGCACGGCATCCGGCATCTGCTGCTGGCCAGCCGGTCCGGACCGGCCGCGCCGGACGCGGAGAAGTTCATGGCGGAGCTGACCGAACTGGGTGCGGACGCTTCACTGGTCGCCTGCGACGTGGCGGACTTCGACGCGGTGCGCGCTCTGGTCGACGCCGTTCCGGCCGAACACCCGCTCACCGCGGTGGTGCACGCGGCCGGGATGTTCGACGACGGCGTGCTGGACGCATTGTCCGCCGAGCGGGTCGGGAACGTCCTGCGCGCGAAGGCGGATTCCGCCTGGCACCTCCACACGGCCACCCAGGACCTCGATCTCGCCGCGTTCGTGATGTACTCCTCGATCGCGGGCGTGCTGGGCAGTCCGGGGCAGGGCAACTACGCGGCGGCGAACACGTTCCTCGATTCCCTTGCCCGGCACCGCAAGCGCGCGGGACTGCCCGCGGTGTCGATGGCGTGGGGGCCGTGGGCGCCGGCGAGCGGGATGACCGCCACACTGTCCGATGCGGACTTCGCCCGGCTGAGCCGGGACGGACTGGCCGCGCTTCCGCCGGAACAGGGATTGGCGCTGTTCGACCTCGCGGCCGGTTCCGCCGAGCCGCTGGTCGTGGCGGCGAACATCGACACCGCGACGCTGCGGGCCCGGCGTACGGCACCGCCGTTGCTGCGGGGCTTGGTCCCCGCCGCACGACCCGGTGCGGTTCTCCGGGCGGAAACGGCGGAGACGGCAGCGCGGCGGGCCGCCGGGCTCCAGGGCGAGGAACGCGCGCGGTTCGTGCTCGACCTCGTGCGCGCCGAGGTGGCTGCTGTGCTGGGCCATTCCTCCCCGTCCGCCGTCCCGGTCTCGCGGGACTTCCGGGAGCTGGGCTTCGACTCGCTGACTTCGGTGGAGCTGCGCAACCAGTTGAATGCGGTCACCGGCTTGCGGCTGCCCTCGACGTTGGTGTTCGACTATCCGACGCCCGAGGCGGTGGCCGGTTACGTGTCGGCGCAGCTTCCCCAGGACGGCGATCGGCCGCCGGGCTCGGCGCTCGAGGAGCTGGCCCGCTTCGAGGCGGCACTGGAGTCGGACGACGCCGAGCCTGCCGAGATCGCACAACGCCTCGAAGAAATCGCCGCCCGGCTGCGCCGCTCCGCCATACCCGCCGGCGAGGAGACCCCGCGCCCCAAGGCCGACATCGCTTCGGCGTCGGTGGACGAACTGCTCGGCATCATCGACGAAGAGTTCGGCTGAGCCGCTCCGTTCCCCTGCCGAGACCGCCAACCGCCACCACGATCTGACGAGGACGAACCAGTGGATGACCAGCAGGACAAGATCGTCGACTATCTGCGACGCGTGACCGCTGATCTTCGCGGTGCGCGCGAGCGGGTCGAGGAACTCGAATCGAGGGCCCGCGAACCGATCGCCGTCGTCGGCATGGGCTGCCGGTATCCGGGCGGGATCGGTTCGCCGGAGGACCTGTGGCGCGCGGTGTCCGAAGGGGTCGACGCGATCTCGGACTTCCCGGCGAACCGCGGCTGGGACCTCGACCGGCTGTACGACCCGGATCCCGACAGGCAGGGTACGTCGTACACGCGCTCCGGCGGGTTCCTTCACGACGCGGGCGAGTTCGACGCGGAGTTCTTCGGCATGTCCCCGCGCGAGGCACTGGCGACCGACGCACAGCAGCGGCTGTTGCTGGAGGTCTCGTGGGAGGCTCTGGAACGGGCCGGCATCGACCCGACGACCTTGCGGGGCAGCCGGACCGGCGTGTTCGCCGGGGTGATGTACAGCGACTATGCCAACGCGCTCAAAGGCGTGCAGTTCGACGGGTTCCGGAGCAACGGCAGCGCGCCGAGCATCGCTTCCGGCCGCGTCGCCTACACCTTGGGGCTTGAAGGCCCCGTCGTCACCGTGGACACGGCTTGCTCGTCCTCGCTGGTCACGTTGCACCTGGCCGCGCAGGCGCTGCGCCGTGGCGAGTGCTCACTGGCTCTCTCGGGCGGAGTGGCGGTGATGTCGACGCCGGAGGCGTTCGTCGAGTTCTCGCGGCAGCGCGGTCTCGCCGCCGACGGGCGGTGCAAGTCCTTTTCCTCCGACGCGGACGGCGTGGGCTGGTCCGAAGGCGTCGGAATGCTGGTGCTGGAACTGCTTTCCGACGCACAGCGGCGCGGGCATCGGGTGCTCGGGGTGGTGCGCGGCAGCGCGGTGAACTCCGACGGCGCGTCGAACGGGCTCACCGCGCCGAACGGCCCTTCGCAGCAGCGGGTGATCCGCGCCGCGCTGGCCGATGCCGGCCTGACCGCCGCCGACGTCGATGTCGTCGAGGCGCACGGCACGGGCACGACGCTCGGCGACCCGATCGAGGCGCAAGCCCTGCTGGCGACCTACGGGCAGGACCGCGAGCGGCCGCTGCTGCTGGGGTCGCTGAAGTCGAACCTCGGCCACACCCAGGCCGCCGCCGGGGTGGGCGGCGTGATCAAGATGATGCTGGCGATGCGCGAAGGCTTGGTGCCGAAGACGTTGCACGTGGGCACCCCGTCGCCGCAGGTCGACTGGACCGCAGGCGCGGTCGAACTGGTGACCGAGCCGGTCGAGTGGCCGGCGACGGGCCGGGTGCGCCGAGCGGGCGTTTCGTCGTTCGGGGTCAGCGGCACCAACGCGCACGTGATCGTGGAGCAGGCCCCGGCGGCCGTCTGCCCGGTCGCCGAGCCGGCCGTCGCGCCGCCGGTCGTGCCCTGGCCGGTCTCCGGCCGGTCGTCGGCCGCGCTGGACGCTCAGCTCGTCGCGCTCGACGAGTTCGCCGCTGCCGAGCCGCGGCCGTCCTCTTTGGACATCGGCTACTCGCTGGCCACCAGCCGTTCGACCTTCGAGCACCGGGCGGTGCTGCTCGGCGACGAGATCGTTCGCGGGACGGCCGAAGAGCGCTCGCTGGCGATGGTGTTCTCGGGACAGGGCAGTCAGCGGGCGGGAATGGGCAAGGAGCTGTACTCGCGGTTCGGGGTGTTCGCCGAAGCGCTCGACGAGGTGTTCGCGGAGTTCGACCCCCTGCTCGACCGCCCGTTGCGGGAGGTCATGTGGGGCGACGACGCGGACGCGGTCACGCAGACCGGGTACGCGCAGCCCGCGTTGTTCGCGATCGAGACGGCGCTGTTCCGGCTGGCCCGGTCTTGGGGTGTCGAACCGGCTTTCGTCGCGGGTCATTCGATCGGCGAGGTCGCCGCGGCCCACGCGGCGGGTGTGTTCTCGCTGCGGGACGCCTGCGTGCTGGTGGCGGCGAGGGCCCGGTTGATGCAAGCGGCGGCGGGCGGCGCGATGGTGTCCCTGCGGGCGAGCGAGGACGAGGTCGCGCCGCTGCTCGGCGAGGACGTTTCGATCGCGGCGGTCAACGGGCCGGCGGCGGTGGTGATTTCCGGTGCCGCCGAAGCCGTCGACCGGATCGCGGCGGAGTTCGGGGCGCGCGGGCGCGAGTCCAAACGGCTCGCCGTTTCGCACGCGTTCCATTCGCCGCTCATGGACCCGTTGCTCGGTGCGTTCGGCGAGGCGATCGCCGGTCTCGGCTACGCCGCGCCGAAGATTCCGGTGGTCTCCAACCGCACCGGCGAGATCGCGGGCGAAGAACTGTGCACCCCTGAGTACTGGGTGCGGCACGTGCGGGAAACCGTGCGGTTCGCCGATGGCGTCCGGACGCTGCGGGCTGCGGGCGTCAACGCCTTCGCGGAGATCGGCCCGAGCGGTGTCCTCTCGGCGATGGCACTCGACGTGCTGGCCGACGACTCCAGCGATACTGCCGGTGACAGCGCCGAGGTGGTGGCCGTTCCGTTCCTGCGCCGGGATAAGCCCGATGCCGCGAGTGTGCTCACTGCGCTGGCCCGGTTGCATGTCGCCGGGGTCGAGGTGGCCTGGCCGCGCTTCTTCGCCGGCACCGGTGCTCGCCGGATCGACCTGCCGACCTACGCCTTCCAGCGCGAGTGCTTCTGGCCCCAGGCGGCCGCGGAGCCGGGCGACGTGACCGCGGCCGGTCTGACCGCCGCCGCGCATCCGTTGCTGGGCGCGGCCGTTTCGCTCGCGGGCTCCGACGGCGAGCTGTTCACCGGCAGGCTTTCGGTGGCGACCCATCCGTGGCTCGCCGACCACGCGGTCGGCGGCGTGGTGTTGTTTCCCGGCACCGGATTCCTGGAACTGGCGATCCGCGCGGGCGACCAGGCGGACTGCGACCGCGTCGAAGAGCTGACCCTGGCCGCCCCGTTGGTGTTCGGGCCGCGAGACACCGTGCTGCTCCAGGTCTCGGTCGACGGCCCGGACGACTCGGGCCGCCGCGCGCTCAGCATCCACACCCGCCCGGCTGCCGACGACGAGGCGCCGTGGACCCGGCACGCGACCGGCGTGCTGGCCGCACGCGGGCCGTCGCCGGATCCCGGTGCGCAGACCTGGCCGCCGGAACGGGCGGACCCGGTCGACCTGGCCGGTTTCTACCAGCAGGTCCGCGAGTCGGGATTCGACTACGGCTCGGTGTTTCAGGGACTGCGGGCCGCGTGGCGTCGAGGCGAGGAGGTTTTCGCCGAGATCGAGCTGCCTGAGGAGGCAGGCGGCGGCGACCAGTTCGCGCTGCACCCGGCCCTGCTCGACGCGGCGTTGCAGGCAACGAGCTTCGCGGGCTTGGGCGGTGCGGACGAACGGCTGCTCCCGTTCTCCTGGAACGGAGTTTCGCTGCACGCCGAGGGTGCCGAGCACCTCCGGGTCCGGCTCCGCAAGATCGCCGACGACACGATCACGCTGGCCGCCGTCGATGTCGTTGGCGCACCGGTCATCACCGTGGATTCGCTGGTGCTGCGGGCAGCTCCCGCCGCGGAGGCTGCGAACGGCACCGGTCTGCCGGACTCGCTCTTCCGCGTCAACTGGGCCGCAACCGCCGCGAACACCGGCACCGCCGCGGCCGCCTGCGCGATAGTCAGCCCGGACCCGTTCGGCGTAGCCAAGATGTTCGGCGCGCCAACGGTTTCGACTCTCGCCGAGCTGGCCGACCCGCCGGGCGCGGTCCTCGCCCCGATCGCGGGCGACCCGGCGAGTGCTGCCCCGGCCGCCGTCCGAGCGGCGACGGACCGGGCGTTGGGCCTGCTGCGAGAGTGGCTGGCCGAGGACCGGTTCGCTGGTTCGCGGCTGGTCTTTCTCACTCGGGGCGCGGTTTCGGTCGCGGGCGAGGACGCACCGGATCTCGCCGCCGCCGCGGTGTGCGGTCTCGTTCGCTCGGCCCAGGCCGAGAACCCCGGGCGGTTCCTGCTGATCGATCTCGACGCCGAAGACCTGCACCCGGCCGTCTTCGCGGGCCTGCTCGCTTCCGGCGAGCAGCAGTTCGCGATGCGGGCCGGCCAGCCGTTCCACGCCCGGCTGGCTCCGCTCGCCTCCGGACCTGCGCTGGCCCCCGCGACCGGTGACGTGCCCTGGCAGCTCGTCACGACCAAGCGCGGCAGCCTGGACAATCTCCAGCTGAAACCGGCTCCGGCGTTGGCTGCGCCGCTGGCCGGCCGCGAAGTCCGGATCAGCGTGCACGCGGCCGGGCTCAACTTCCGGGACGTGCTCAGCGCTCTCGGGATGTACCCCGGCGAGCCCGGTCCGCTCGGCGCCGAGGCGATGGGCGTGGTCGCGGAGGTCGGCCCCGACGCGACGGACCTGCGACCCGGGGATCGGGTGATGGGCATGATCGCGGGCGGGATCGGCCAAGCCGCCGTCGCCGACGAGCGCATGCTGACCGCGGTCCCGCACGACTGGTCGGATGAGCGGGCGGCGTCGGTGCCGCTGGTGTTCCTGACCGCGTATTACGCGCTGGTCGATCTGGCCGGGCTGCGGGCGGGGGAGTCCATCCTCGTCCACGCTGGGGCCGGCGGGGTCGGCATGGCCGCGATCCAGCTGGCGAAGCATATCGGCGCTGAGGTCTACGCCACGGCGTCGGAAAGCAAGTGGGACACGTTGCGCGCGATGGGAATCCCCGCCGAGCGCATCGCCTCCTCGCGGAGCGCGGCGTTCGAGGAAGCGTTCGCCTCGGACCGGGGCATCGACGTGGTCCTCAACGCGGTGACGGGCGGGCTCCTCGACGCGTCGCTGCGGCTGCTCGCGCCGGGCGGCCGGTTCCTGGAGATGGGCAAGACCGACCTCCGCGACTCCGCTGACCTGCCCGGTGTCGAATACCTGCCGTTCGACGTGTCCGATGCCGGGCCGGACCGGACGAAGGAGATGCTGCGCGCGCTCATGGAGCTGTTCGAGCGCGAAGCGCTGGCCCCGCTGCCGGTGACGACTTGGGACGTCCGGCGTGCGCGGGACGCCTTCCGCCACATGAGCCAGGCCAAACACATCGGGAAGATCGTGCTTACGATGCCGCGCGCCTGGGACGGCGAGGGCACCGTGCTCGTCTCCGGCGGCACCGGCGGACTGGGCAGCCTGCTCGCCCGGCATCTGGTCGCCGAACGCGGCGTCCGGCACTTGCTGCTGGCCAGCCGCCGCGGCCTGGACTCGCCGGGCGCTCCCGAACTGCGGGACGAACTGGCCTCCCTCGGCGCCGAAGTGACGATCGCCGCGTGCGACACGTCGGACAGCGCCGCCGTTGCGGCGCTGCTGGCCGGGGTTTCCGCACAGCACCCGCTGACCGCCGTCGTGCACGCCGCCGGTGTGCTTGACGACGGGCTGGTCGAGTCGCTGACGCCGGAGCGGCTGGACGGGGTGCTGCGGCCGAAGGTGGACGCCGCCTGGCATCTGCACGAAGCCACGCGCAGTCTCTGTCTCGCGGCGTTCGTGCTGTTCTCCTCGGTCGCGGGTGTGCTGGGCAGCCCGGGACAGGGCAATTACGCCGCGGCGAACACCTTCCTCGATGCCCTTGCCCAGCAACGCAAACGCGAAGGACTGCCCGCGACGTCGATCGCGTGGGGGCCGTGGGCGCGCAGCAGCGGCATGACCGCCGGGCTGACCGAGGTCGACCTCCGCCGGATGGACAACGCGGGGCTGCCCGCGGTGCCCGAGGATCACGGCCTCGCCTTGTTCGACGCCGCACTCGACTCCGACGAAGCCGTCGTAGTCGCGACGAGGATCAATGCGCGCGCCCTGCGGGCGAAGGACGACCTCCAGCCCCTGCTGCGCGAAGTGGCTGGCGGCACCCGTCGCAGGTCCGCGAAAACCTCCTCTGCCACCACCGCCCCGGCGCTTGCGGAGCGGCTCGCAAGTCGCGCCCCCGCCGAGCAGCTTCGGTTCCTGGAAGACCTCGTACGCACCGACGCCGCTGCGGTCCTCGGGCACTCGTCGCCGGGGTCGATCGACGTCCGGCACGAGTTCCGCCAGCACGGCTTCGACTCGCTGACCGCGGTGGAACTGCGCAACCGGCTGACCGAAGCGACCGGGTTGCGGCTGCCTTCGACGGTGGTGTTCGACTACCCGACGCCTGCGCGGCTTGCCGGGTTCCTGCTCGACGAGATCGTCGGCACGGCGGCGGAGCGGCCGCGGCCGGACCGGGTCGCGCCGGGCGCAGCTGCCGAAGATCCGGTGGTGATCGTCGGCATGAGCTGCCGCTTCCCGGGCGGGGTCCGCTCCGCCGACGACCTCTGGGACCTGGTCGACTCCGGCACCGACGCCATCGGCGGATTCCCTGCCGACCGGGGCTGGGATCTCGGCGCGCTGGCCAACGTCGAAATTCGCTCAGGCGGTTTTCTTTACGACGTAGCCGATTTCGATGCCGAACTCTTCGGCATCGCCCCGCGCGAAGCACTGGCGATGGACCCGCAGCAACGCTTGCTGCTGGAAACCGCCTGGCAGGCGCTGGAGAACGCGGGAATCGCCGCGCACACGATGAAAGGCAGCCCGGCGGGCGTGTTCATCGGCGCCAGCCACACCCACTACAGCGAGACGCTGAACGGCACGGCCGCGGACCTGGAAGGGCTCGTGCTCACCGGCAACACCGCCAGCGTGATGTCCGGGCGGCTGTCGTACACCCTCGGGCTCGAAGGCCCCTCGGTCACCGTCGACACCGCGTGCTCGTCTTCGCTGGTGGCCTTGCACTTGGCGATGCGTTCGCTGCGCAGCGGCGAATGCGAGACTGCGCTCGCGGGCGGCGTGACCGTGATCTCGACGCCGGACAGCTTCCGCGAGTTCTCCCGCGCGGGCGGCCTGTCCCCGGACGGCCGGTGCCGTGCGTTCTCCGCTCAAGCCGACGGCACCGGCTGGGCGGAAGGCGTGGGCATGCTGGTGCTGGAACGGCTCTCGCGGGCGCGGAGTCGGGGCCACGAAGTGTTGGCCGTCGTCCGGGGGAGCGCGGTGAACTCCGACGGCGCGTCGAACGGGCTGACCGCGCCCAACGGCCCCGCGCAGCAGCGGGTGATCCGGGCCGCGCTGGCCGATGCCGGCCTGGCGGCCGCCGAGGTCGATCTGGTCGAGGCCCACGGCACCGGGACGAAGCTCGGCGACCCGATCGAAGCCCACGCGCTGCTGGCGACCTACGGCCAGGACCGGACGCAGCCGCTGAAGCTGGGCTCGCTCAAGTCGAACCTCGGGCACGCCCAAGCCGCGGCCGGGGTCGCTGGGGTGATCAAGACGGTGCAGGCACTGCGCCGCGGAGTGCTGCCGAAGACGCTGCACGCGGACGAGCCGACCTCGCACGTCGACTGGACCGCGGGCGCGGTGGAACTGCTGCGGGAGAAGGAGCCCTGGCCGGAGCTGGACCGCCCGCGCTGCGCGGCGGTGTCTGCATTCGGGATCAGCGGCACCAACGCCCACGTGATTCTCGAACAGGCCCCGCTCGCCGTCGAACCGGCACCGCGCGCGGCGACCGGCGGAGTCGTACCGTGGGTGCTCTCGGCGGCTTCCGAACCCGCACTGCGGGCACAGGCGGAACGGCTGCGGTCCTTCGCGGACCAGAACCCGGACCTCGAGCCGGTCGACGTCGGCTGGTCGCTCGCCACGAGCCGCTCTCCACTGCCGCACCGGGCCGCCGTGCTCGGCGAGACCCGGCGGGAATTCCTCGACGGGCTTGCCGCACTCGCCGCTGACGGGCCCTCGGCGGCCGTCGTGGTCGGCACAGCCCGGAGCGAGTCGGGTCCGGTGTTCGTCTTCCCCGGGCAGGGCGCGCAGTGGTGGGGGATGGGCCGCGCGCTGCTCGCCGCGTCGCCGGTGTTCCGGGACAGCGTGCGGGCCGTCGCCGACGCGCTCGCGCCGTTCGTGGACTGGCCGGTCGAGGACGTCGTCGCGGGCGTCGGCGACCCGGCGATCCTGGACCGGGTCGACGTCGTCCAGCCCGCGCTGTTCACCGTCATGATCGGGCTCGCCGCGCTTTGGCGTTCCCACGGCGTCGAACCCGCCGCCGTGATGGGCCACTCGCAGGGCGAGATCGCCGCCGTCCACGTGGCCGGCGCGCTCTCCCTGGAGGACGCCGCCCGGGTGGTGGCGCTGCGCAGCCAGGCGCTGCTGAGCCTGTCCGGCCTCGGCGGGATGGTCTCGATCGCTGAATCCGCCGAGCGGGCGATGGAACTGGTCGCGCCCTGGGGGAGCGACGTTTCCCTCGCCGCGGTGAACGGACCGGCTTCGACGGTGGTTTCCTGCTCCCCAGCCGCCCTCGACGAGCTGCTCGCGGACTGCGAGCGCCGAGGCGTGCGTGCGCGCCGGATCGTCGTGGACTACGCGTCGCACGGCCCTCAGGTCGAGACCGTCCGCGAGGAGCTGCTGCGGGTTCTCGCGCCGATCCGGCCGCTTCCGCCGAACGTGCCGTTCTATTCCACGGTCACCGGTGCGCAGCTCGACACCGCCGAACTCGGCGCGGAGTACTGGTACGCGAATCTGCGCCAGCCGGTCCAGCTCGACCAGACGACCCGCTCGCTGGCCGCAGCCGGGCACCGGGTGTTCCTCGAAGTCAGCCCGCACCCCGTCCTGCTGAGCGGGCTTCGGGAGACAATCCGGTCGGAAGGGGATCCGGGCGCGGTGCTCGGCTCGCTGCGCCGGGACGAAGGCGGCACGCGGCGGTTCCTGACTTCGCTCGCCGAGGCGCACCTGCACGGCGTGCCGGTCGACTGGACGACCGTGTTCGCCGGAGCAGAGCCGCGGACCGTGGCACTGCCGACGTATGCCTTCCAGCGCCGCCGGTACTGGGCGGAGCAGGCGGCGGCCGCACCGGCGGGCACGGCACTGGATTCGGAGTTCTGGAATCTCGTCCGCACTGGCGACGTGAAAACGGTCGCGGACGAACTGTCGCTCAATGGCGAAAGCTCCGCGCTCGAGGTGGTGCTTCCGGCCATTTCGGCGTGGCACGCGCGTTCACAGCAGCGTTCGACGGTCGACAGCTGGCGCTACCGCGTCCAGTGGCGCCCGCTCTCCGTCGGCGACGCTCGGCTGAGCGGCACCTGGTTGCTCGCCGAGCCGGCGGAGACGCAGCTCGGCGACGAGCTGGCCGCCGCGCTCGCCGAGGCAGGGGCGACCGTCCGGCGGCTGACGATCACCGAGGAAAGTCGGGAACTCGTTGCCGAGCGAGCGAAATTGGCGCTCGAGGGGTCTGTTCCGGCGGGGATCGTTTCGCTGCTCGGGCTGGCCGAGGAACCGCATTCCACCTCGAACTGCGTTTCACGCGGCCTGGCCGGCACGGTCGGGCTTGTGCAAGCGCTCGGCGATCTGGGCGTCGAAGCGCCGCTCTGGTGCGTCACGCGCGGTGCCGTCGCGACCGGTCCGGGAGAGGTGCGGCCGGTCCAATCCGCGCTGTGGGGTTTCGGTCGCGTCGCTGCCCTCGAACACCCTTCGCGCTGGGGCGGCCTGATCGATCTGCCCGAAGTGTTCGACAGCCGCGCGGCGGCCCGCTTCGCTGCCGTTCTGTCCAATGCGGACAACGAAGACCAGGTCGCGCTGCGGCCCTCGGGCGCGTTCGGGCGGCGTCTGGTCCACGCCCCGACGAGCGCCAGCCGCCCTGGCTCCGCGCGTCGTCGGCACGGAACCGTAGTGATAACCGGCGGCGCCGGCGGGCTGGGCGCGCGGGTGGCGCGGTGGGTCGCGCAAAGCGGCGCCGAACACCTCGTGCTGGCAGGCCGCCGCGGAGCGGCTGCGCCCGGGACCGCCGAACTGTGCGCAGAGCTGGAGAAGGCCGGAGTCAAGGCAACCGTGGAAGCGTGCGACGTAGGCGACCGAGCCGAGGTGGCCGGGCTGCTGTCTCGGATCCCGGCGGAGTTCCCGTTGACCGCGGTCTTCCACGCCGCGGGGGTGGCCGACGACGACGCTATCGAAGCGCTGACGGTGGCGGGACTCGAGAAGGTGCTCGGAGCGAAGGCGGCCGGTGCGCGCCATTTCCACGAACTCACCGCCGGCCTGGAGGAGTTCGTGCTGTTCTCCTCCGGTGCGGCGATCTGGGGCGGCGGCGGGCAACCGGGTTATGCGGCGGCGAACGCCTACCTCGACGGGCTCGCCGAACTGCGGGCCAGCCAAGGACTTCCCGCGACCTCGGTGTCGTGGGGCTCCTGGGACGGGAACGGGATGACCGCCGCAACCGGAGCCAGGGAACGGATGCTGGCCGCCGGGGTCCGCGCGATGGACCCGGACCTGGCGATTTCCGCACTCGAACGGGCCATCGAAGACGGCGAAACCACCCTGACGGTCGCGGACGTCGACTGGGCGCGGCTCGCCCCGCAGTTCACCGCGCGGCGGCCGAGCCCGCTGCTGTCCGAACTGCCCGCGGCGAACACCTCACCCGCCGCCGGCGACCACGGCGGCGAACCGGCGCTCCGGCGTCGGTTGCTCGGGCTGCCGAACGCCGAACGCGGCCGCGCGCTGCTGGAAGTCGTCCGTGCGGAAGCAGCTGCGGCGCTCGGGCATTCCGCCGACTCCGGAGACACCGCGGTCACCCCGGACGGCGCGTTCCGCGACCTCGGGCTCAACTCGGTGGTGGCGGTGGCCCTGCGGGACCGGCTCGCCGGACTGACCGGCCTGGCGCTGCCCGGTGCGCTGGTCTTCGACTACCCGACCCCGCGCGCCCTCAGCGGGCACCTGCTCGCCGAACTGTTCCCCGACGAGCGGCCCGCAGCGCCGGCGGAAGACGACGACGCCGAAGTGCGGGAGGCGCTGGCCGCCATCCCGGTCGCCCGGCTGCGGCAGTCCGGGCTGCTGGGCATGCTGCTGAACCTGTCGGGCGCGGACTCCGGCGGCGCGGAGTCCGCGGGGTCGTCCGGCGGGGGCTCGCTCGACGACCTGGACGCGGAAAGCCTGCTTCGGCTTGCCGACGAGACCACGAACTGATCCCGGAGTGATGATGACGGACGAGCCCTTTGTCGAGGCCCTGCGCAAGTCGCTCAAGGAGGTTGAGCGGCTGCGCAAGCAGAACGAGCAGCTGGTGGCCGCGGCGGCGGAACCGATCGCCGTCGTCGGCATCGGATGCCGCTTCCCGGGCGGGGTGAGCTCGCCCGAACAGCTGTGGAGCCTGGTCGAACAGGGCCGGGACGCTCTCGGCGGCTTTCCCGCCGACCGCGGCTGGGACCTCGACGCGCTCGGCGGCACCGGCCGGGACCGCAGCTTGGCGAGCGAGGGCGGGTTCCTCGACGGCGTAGCGGATTTCGATGCCGGGTTCTTCGGGATCTCGCCCCGAGAGGCGGCCGCGATGGACCCGCAGCAGCGGGTGCTGTTGGAAGCGTCGTGGGAAGCGCTCGAACGGGCCGGGATCGACCCTCGGCGGTTGCGCGGCAGCCGGACCGGCGTCTTCGTCGGGACGATCGGCCAAGACTACGGCCAGCTCGTTTCGAAGGCGGGCTCGGAAACGGACGCCCACGCCGCGACCGGCCTGCTGGCGAGCGTGCTGTCGGGCCGGGTCTCCTACGCGTTCGGCTTCGAGGGCCCGTCGATGACGATCGACACCGGCTGCTCGTCGTCGCTGGTAACGCTGCATTTGGCGGCGCAGGCGCTGCGCGCCGGCGAATGCTCGCTTGCCCTGTCGGGCGGAGTGACAGTCATGACGACGCCGTCCGCGTTCGTCGAGTTCACTCGCCAAGGCGGGCTCGCGCCGGACGGTCGGTGCAAGTCGTTCGCGGACGCAGCCGACGGCACCGGCTGGGCGGAAGGCGTGGGCGTCCTGGTGGTGGAACGGCTTTCCGACGCGCGCCGCCACGGGCACCCGGTGCTGGCCGTGCTGCGCGGCGGCGCGGTCAACTCCGACGGTGCCAGCAACGGCCTGACCGCGCCGAACGGCCTCTCCCAGCAGCGCGTGCTCACCGCCGCGCTGGCCAGCGCGGGGCTCGCTCCCGGCGACATCGACGCTGTGGAAGGGCACGGCACCGGGACCACGCTCGGCGACCCGATCGAAGCGCAGGCGCTGCTCGCGGTGTACGGCCCCGGCCGCGCCGCGGACCGTCCATTGTGGATCGGGTCGGTCAAGTCGAACCTCGCG
The DNA here is from genome assembly GCF_000383915.1 of Amycolatopsis benzoatilytica AK 16/65. Taxonomy (NCBI): domain Bacteria; kingdom Bacillati; phylum Actinomycetota; class Actinomycetes; order Pseudonocardiales; family Pseudonocardiaceae; genus Amycolatopsis; species Amycolatopsis benzoatilytica. The sequence goes on from NZ_KB912942.1 coordinate 2,252,012, forward strand.
CACACCCAGGGCGCAGCGGGGGTGGCGGGCGTGATCAAGATGATCATGGCGATCCGGCACGGCGTGCTGCCGCCGAGTCTGCACGTCGACGCGCCGAGCACGCACGTGAACTGGTCCGGCGGCGGGGTGTCGGTGCTCGCCGAGCGCCTGCCGTGGCCGGAGACCGGCCGCCCGCGCCGAGCTGGGGTCTCGGCGTTCGGCATCAGCGGCACCAACGCCCACGTGATCCTGGAACAAGCGCCCGCGACCACTGAAGCAGAGCCGGTCGCCGCGCCGGAAGACGTACTGCCCTGGCTGCTGTCCGGCCGCAACGAACGCGCGTTGCGTGGGCAGGCGCGAACGCTGCTCGCGCACCTCGCCGACGCACCGGACCAGGCACCGGCCGACACTGCGTTCTCGCTGGCCACCACGCGGGCTTCGCTCGAACGCCGGGCGGTCGTCGTCGGCACCGGCCGCGACGACCTGCTTGCCGGCGTGCGGGCGCTGGCCGACGGAGAACCTGCGCCGGGGCTCACTGTCGGCACCGCGGTGGCCCGCGAGCGCGGCACCGTCCTGGTCTTCCCCGGCCAGGGCTCCCAGTGGGCGGGCATGGGTGCCGGTCTCCTTGCCGCGTCGCCGGTTTTCGCCGCCCGGATCGCGGAGTGCGAAGAGGCGTTGCGACCCTTCACCGACTGGTCGCTGACTGCGGTGCTGCGCGGCGACGAAGACGCGGCCGACCTCGGCCGGGTCGACGTGGCCCAGCCCGCGCTCTGGGCGATGATGGTTTCGCTGGCCGCGCTGTGGCGTGCCCACGGCGTCGAACCGGCGGCGGTCGTCGGCCATTCGCAGGGCGAGATCGCCGCCGCCTGCGCCGCAGGCGGACTGTCCCTTTCGGACGGAGCGCGGATCGTGGCGCTGCGCAGCCAGGCCATCGCCAGGGTGCTGTCCGGGCACGGCGGGATGGTGTCGGTCACCGCGTCCCGCGAAGACGTGCTGGAGCGGCTGAAGCGCTGGGACGGAAAGGCGTCGGTCGCCGCGGTCAACGGACCGTCGTCGGTCGTCGTTTCCGGTGCGGTCGGCGCGCTCGACGAGCTGATGGAGTCCTGCCAGGCCGACGGCATCCGGGCAAAACGGATCGAGGTGGACTACGCGTCCCACTCGGAGCAGGTCGACGCCCTGCGCGACGACCTGGCTTCGGTGCTCGCGCCGATCGAGCCGCGCAGCTGCGAGGTGCCGTTCTTCTCCACGCTCACCGGCGGCTGGCTCGACACCGTCGAACTGGGTGCCGAGTACTGGTTCGCCAATCTCCGCGGCACGGTCCAGCTGGAGGACGCGGTACGGTCGCTGCTCGCCGCCGGGCACGACCTGTTCATCGAAGCTTCCCCGCATCCGGTGCTGGCCGCGGGCCTGCAAGAAACGATCGACTCCGCGGGCGCGGGCGAAGCGGTCGTGCTCGGTTCGTTGCGCCGCGGCGACGGCGGACGCACGCGGCTGCTCACTGCGCTGGCCGAAGCACACGTGCAGGGCGCGGACGTCGAGTGGCGCGAACTCGTCGCCGGCGGACGCCGCGTCGACCTGCCGACGTATGCGTTCCAGCGCGAGCGGTACTGGCTCGAACCCGCAGGCGGCGCCGCCGATCTGGCAGACCTCGGGCTGGCGCCCGCCGACCATCCGCTGCTGGGTGCCGCGCTGGACCGGGCCGAGGCCGACGGCGTGGTGCTCACCGGCCGAATCGGGCTGGCCACGCACTCCTGGCTCGGCGACCACGTCGTACTGGGTTCGGCCGTCGTGCCGGACACGGTTTTCCTGGAGTGGGCGGTGCGGGCGGGCGACGAAATCGGCTGCGACCTGCTTGAGGAGCTGACTGTGCACCAGCCGCTGGTGCTCGGCGAACAGGGCTCGGTCCAAGTGCAGGTGGTCGCGGGACCCGCTGCGGACAGCGAAGTACCCGAGGACACTGGCAGGCAGACGGTCGCGGTGTATTCGCGGAGCGCGGAGCACGGGCCGTGGACCTGCCACGCCACGGCGAGGATGTCGGCCGCTGCCGCCGGTGCGGCCGTGCCGCAGCCGTGGCCTCCCGAAGGTGCCCAGCCGGTCGGCGTGGACGAATTCCTCGCGGCGGCCGAAGCGGCCGGATACGAGGCGGGGCCGGCGTTCCGGACCGTCGTCGCGGTGTGGCGGCGCGAGGAAGACCTGTTCGTGCAGACCGAACTTCCCGGTGACCTTCACTCGGCCGCGGCCCGGTTCGCCGTGCACCCGGCGCTGCTGCAGACCGCGCTGACCGCCGGTCTCGCCACCGGAGGCGCACTCGGGCTGCCGTCGAACTGGCACGGGGTGCGGGTGCACGCCACGGGGGCGACCGCGCTGCGGCTGCACCTGCACCCGGACGGCGAGGGCGGCGTGTCCGTGACAGCCGAGGATCTCACCGGTGCCCGAGTGCTTGCCGCGGCCTCGGTCCGGCGGGCAACGCTCTCCGCCGATCTGCTCGCGCCCGCCGGACCTGCCCACCGCGACGCGCTGTTCCGGCTCCGATGGGTCCCGGTGTCGGCCGAACTGGACGGGTCGGCCGGTCGCTGGGCCGTGGTCGGCACGTCGGCAGGCAGGGAGTCCGCAGTGGAACGGGCCGGAGTCCTGGCGACGCAGGTGCCGGACCTCGACACGCTTGCCGCGTCCGGGGACCCGGTGCCGGAGCTGGTGTTCCTGCCCGTCGAGCCGGCGGACGGGGCAGACCTCGCCGCGACCGCCCACTCGGCGGTCCGCGATGTCCTGACCGCGCTGCAGGCCTTCCTGCGGGAGCCCCGGTTCGACGGCTCCCGCCTGATCGTGCTGACCCGCCAGGCGGTTGCCGCCGCACCGGACGAGGACGTCGCCGGGCTCGCCGCCGCCGGGGTGTGGGGACTGGTGCGCAGTGCGCAGTCCGAGAACCCCGGCCGGATCGTCCTGGTCGACACCGACGAAGAAGACAGCTCCGCGCAGGCGCTCGTCGCCGCGGTCGCCAGCGCCGTCGCCGCGGGCGAACCGCAGCTCGCGCTCCGCCGCGGCACCGCGGTCGTCCCGCGGCTCGCCAGGGCGGAGACAGCGGCCGGGAAGCCCGGATGGCAGCTCGACCCCACCGGGGCCGGAACGGTGCTCGTGACCGGCGGCACCGGCACGCTGGGCGCACTGGTCTGCCGCCACCTCGTGGCCCGCTACGGAATCCGCCGCTTGCTGGTGATCAGCAGGCGCGGTCCCGAGGCGTCCGGCGCGGAGGCGCTCCGCGATGAGCTGGCCGGCCTCGGGGCGACGGCGGAGATCGTCGCCTGCGACGCCGCGAACCGCGACGAGCTGGCCGCCGTGCTGGCGGGGATTCCGGCGGAGCATCCGCTGAGCGGAATCGTCCACTTGGCCGGTGCGGTCGACGACGGCGTGCTCGACGCGCTGACCGGCGAGCGCGTCGACAAGGTGCTCGAACCGAAGGTGGACGCCGCGCTCAACCTGCACGAACTCACCCGTGATCAGGAACTTTCGGCGTTCGTGCTGTTCTCCTCGTTCTCCGGCGTCGCCGGTGCGGCGGGGCAGGCCAACTACGCCGCGGCGAACACTTTCGTCGATGCGCTCGCCCAGCGCCGCCGGGTCCACGGGCTGCCCGCCGCTTCGCTCGCCTGGGGTTTCTGGGCAGAGCGCAGCGAACTGACCGGCGGGCTGGACACGACCGATCTTGCCCGGTTCCGCCGCGAAGGCATCCTCGCGATGACCGGCGAACAGGGGCTCGGGCTGTTCGACCTGGCGTCCACTGTGGATGAATCGCTGGTGGTCACCGCGCCGCTGGACCTGAAGCCGGCCACGGGCGAAACCGTTCCGCCGTTGCTGCGCGGGCTCGTGCGGGCCGCGGTGCGCCGCAGCGAGGCCGGGCCGCAGGTCGGGCCGAGCCTTGCCGAGCGGCTGTCGGGGCGCGGCGCGGCCGAGAAGGAGATGGTGGTGCTGGATTTGGTGAACCGGCACGTGGCCGCGGTGCTCGGGCACGGCGCGGCGGCGGAGATCGAACCCGACCGCGGGTTCCTCGAACTCGGAATGACCTCGCTGACCGCGGTCGAGCTGCGCAACCGGCTGGCTGCCGACACCGGGATCCGGCTGCCGGTCACGCTGATCTTCGACCATCCGGCCCCGCTCGCGCTGGCCCGGCACCTGCTGACCGAACTCGGCGCGGCGGTGCCGGACGGCGGGATCCCGGCGCTGGCGGAGCTGGAGCGGCTCGAAGCGGCGGTCGCACTGTCCGAACCGGACGCCGCGGCCAGGCAGCTGCTGGCCAAGCGGCTGGCCGCGATGCAGTGGCGGCTGGAAGCCGCGGGCGAGCCGGCCGCCGCGGCGAGCACCGGGCCGACCGAACTCGCCGAGGTCGGCGACGACGAGATGTTCGCACTCATCGACCAGGAACTCGGACGCGGCTGAGCACGCGCCGCCCGTCCTGCACATCGGCCCTCAGCCCGGAGGCAGCACCCGCATGACCAGCATCGAAAACAAGCTCCGCGACTACCTCAAGGCGGTCACCGCTGATCTGCGGCAGACCCGGCAGCGCTTGGAGGCGGCCGAGGCCGCCCGCGCCGAGCCGATCGCGATCGTCGGCATGGGCTGCCGGTACGCCGGGGGAGCGGACTCTCCCGACGAGCTGTGGCAGCTGCTGCTGGAGGGCCGCGACGCGGTCACCGGGTTTCCGCCCGACCGGGGATGGGACGCGGCCGCGATCTACGATCCCGACCCGGACAAGCCGGGCAAGACCTATGTCGTGGAGGGCGGCTTCCTCCGCGACGCTGCCGCCTTCGACGCCGGGTTCTTCGGGATCTCGCCGCGTGAGGCGCTGGCGATGGACCCGCAGCAGCGGTTGCTGCTCGAAGTGACGTGGGAGGCGATCGAGCACGCCGGGATCGATCCGCATTCCCTGCGCGGCACCGAGGTCGGCACCTTCGTCGGCGCGGTCGAATCGACGTACGGCGCGGAGGCTGCTCAGTCGGACGGCACCGAGGGGCACGTGCTGACCGGCACTGCGGCGAGTGTCCTTTCCGGACGGATCTCGTACTTCCTCGGCCTCGAAGGACCGGCGGTCACGGTCAACACCGCATGTTCGTCGTCTCTGGTGGCACTGCACTGGGCCGTGCAAGCGCTGCGCAACGACGAATGCTCGATGGCGCTGGTCGGCGGCTCGACGGTGATGGCGACGCCGAGCGCGTTCGTCGAGTTCGCGCGTCAGCGGGGCATGGCACGCGACGGGCGGTGCAAGGCGTTCGCCGAGGGCGCCGACGGGATGGCGTGGGGCGAAGGCGCGGGCGTCGTCGTGGTGGAGCGGCTCTCGGAAGCGCGGCGGCGAGGGCACCGGGTGCTCGCGGTCATCCGCGGTTCGGCGGTCAACCAGGACGGCGCGAGCAGCGGGCTGACCGCGCCGCACGGTCCTTCTCAGCAGCGGGTCATCCGGGCGGCGCTGGAAAACGCGCGCTTGGCGCCCGACCAGGTCGACGTCGTGGAGGCGCACGGCACCGGCACCAGCCTCGGCGACCCGATCGAGGCACAGGCGCTGCTCGCGGTCTACGGCGGCGACCGCGCCCACCCGCTGCTGCTCGGCTCGGTCAAGTCGAATCTCGGCCACGCCCAGGCGGCGGCCGGGGTGGCCGGGGTGATCAAGACGGTGCTTTCGCTGAGGGAAGCCGTCGTGCCGAAGACACTCCACGCCGAAACACCCACGACCAGCGTCGACTGGACCTCCGGTGCGGTGGAACTCGCGACCGCCCAGCAGGAGTGGCCCGAGGTCGGCCGCCCGCGCCGGGCCGGGGTGTCCGCGTTCGGCATCAGCGGCACCAACGCGCATGTCATCCTTGAACAGACTCCCGAAACCGCCGAGGAACCCGGCGGCACCCCGGTCGAGGGCACCGTGGTGCCGTGGGTCTTGTCGGCGAAGACCCCGGAGGCGCTGCGCGGCCAGGCCGCGCGGCTGCTCTCGCACCTGCGGACGCGGCCTGAAGTGTCCTCAATGGACGTTGCTGCTTCGCTCGCGACCGGCCGTTCGCGGTTCGCCTGCCGGGCGGTGCTCACGGCGGGCGATCGCGAAAGCGCACTGTACGCGCTGTCGGCGCTCGCCGACGGGGAGCCCGCTCCCGGGCTCGCCGAAGGCTCGGTGTCCGGCGGCAAGACCGCGTTCCTGTTCTCCGGCCAAGGTTCGCAGCGGCTCGGCGCGGGGCGCGAGCTGTACGAGCGGTTCCCGGTCTTCGCCGAGGCGTTCGACGCTGTGACGGCGGAACTCGACCGCCTGCTGGGCCGTTCGCTGAAGGAGGTCGTCTGGGGTGGCGAGGCCGAGTCCCTGAACGAAACCGGGTGGACCCAGCCCGCGCTGTTCGCGGTCGAGGTCGCGCTCTACCGGCTGGTGACCTCCTGGGGGCTCGCCGCCGAATTCGTCGCCGGACATTCGATCGGCGAGGTCGCGGCGGCGCACGTCGCCGGGGTGTTCTCGCTCGCGGACGCGGCGAAGCTGGTCGCGGCGCGGGCCAGGCTGATGCAGGCGCTGCCCTCTTCCGGGGCGATGATCGCGATCCAGGCGGCCGAGGGCGAAGTGACGCCTCTGCTCTCCGACGACGTTTCGATCGCCGCGGTCAACGGACCCGGCTCGGTCGTCGTCTCCGGTGCCGAAGCCGCCGTCGCCGCGGTGGCCGCCCAGTTCGCGGGCCGGGGCCGCAAGACCTCCCGACTGCGGGTGTCGCACGCGTTCCATTCCCCGCTGATGGATCCGATGCTCGCCGAGTTCCGCTCGGTCGTCGCGGAGATTTCTTTCCACCGGCCGGAAATCACGGTGGTGTCGAACCTGACCGGCGAGACCGCGGCCGAGGACGAGCTGCGCTCGCCGGACTACTGGGTGCGCCACGTCCGGGAAACCGTCCGGTTCGCCGACGGGATCCGGGCCCTGACCGAAGAAGGTGTCCGGACCTTCCTGGAACTAGGCCCCGATGGGGTGCTTTCGGCGATGGCGCGCGAATCCGCCCCGCCGGAGGCGACGGTGCTGCCAATCCTGCGCAAGGGCCGGCCTGAGGAGCAAGCCGCCCTCGGTGCGCTGGCGCAGCTGTATGTCGAGGGCGCCTCGGTGGACTGGACCGGTTTCGTCGTCGGCGGCAGCCGGACGGACCTGCCGACGTACGCGTTCCAGCACGAGCGGTACTGGCCGGACACCGCGCCGGGCCGTCCCGGCGACGTCGGGGCGGCCGGTCTCGACGCGCCCGCGCATCCGCTGCTTGGCGCGGCCGTCGTGCTGGCCGACGCCGACAGCGTGGTGCTGACCAGCAGGCTGTCCCTGGACTCTCACCGGTGGCTGGCCGATCACGTGGTGCAGGGCAGGGTGCTGCTGCCCGGCGCAGCCTTCGTCGAACTGGCGGTGCGGGCGGGCGACGAAGTCGGCTGCGACCGGCTCGAAGACCTGACGATCGCCGCTCCGCTGGTCCTGCCCGAACGGGACGCGGTCCAGGTCCAGCTGCGGGTGGGCGCGGCCGACGAGTCCGGCCGCCGAACCTTCGCGATCCACGCCCGGCGAGAAGGCGAACCCTGGACGCGGCACGCGACCGGGGTGCTGTCTGAGGCGAGCCGTCCGGGCGAGCCGTTCGGCGCCGCGGTGTGGCCGCCGGCCGGAGCGGCGCCGGTCGACCTCAGCGGGGCCTACGAATGGTTCGCCGAGGGCGGTTTCGAATACGGCCCGGTGTTCCAAGGGGTGCGTGCGGTGTGGCGGCTCGGCGAGGACGTCTTCGCCGAGGTGGAGCTGCCTGGTTCGGTTGAGGAAGCCGAAGCGTTCGGCCTGCACCCTGCGCTGCTCGACGCGGCAGTACAGACCGCAGCCCTCGCCGAACGCGGCGAAGACGGCCGCAGCGGCGTGCCGTTCTCGTGGGAAGGCGTCTCGCTGCACTCCGCCGGCGCAGCCTTGGCGCGGGTCCGGCTGCGGCCGGTCGGGGATGGCGCGATCTCGCTCGCCGTCGCCGACGCTGACGGCGAACCGATCGCCTCGGTCGATTCCGTCGTCTTCCGGACCGTCCCGGTGGACCAGCCGGTCGGTGCGCGCCGCGACGCGCTCTTCCGGACCGGATGGGTCCCAGTGCCGCCCGCCGGAGCGGTCGCCGGGCCGGTGGCCCTGCTGGGCGCCGATCAGCTGGGGCTCGGCGATTTCGTGGTGCCGCACGAAGACTTCGCCGCTCTCCTGACCGACGAGGTACCGGACGTCGTCCTCGTGACGGTGTCGGCGACGGCCGCCGCGCCGGTCGAAGCCGTGCACACGGCGGTGACGGCGACGGTGCGCCAGTTGCAGAGCTGGCTGGCCGAGGAGCGCTTCGCCGGGTCGCGGCTGGTCTTCGTCGGCCGCGGCGCGACCACGGGTGAAGATCTCGTCGCCGCCGCGGTGTGGGGGCTGGTGCGATCCGCCCAGACCGAGCATCCCGGCCGGTTCGGCCTGATCGATCTCGACGCCGACCCGGCGTCGAGCACTACCTTGCCGCGCGCGGTGGCGTCAGCGTCGGCCGAGCCGAATCTGCGTGTCCAGGGGGACGCGGTGCTCGCCGCACGGCTGGAACGATTGCCGGAATCGCCTGGCGCGGCTGGGCTGGGCGACGACGACACAGTGCTGATCACCGGGGGCACCGGCGGTCTCGGCAGCGTCCTCGCCCGACACCTGGTTTCGCGTGGCATCCGCAAGCTGGTGCTGGCCAGCCGCAGCGGGCTGAGCGCTGAGGGTGCCCCCGCGCTCCGGGACGAACTCCTGGCACAGGGAGCCGAAGTCATCGTCGCCGCCTGCGATCTCGCTGACCGGGACGCACTCGCCGCATTGCTCTCGAACTACCCGGTGACCGCCGTGGTGCACACCGCGGGTGTGCTTGCCGACGGAACGATCGCTGCCCTGACACCGCACCAGGTCGAGACCGTGTTGCGGCCGAAGGTGGACGCGGCCTGGAATCTGCACGAGCTGACCAGTAACCTGTCCGCGTTCGTCGTGTTCTCGTCAGTGGCGAGTCCCTTCGGCGCTGCCGGACAGGGCAACTACGCCGCGGGCAACTCCTTCCTCGACGCGCTCGCACAGCACCGCCAGGCCCTCGGCCTCCCCGGGGTATCCCTGCAATGGGGACCCTGGGCCCCGGAAGCGGGCATGACCGGCGGGCTCACCGGAGCCGACCTCGACCGGATGAACAGCGCCGGCGTCCCGCCGCTGACCGCCGAGCAAGGCACGGCCCTGTTCGACGCCGCGGTGACGAGCGCCGAAGCCGTCGTGGCGCCGGTGCTGCTGGACCTGGCGGTGCTCGGCTCGACGGGCGAGGTGCCCCCGGTGCTGAGCGGGCTCGTCCCAGCCCGGCGTCGCCGGGCGGTCGCCGCCCGGTCGGGCAGCGACCGCGGCCTGGTCCGGAGGCTCGCCGGGTTGACTGCCGACGACCGCCGGGAAGTCCTGCTCGACCAGGTGCTCAGCCGGGTCGCTCTGGTGCTCGGGCACGCCGGGGCGGGCTCGATCGACGCCGCCCGGTCGTTCCAGGACCTCGGGTTCGATTCGCTGACCGCGGTCGAACTGCGCAACCGGCTCAGCGACACCGCCGGGGTGCGGCTGCCCGCCACGCTCGTCTTCGACTACCCCACGCCAGGCGCGCTGACCGACTACCTTCTCGAAGAGCTGTTCGGATCGGCAGACGGCGCAAGCAGCGACCGCGTCCCTGCGCCCGGGCCGGTGGACGACGATCCGATCGCGATTGTCGGAATGGCGTGCCGTTATCCCGGCGACGTGAGTTCGCCCGAGGATCTGTGGCGGCTCGTCGAGAGCGGCTCGGACGCGATCACCGAGTTCCCGGAAAACCGCGGCTGGGACACCGCCGGGCTCTACCACCCAGATCTCGACCACTTCGGCACTTCCTACACGCGTTCCGGCGGCTTCCTGCACGACGCGGGCGCGTTCGACGCGGGCTTCTTCGGGATGAGCCCGCGCGAGGCGCTGGCCACCGATTCGCAGCAGCGGCTGCTGCTGGAAGCGTCGTGGGAGGCGATCGAGCGGGCTGGGATCGACCCACTGTCGCTGCGCGGCAGCCGGACCGGTGTGTTCGCAGGAATTATGTACAGCGACTACGGCCGGCTGTTGTCCGGCAAGGAATTCGAGGGGTTCCGCGGCAACGGCAGCGCCCCGAGCGTCGCCTCGGGCCGCGTTTCCTACACGCTGGGTCTGGAAGGCCCGGCGGTCACCGTGGACACGGCGTGTTCGTCGTCGTTGGTGGCGATGCATTGGGCAGCGCAGGCTTTGCGTTCCGGCGAGTGCTCCTTGGCCTTGGCCGGCGGTGCGACCGTGCTGTCCAGCCCGGACGTCTTCGTGGAGTTTTCGCGGCAGCGGGGGATGGCGGTTGACGGGCGTTGCAAGGCTTTTTCGGATGGTGCGGATGGTGTGGGGTGGGCTGAGGGTGTTGGGATGGTCGTGTTGGAGCGGCTGTCTGATGCTGAGCGCAATGGTCATCGGGTTTTGGCGGTGGTGCGGGGTTCGGCGGTGAATCAGGATGGTGCGTCGAATGGGTTGACGGCGCCGAATGGTCCGGCGCAGCAGCGGGTGATCCGCCAGGCCCTGGGCGACGCGGGACTGTCCGCTTCGGACGTCGACGTGGTCGAGGCGCACGGAACCGGTACGACGCTGGGTGATCCGATCGAGGCGCAGGCGTTGCTGGCGACGTACGGGCAGGACCGGGAGATTCCGTTGCTGCTGGGCGGGATCAAGTCCAACATTGGGCACACCCAAGCCGCCGCTGGCGTTGCGGGGGTGATCAAGATGGTGCTGGCGATGCGGCATGGGGTGGCGCCGAAGACGTTGCACGTGTCGGCACCTTCGTCCCATGTGGACTGGGATGCCGGTGCCGTCGAGCTGCTCACCGAACCGGTCGAGTGGCCGGAGACGGGCCGGGTGCGCCGGGCGGCGGTGTCGTCGTTCGGGATCAGCGGCACGAACGCGCATGTCATTCTCGAACAGCCGCAAGCCTCCGGGGACGCCGAACGGCCCGTGCACTCCGGCGTGGTCCCGCTCCTGGTTTCGGGCAAGACGCCGGGAGCGCTCGCGGCGCAGGCCGGGCGGTTGGCCGCGTGGCTGGAGTCCGGCCCGGAACTGGCGCTGGGCGACGTCGGTTTCGCGCTGGCCGCGTCGCGTTCGGCGTTCGAGCATCGCGCGGTGGTGCTGGCCGAAAGCTGCGACCAGGCGAGGGAGGTCCTGACCGGGACCGGCGCGATCGAGGGCGCGGTCGTGCCGGGGAAGACGGCGTTTTTGTTCACTGGTCAGGGTTCGCAGCGGCTGGGGATGGGCCGGGAGCTGTATGGTCGGTTCCCGGTGTTCGCGGCGGCGTTCGACGCGGTCGCGGGACAGCTGGACTGTCCGGTGCGGGAAGTGGTGTGGGGCGAGGACGCGGAGCTGCTGAACCGGACCGAGTGGGCGCAGTTGGGGTTGTTCGCGGTCGAGGTGGCGTTGTTCCGGTTGGTGGAGTCGTTCGGGGTGCGGCCGGACTTCGTGGCTGGGCATTCGGTCGGTGAGGTCGCTGCGGCGCATGTGGCGGGGGTGTTGTCGCTGGAAGACGCGTGTGTGCTGGTCTCGGCGCGGGCGCGGCTGATGGGCGGGTTGCCTGTTGGTGGCGTGATGGCGGCGGTGCGGGCCAGTGAGGCGGAAGTACTGCCGTTGCTGACCGCAGAGGGGGTCTCGATCGCGGCGGTGAATGGCCCGGAGTCGGTGGTCGTGTCGGGGACCGAAGCCGCGGTCCGCGCCGTCGAGGAGCGGCTGGCGGAGGTGGGGCGTCGGACGCGGCGGCTGGCGGTGAGCCATGCGTTCCATTCGCCGTTGATGGATCCGATGCTGGCGGAGTTCGGGCGAGCGATCGCGGGCCTGTCGTTCGAGGAGCCGGCGATTCCCGTGGTGCCGGGGACGAGCGGGGCCGTGTCATCGCCGGAATACTGGGTGCGGCAGGTGCGGGAGCCCGTTCGGTTCGCTGATAGCGTTCAGACGCTGGTCTCCGAAGGCGTCGGCAATTTCCTGGAGCTGGGTCCGGACGGGGCACTGTCGGCCGCGGCGCGCTTGTCCGCGCCGGAGGACACCGCGGTGATCCCGTTGCTGCGCAGGGATCGTCCGGAGGAGCTGACCGCGCTGACTGCGCTGGCGCAGCTGCATGTGCGCGGGGTCGAGGTGGCCTGGAGTTCGTTCTTCCCCGGCGCGCGCCGGGTCGAATTGCCCACTTATGCCTTCCAGCACAACTGGTTCTGGCCCGACGCCGTGCCGGAGCCAGGCGACGCGGCCGCGTTCGGACTCGCCGCCCCGGACCATCCGCTGCTCAGTGGCTCGCTCGAACTCGCCGACGACGACGGCGGTTTGCTTTTCACGAGCAGCCTTTCCCTCGGCTCCCATCCGTGGCTGGCCGACCATGCCGTGCACGGCCGAGTGCTCGTGCCCGGGACCGCGCTGCTCGAACTGGCGATCCGGGCGGGCGACGAGGCAGGCTGCGGCCGGGTCGAGGAGCTGACCCTGGCCGCGCCGATGATCCTGCCGGAAGACGGATCGCTGCGGGTGCAGGTGTCCGTTTCCGCGCCAGACAGCGCCGGGCTTCGCCGGGTGGCCGTCTATTCGCGGGCGGGGAACGCCAGCGCCTGGACGAGGAACGCCGTCGGTCTTCTGGCGGAAACCGCGGAGCCCGGTGCTGGCGCCGAGGACGGCTGGCTTCCGCAAGACGCTGTCGCAGTCGACGTTTCCGCTTGCTACGAACGGTTTGCTGAGGCAGGTTTCGACTACGGACCGGTCTTCCGCGGACTCCGCGCCGTCTGGCGTCGAGGCGAAGAAGCGTTCGCCGAAGTACGGCTTCCGGAAGGAACCGACGCCGCCGGATTCGGTCTGCACCCGGCACTGCTCGACGCCGCACTGCACGCGATTTCGCTTGCCGGACTGGACATCGATGCAGGTGCGCTCCCGTTCTCCTGGACGGGCGTCTCCTTGTACGCCACCGGCGCGTCCTCGTTGCGGGTACGGCTCGCGCGCACCGGAACGAACACGGTGTCCATCACTGTCGCGGACCCGGCGGGCGGCCTGGTCGCGACCGTAGAGGCGCTGGCGGTCCGTGCGCTGGCCGATGATCAACTGCTCGCCGGCCCTGCTTCGGCGGAAGCTGCCTCGGACGACCTGTTCCGGCTCGACTGGGTTCCCGTCTCGGGGCTGGCCTCGGTCAACGGACCGGTGTCCGTCCTCGGAACGGAAGCGCCGGGCCTCGAAACCGCACTGCGCTCGGCCGGGGTCACGCTCGGCGAGGAGAAGGCGCCAGTCGTGGTCTGTCCGATCGTCGGCGACCGCACGGACCCGGTTGCGGCCGCGCATTCGGTGACTGCCGCCGTGCTCGGGCTCCTTCAGCAGTGGCTGACCGAGAGCTCCCGCCTGGTCTTCGTGACCAAGGGCGCCACCACCGGCGCCGACTTGGCCGGAGCCGCCGCAGCCGGGCTTGTCCGGACGGCACAGACCGAGAATCCGGGCCGGTTCGGCCTGATCGACCTGGACGACGACGAAGCCTCGCTGGCGGCGTTGGCCGGCGCGCTGGCCTCCGCCGAACCCGAACTGGCGATCCGTGGCGGCGAGATCTTCGCCGCGCGTCTCGACCGTCTCCCGGCCGCAGGGGCACGGCACGCCTGGGATCCCGACGGCACCGTCTTGATCACCGGCGGCACTGGTGGCCTCGGAAGCGTCCTGGCGCGGCACTTGGCTGGTGCCCACGGCGTGCGGAACCTCCTGCTGATCAGCCGACGGGGCGACAAGGCTGACGGCGCGGCCCAGCTCATCGCGGATCTCGCCGGACTGGGTGCCGAAGCCCAGATCGCGGCCTGCGACGTGTCGGATCGCGACGCTCTCGCCGACCTGCTGGCCGGGCACCCGGTGTCGGCGGTCGTGCACACCGCCGGGGTCCTCGACGACGGCGTGCTCAGCTCGCTGACGCCCGAACGTCTTGACGCGGTCCTGAAAGCCAAGGCCGACGCCGCGTGGAACCTCCACGAACTGACCAAGGCCCACGGGCTCGCCGCCTTTGTCCTGTACTCCTCGGCGGCCGGGACGTTCGGCTCCGCCGGGCAGGGCAACTACGCGGCCGGGAACGCGTTCCTCGATGCGCTCGCCCGGCACCGGCAAGCTCTCGGCCTGCCCGCGTCGGCGCTGGCCTGGGGCCCGTGGGCGCGCACCGGTGGGATGACCAGCACCCTCACCGGAGTCGAGATGGACCGCATCGCGCGGTCCGGGATGCCGTCGCTGACCGTCGAACGCGGCCTGGCGCTGTTCGACGCCGCACTGGGCGACGGTGAGGCAGTCGTCGTTCCGGCCCGGCTCGACCTCGCTGCACTGCGCGCCCAGGGCGAGGTCCCGGAACTGCTGCGGCTGCTCATCCGCGGTGCGCACCGCCGTGCGGCCGCGGCTGATCCGGGCTCGCGACCGGTGTTCGGAGCCGGGCTCGGCGCGGAAGAACAGGCTCGTGCCGTGCTCGACCTCGTCCGCGCCCAAGTGGCGATCGTGCTCGGGCACGCCGGGGCCGCCGAGATCGACCCGGCCCGGGCGTTCACCGACCTCGGGTTCGATTCGCTGACTGCCGTCGAACTGCGCAACCGGCTCGGCGCCGCCACCGGACTGCGGCTTCCGGCCACGCTGGTCTTCGACTATCCGACCGCGTCGGTGCTGGCTGGGCACCTGCTGGACCAGCTCGTCGGCGTCCGCCCGGCCGCCGCGGCGCCGACGCTGGCCCGGATCGACGGCGACCCGGTGGTGATCGTCGGAATGGGCTGCCGTTATCCGGGCGGCGTGGAGTCGCCGGAGGACCTGTGGCGGCTGGTCGCCGACGGCGTGGACGCGATCACGGAGTTCCCGGAAAACCGCGGCTGGGACGTGGCGGCGCTGTACGACGCCGATCCTGATCACCACGGCACCTCGTACACGCGTTCCGGCGGCTTCCTGCCCGAAGCGGCCGAGTTCGACGCCGGCTTCTTCGGGATGAGCCCGCGGGAGGCGTTGACGACCGATCCGCAGCAGCGGCTGCTGCTGGAGGTCTCGTGGGAGGCGCTGGAGCGGGCTGGGATCGACCCAGTGACGCTGCGCGGCAGCCAGACTGGCGTGTTCGCCGGAGTGATGTATCACGACTACAGCTCCCTGCTCGACAGCCACGAGTTCGAGGGATACCAGGGCAGCGGCAGCGCGGGCAGCGTCGCGTCGGGCCGTGTTTCCTACGCACTGGGTCTGGAAGGCCCGGCGGTCACCGTGGACACGGCGTGTTCGTCCTCCTTGGTGGCGATGCACCTCGCCGCACAGGCTTTGCGCTCCGACGAGTGCTCGCTGGCCCTGGCCGGTGGCGTGACGGTGATGTCGACGCCCGGCACCTTCGTGGAGTTTTCGCGGCAGCGGGGGATGGCGGTTGACGGCCGTTGCAAGGCTTTTTCGGATGGTGCGGATGGTGTGGGGTGGGCTGAGGGTGTTGGGATGGTCGTGTTGGAGCGGCTGTCTGATGCTGAGCGGAACGGTCATCGGGTGTTGGCGGTGGTGCGGGGTTCGGCGGTGAATCAGGATGGTGCGTCGAATGGGTTGACGGCGCCGAATGGTCCGGCGCAGCAGCGGGTGATCCGGCAGGCGTTGGCGGGGGCGGGTTTGTCGTCGTCGGATGTTGATGTGGTGGAGGCGCACGGTACTGGTACGTCGTTGGGTGATCCGATCGAGGCGCAGGCGTTGTTGGCGACTTATGGTCAGGATCGGGTGACGCCGTTGTTGCTGGGGTCGGTGAAGTCGAATATTGGTCACGCGCAGGCTGCGGCTGGTGTCGCGGGGGTGATCAAGATGGTGCTGGCGATGCGGCATGGGGTGGTGCCGAAGACGTTGCACGTGGCGGAGCCTTCGTCCCATGTGGACTGGACCGGTGGCGCGGTGTCGTTGCTGACCGAGCGGAGGGCGTGGCCGGCGGTCGGGCGGGCGCGCCGGGCCGGGGTGTCGTCGTTCGGCATCAGCGGCACCAACGCGCATGTGATTTTGGAGGAGCTGCCAGCGGTCGCCGAGGAGACCGCGCGGCCGATGCACTCCGGCGTGGTCCCGCTCCTGCTTTCGGGCAAGACGCCGGGAGCGCTCGCGGCGCAGGCCGGGCGGTTGGCCGCGCGGCTGAAGTCCAGCCCGGAACTGGCGCTGGGCGACGTCGGTTTCTCGCTGGCCGCGTCGCGTTCGGCGTTCGAGCATCGCGCGGTGGTGCTGGCCGAAAGCTGCGACCAGGCAACGGAAATCCTGACCGGAACCGGCGCGATCGAGGGAGCGGCGGCGGACAGCCGGCTGGCATTCCTGTTCACTGGTCAGGGTTCGCAGCGGCTGGGGATGGGCCGGGAGCTGTATGGCCGGTTCCCGGTGTTCGCCGAAGCGTTCGACGCGGTCGCGGGCCTGCTGGACTGTCCGGTGCGCGAGGTGGTGTGGGGCGAGGACGCCGGGGCGCTTGACGATACGCGGCATGCGCAGTTGGGGTTGTTCGCGGTCGAGGTGGCGTTGTTCCGGTTGGTGGAGTCGTTCGGGGTGCGGCCGGACTTCGTGGCGGGTCATTCCGTCGGTGAGATCGCTGCCGCGCATGTCGCGGGGGTGCTGTCGCTGGAAGACGCGTGTGTGCTGGTCTCGGCGCGGGCGCGGTTGATGGGCGAACTGCCCGGCGGTGGCGTGATGGCGGCTGTGGCAGCGGCCGAGGCCGACGTGGTGCCGTTGCTGGCCGAGGGGGTGTCGATCGCGGCGGTGAATGGCCCGGAGTCGGTGGTCGTGTCGGGGACCGAAGCCGCGGTCCGCGCCGTGGAGGAGCGGCTGGCGGAGGTGGGGTGTCGGACGCGCCGGCTGGCGGTGTCGCATGCGTTCCATTCGCCGTTGATGGATCCGATGCTGGCGGAGTTCGAACGGGCGATCGCGGGCTTGTCGTTCGGTCCGGCGCGGATCCCGGTGGTGTCGGCGGTGACCGGGCAGCTCGCGGACATTGCCTCGGTGGACTATTGGGTGCGGCAGGTGCGGGAACCGGTCCGGTTCGCCGACAGCGTCGAGACGCTGGTCTCCGAAGGCGTCGGCAATTTCCTGGATCTGGGTCCGGACGGGGCGCTGTCGAGCGCGGCCAAGTTGTCCCTGCCAGAGGACGCGGTGGCGGTTCCGTCGCTGCGCAAGGATCGTCCAGAAGAACTGACGGCGCTGACCGCGCTGGCCCACCTGTACGTGCGCGGGGTCGACGTCGCTTGGGAGTCGCTGTTCCCCGGCGCACGCCCGGTCGACCTGCCCACCTACGCCTTCCAGCATCGCCGCTACTGGCCGTCCAGCGCGGGAACGTCGCCCGGCGACGTCCGCGCCGCCGGGCTCGGCGCGCCGGAACACCCGTTGCTCGGCGCGGCCGTGCGAGTCGCCGACTCCGACACGGTGCTGCTCACCGGACTCGTGTCGACCCGCACGCAGCCATGGCTCGCGGACCACGTCGTGCACGGCCGAGTGCTCGTGCCCGGGACCGCGCTGCTCGAACTGGCGATCCGGGCGGGCGACGAGGCGGGCTGCGACCGGGTCGAGGAGCTGACGCTGGGGACTCCACTGGCGGTGCCCGAACAGAGCAGTGTGCAACTCCAGGTCGCGGTCGCGGAGCCGGACGAGTCCGGCCGGCGCGCGGTCAGCATCTACTCGCGACCGGGCGACGCCGAAGACGAGCCGTGGACTCGGCACGCCACCGGAGTGCTTGCCCTCGGCGAGCACCGGGCCGGGTTCGGCGCACCGGACTGGCCGCCCGCCGGGGCGGAACCGGTCGAGCTGGCCGATTTCTACGAACAGCGCGCTGCAGATGGGTTCGACTACGGGGAAATGTTCCGGGGCCTGCGTGCAGTGTGGCGGGCAGGAAGCGAAGTGTGGGCCGAGGCAGCACTCCCCGAAGGGGCCGGCGCCGCCGGATTCGGCCTGCATCCGGCACTGCTCGACGCGGCATTGCACGCAGGTGCGTTCGACGGCCGCGCAGCGGACGACCCGTCGCGGCGGTCGGTCCCGTTCTCGTGGACGGACGTGTCCTTGCACGCCCGCGGAGCCGCGGAAATCCGCGTCAAACTCGGCTGGGACGCCGAAGGAGCGATGACGGTCGCGGTGACCGACCAGACCGGTGCGCCGGTCGCGTCGGTCGGTGCGCTGCGAGTCCGCGCGCTTGAGGCCGAACAGCTCGGCAGCGCCACCGTGGAGCGCGATTCGCTCTTCGGCCTCGAATGGGTTCCGGCGGACGCGGTCAGCACGGCCGAGCTCGGCACGCCGACGGTGCTCGGCTCCGATCAGCTCGGCCTCGCCGGGGTACTGCACGGCGCAGGGTTCGCCTGCGAGGAGCACGCAGAGCTGGCCTCGATCGGCTCTCCCTCCGGACCGGTGCTGGTGTCGTCGGCGGACGCGTCCGAAGCCACTCCGGAGCAGGTGCACATCGCGACCGCGCGGGCACTGGCATTGCTCCAGGAATGGCTTGCCGAGGAGCGGTTCGCCGGGACGCGGCTGGTCTTTGTCAGCCGCGGCGCGAATTCCGGCGAAAATCTGGCCGCGGCGGCGGTAGCCGGTCTCGTCCGCGCGGCGCAGGCCGAAGAGCCGGGCCGGTTCGGCCTGGTCGACCTAGCCGACGGCGACGGCGAGCTGCTGGCGAACGCGCTGTGCTCCGGCGAACCCCAGGTCATGGTTCGCGAGGGAGCGGTGCTCGCGGGACGCCTCGTGCGCCTCGCCGCCGAGACTCCCGCCGGGAAATGGGATCCGGACGGCACCGTCCTGCTGACCGGCGGTACCGGCGGTCTCGGCGCGATCCTCGCCCGGCATCTCGTGGCCGAGCGCGGCGTAGCGCACCTGCTGCTGCTGAGCCGCAGCGGCGCAGCAGCACCGGGCGCGGACGAACTGGTCGCCGAACTCGCCGATCTCGGTGCGGACGTGCGGATCGAAGCCTGCGATGCCTCGGATTCCGCGGCACTGGCGGCTGTCCTCGCGGCGATCCCCGAAGAACATCCGCTGACCGCGGTCGTGCACACCGCGGGCGTCCTGGACGACGGTGTGCTCGGCTCGCTGTCGCCCGAGCAGTTGGATCGCGTGCTGCGGCCGAAGGTCGACGCCGGATGGAATCTGCACGAGCTGACCCGCGACCTTCCGCTGTCGGCGTTCGTGGTGTTCTCCTCGATCGCTGGCGTGTTCGGCAGCGCCGGGCAGGGCAACTACGCCGCGGGCAACGCTTTCCTCGACGCGCTGATGCAGCGCAGGAACGCCGAGGGCCTGCCGGGCGTTTCCCTCGCCTGGGGTCCGTGGGCCCAGACCGGCGGGATGACCAGCGAGCTGAGCGACGCCGACCTGGAGCGGGTCGCCCGCTCCGGAATTCTGCTGTTGTCGCCGGAGCGCGGAGCAGCGTTGTTCGATGCCGCGCTGGCCGCCGGCGAAACCATCGTCCTGCCGGTCCGCCTCGACCTGCCGGTGCTGCGCACCAGAGACGAGATCCCGGCGCTGCTGCGCGGGCTGATCCGGACTCCGGCCCGTCGCGCGGCGGGTTCGGCGACCGCCGCCGGACTGGTCCGGCGACTGGCCGACCTCGGCGGAACCGAACGCCGAGCCGAGCTGCTGGACCTGGTGCGGACGCAGGTCGCGACCGTGCTCGGGCATGACGGTTCCGACGAGATCGACCCCGGCGCCACCTTCCGCGACCTCGGCTTCGACTCGCTCACCGCCGTCGAGTTCCGCAACCGGATGAACACCGGCACCGGCCTCAAGCTGCCCGCCACGCTGGTCTTCGACTACCCGACTCCGGACGTGCTGGCCGAGCACCTGCTCGACACGCTGTTCGGCGGTGCGGCCGCGGCCGGTCGGGCAGCACTGGCACCGGTTGACGGCGATCCGGTGGTGATCGTCGGAATGGGCTGCCGGTACCCGGGCGGCGTGGAGTCGCCGGAGGACCTCTGGCGGCTCGTCGAGGGCGGCGTCGACGCGATCACCGGGTTCCCGGAGAATCGCGGCTGGGACGTGGACGCGTTGTACAACGCCGATCCGGACCATCCTGGCACCTCCTACACACGTTCCGGCGGTTTCTTGCACGAGGCGGGCCAATTCGATCCCGGGTTCTTCGGGATGAGCCCGCGCGAGGCGATGACGACCGACCCGCAGCAGCGGCTGCTGCTGGAGGTGTCCTGGGAAGCCCTGGAGCGCGCCGGGATCGACCCGGTTTCGCTGCGGGGCAGCCAAACCGGCGTGTTCGCGGGCGTCATGTACAACGACTACAGCGCAACGCTGTCCGCCGAGGAGTACGAGGGTTACCAGGGCCACGGCAGCGCGGGCAGCGTCGCCTCCGGACGAGTGGCCTACACGCTGGGCCTGGAAGGCCCGGCGGTCACCGTCGACACGGCGTGTTCGTCGTCGTTGGTGGCGATGCATTGGGCCGCGCAGGCTTTGCGCAGCGGCGAGTGTTCGCTCGCATTGGCCGGCGGCGTGACGGTGATGTCGACGCCCGGTACCTTCGTCGAGTTCTCCCGGCAGAAGGGCATGTCGGCCGACGGTCGATGCAAGGCGTTCGCGAGCTCCGCCGACGGGGTCGGCTGGGCCGAGGGCATCGGCATGGTGGTGCTGGAGCGCCTTTCCGACGCTCAGCGCAACGGCCATCAGGTTCTGGCCGTGCTGCGGGGTTCGGCGGTCAATCAGGACGGTGCGTCCAACGGCTTGACCGCGCCGAACGGTCCGTCGCAGCAGCGGGTCATCCGCCAAGCGCTGGCCGCGGCCGGTCTGTCCGCTTCAGACGTTGACGTGGTGGAAGCGCACGGAACCGGCACGACGCTGGGCGACCCGATCGAAGCGCAGGCCTTGCTCGCCACGTATGGCAAGGACCGTGCGACGCCGCTGTTGCTGGGGTCGGTGAAGTCCAATATCGGGCACGCGCAGGCCGCGGCCGGCGTCGCGGGCGTGATCAAGATGGTCATGGCGATGCGGCACGGCATGGTGCCGAAGACGCTGCACGTGGACGCGCCGTCGGGCGAGGTCGATTGGTCGGCGGGCGAAGTCGCCCTGGTGACCGAGCCGGTCGAGTGGCCCGAGACCGGCCGGGTGCGCCGGGCGGCGGTGTCGTCGTTCGGCATCAGCGGCACGAACGTGCACACGATCATCGAGCAGCCCGCCCCGCTCCCGGCACCCGCCGAGGCCGCTCCGGTCGAGGTCGTGCCATGGATACTGACGGGCAAAACCCCGGCGGCTCTTCGGGCACAGGCCGCGCGCCTGTTGTCCGAGACTGAGGGCCTGCATCCGGTGGACGTCGGATTCTCGCTCGCCCAAAGCCGGTCCCGTTTCCACCGCCGCGCGGTGGTGCTGGCTGGGGAATCCGACGAAGCCGTACGCGGCCTGACCGCGCTGGCCGCAGGAAAGCCCGACCCCGGGCTGATCGAAGGAACGGTCGCAAGTGGGAAGACCGCGTTCCTGTTCACCGGCCAGGGTTCGCAGCGGCTCGGCATGGGCCGGGAGCTGTCCGCGCGGTTCCCGGTGTTCGCGGAGGCGTTCGACTCGGTCGTCGACGAGCTGGAGCGGCACCTGGACGGGACCCTGCGCGAGGTGGTCTGGGGCGAGGACGTCGGGGCACTGGACAACACTGGCTGGACGCAGCCCGCGCTCTTCGCCTTCGAGGTCGCGCTGTTCCGATTGGTGCGGTCTTTCGGCCTCTCCGCCGATCAGCTCGGTGGGCACTCGATCGGCGAGCTTGCGGCTGCGTACGCCGCCGGGGTGTTCACCCTCGAAGACGCCTGCGCGGTGGTTGCCGCCCGGGCTCGCTTGATGCGGGAACTTCCGGCGAGCGGGGCGATGGTGTCGGTCCAGGCGTCCGAAGCCGAGGTCGCCGCAGCATTGGCCGGCCGGGAGGCGGAAGCGGGGATCGCCGCGGTCAACGGGCCGCTGTCGGTCGTGGTTTCCGGAGCGACCGACGCGGTCGAGGAGATCGCGCGGCGCTTCGCCGACGAAGGACGGCGGACCAAACGCCTGTCGGTCAGCCACGCCTTCCACTCGCCGCTGATGGAACCGATGCTGGAGGAGTTCCGGGCGGTTCTCAACGGCGTGTCCTTCGCCGAGCCCGCCGTGCCGGTCGTCTCGAACCTCACCGGCCGGATCGCGGAGCCGGGGGAGCTGTGCACTCCGGAATACTGGGTCCGGCACGTCCGCGAGGCCGTGCGCTTCGCCGACAGCGTCGAGGCGATGGCCGGCGACGGGGTTACGGTCTTCCTCGAACTCGGTCCGGACGCTGTGCTGACTGCGATGGCCCGTGAGACGCTGTCGGGCGCCGAGATCGCCCTGCCAGTCCTGCGGAAGAACCAGCCGGAAGTGCGGTCGCTGACTTCCGCGCTGGCCGAACTGCACGTCCACGGCACCGAGGTGGACTTCTCCCAGTTCTTCCCCGGTGCCCGGCGCGTCGACCTGCCGACCTACGCCTTCCAGCACGAGCATTTCTGGCCCGCGCCGGACCCCTCCGGAGGCGACGTCACCGCCGCCGGGCTCGCCGCGGCCGGACACCCGTTGCTCGGCGCGGCTGTCGAGCTTGCCGGGACGGGGGCAATGTTGTTTACCGGCCGGCTTTCCCTGCACACGCACCGGTGGCTCGCCGATCACGTGGTGATGGGGGAGGTGCTGGTACCTGGCACCGCGTTCGTCGAGCTGGCGTTGCGGGCGGCTGACGAGGTCGGCTGCGCACGCGTCGAGGAACTTACCCTGGCCGCACCGCTCGTGCTGCCTGCCTCGGGCGCGATGCAGACGCAGCTGTGGGTCGGCGAGGCCGACGAATCCGGCCGCCGCCAGCTGACTGTCCACTCACGACCCGACGGCGACGGGCCGTGGACCGAGAACGCGAGCGGCGTGCTCGCGGACGGGGCCCGGCAAATCGGATTCGACCCGACCGGGTGGCCGCCCGCCGACGCCGAAGAGCTGCCGACAACGGACTGCTACGAGACATTCGCTGAGGCCGGTTTCGCTTACGGGCCGGCGTTCCAGGGCCTGCGCGCGGCCTGGCAACGCGGCGACGAGATCTTCGCCGACGTCGTGCTGCCGGAAGCGGCAGGGGCCGGCGCGTTCGGCGTCCACCCGGCACTGCTCGACGCCGCGCTGCACGCTTCGATGCTCGCCGTCGGCGACGGGGAGGGCGGTGGACTGCCATTCTCCTGGGAAGGCCTTTCGATGCACGCTTCCGGTGCATCCTCAGTCCGGGTGCGGCTGACCCGCACCGCGAACGACTCGATGGCGATCGCCGTCGCCGACACTGCCGGGAACCCGGTCTTCTCGGCCGACTCGCTGCTGGTCCGCGCGGTCACCGCGGAGCAGCTGCGCCGCGTCGAGGACGACGCGCTGTTCGAGCTGACCTGGGTCGGCGTGCCCGGGGTGCCCGCGGTGCCCGGTGCCATCGCCGTGCTCGGCGCGGACGCTTCGGCATACGTCGATGCGCTGAACGGGCACGAGGTGTCCGCTGTCGAGGATCTGACGGCGTTCGCCGGCGGCGAGGTGCCTGAGCTTGTGGTGGTCCCGCTCGGCGGCGACTCGGCTGACGCGGCCGCTTCGGCGCATGAATTGTCGTCGCGAGCGCTGAATTTGATGCAGCAGTGGCTCGGGGAGAAAAAGTTCGCGTCTTCGCGGCTGGTCTTCGCGACACGAGGCGCGGTCGACGGCAGCGACACCGCGGCCGCGGCCGTATGGGGCCTGGTGCGTACGGCGCAGTCGGAGCATCCGGACCGGTTCGGCCTGCTCGACTCCGGTTCGGCCCCGCTGTCCGGTCCGCTCTTGCTGGCGGCGCTCGGCTCCGACGAGCCGCAGATCGTCGTGCGCGACGAGACTGTCCTCGCCGGACGGCTGATGCGCGCCGCTGGCGGGGAAGCCGCGGCCTGGAACCCGGACGGCACTGTGCTGATCACCGGCGGTACTGGCGGACTCGGCGCGTTGCTGGCCAAGCATCTGGTGATCGAGCACGGTGTCCGGCACCTGCTGCTGGTCAGCCGCAGCGGCCTCGCCGCCGCGAACGCCGAGGAACTGGTCGCGGATCTGGCGCAGCAGGGTGCCGACGCGACCGTGGCGGCCTGCGACGTGGCTGATCGGACTTCGCTGGCCGAACTGCTGTCCACCGTGCCCACCGAACATCCGTTGAGCGCGGTCGTGCACACCGCGGGTGTGCTGGACGACGGTGTGCTCGGCGCGTTGTCAACGG
Organism: Amycolatopsis benzoatilytica AK 16/65; assembly: GCF_000383915.1. NCBI lineage: Bacteria > Bacillati > Actinomycetota > Actinomycetes > Pseudonocardiales > Pseudonocardiaceae > Amycolatopsis > Amycolatopsis benzoatilytica. Next base: position 2,276,182 of record NZ_KB912942.1, read on the forward strand.
AGCGGCTGGACGACGTGCTGCGGCCGAAGGCCGACGCCGGTTGGCATTTGCATGAACTGACTCGGGAGCTCCCGTTGTCGGCGTTCGTGGTGTTCTCCTCGATCGCAGGGGTGTTCGGCAGCGCGGGGCAGGGCAACTACGCCGCGGGCAATGCCTTCCTCGATGCGTTGATGCGGCGCAGGCAGGCCGAAGGCCTGCCAGGCGTTTCCCTCGCCTGGGGCCCGTGGACGACCGGCACCGGAATGACCGGTTCGCTCAGCGACTCCGACCTGGTACGGCTGCAGCGCTCCGGCCTGCCGGCCCTGTCACCGGAACAAGGCCTCGCCCTCTTCGACGCGGCCCTGAGCACGGGCACGGCCGCAGTGGTGCCCGCCCGGATCGACCTCGCCGCGGTACGGGCGCAAGGTACGATCCCGCACCTGCTGCGCGGCCTGATCCGCACCCCGTCCCGGCGTTCCGCGACAGCCGGGCACGTCGCCGCCGAGACGCTGACCAGCCGCCTGGCCGGCTTGTCGGACGAGGCCCGCGACGAGGTGCTCCTTGATCTGGTCCGCAGCCAGGCAGCACTGGTACTCGGGCACCCGGACGGCACCGCGATCGAGCCCGACCGCGAGTTCCAAAGCCTGGGCTTCGACTCGCTGACCGCGGTCGAGTTCCGGAACCGGATGAACACCGCCACCGCCCTGCACCTGCCCGCCACGCTGCTCTTCGACTACCCGACTCCCGCGGAGCTGGTAGGCCACCTCCGCGGCGAACTCGGTTCCGACGGCCCAGCCTCCCTCCTGGCGGAACTGGACAAACTGGAAACCTCCTTCGCGCATGCCACGGTGGACGAGCAGCTGGCCAAACAGATCGAAGGGCGATTGGAGATCCTGCGCGCGAAGTGGTCCGCCCGCCGAAGCGCGGCACCGGACGAAGAGACCCCGGAGTTCGATTTCGACACTGCGACAGACGACGACGTTTTCCGCCTCCTGGACGACGAACTCGGGCTGTCTTGACTTATCGGGACGGCACTCGGGCCGCGCGAGCACACCGACGACCTCGACGCGACTGTTGCGACCACTCGTGATCTGTTCGACGACACGGTGTGGCGTCGGCTCGAACGCGACGGGCATGATGAACTCGGATATGGCGGCTGCGCTCGATCTGGAGACCTACTACCAGAATTCCTGACGAGAGGCGGCCGCCGCGGTCGAGTCGCTGCCCGGCGAGGACGAGCGCGAATGGCGGATGCGGGTCAAGTGCCACCCGCGCCTGACTCGGTTCCTGCCGATGCTGCTCGACTGCAAGGACCAGATCAGCATGGCGGTCGGGCTCGAAGTACGGGTGCCGTACGGTGATCATCGCCTGATGGAATACGTGTACAACGTCCCCTGGGCTGAAGCCGTTCTACGGGCGCGAGAAGAGCCTTCTCCGCGCGGCTGCGGGCGACCTGCTGCCAGGTTCGGTGCAGGACCGCGTGAAGAGCCCTTTTCCGTGCGGAAGGCCTCGGCGGACATCCCGGACAGCACCCGGGCGGCCCTCGACCGGACGATCGACATCACGAGGTGGCTCGAGGGCCATCAGCCGGAAACCGACGTCGGCTGAACCCGGGAAGCCCGGGAATTCACGCACCACGGAAAGGCAGCTCTAGGGGAAAAGCCAGTGTTGCCGAAGGGAACTGGACTGGCCCGTCCCGGGCGGTGCACCCTGATTCCCGGAACAACCTCAATACGCTGCTCTCCCGATTGCGGAAGGGGTGATCGAAATGGCCGGCTTGCGGATCGTGCTCACCGGTGGTCCGGAACAGGTTCGCCAAGGCGACTGGATCAGGGAGGTCGACAATCTGCACGACAAGGTCAAGATCATGTCCGGCTCGGGGTATGAGCACTTCTCGCACAATGGCGAGGTCGTCGATATAGACGGCGTTGCTCTTCCGGTTTTCCACTGGTGCGGTACGACCAAGATCGCGGAGTAGCGCCGGGTGGCCGGGGTATCCATGGGCTCCCGGAGTCTTCTCGGGTGTCCGGACCTAGTCCTCGGCCAGGCTCGATATCCCGACCGCGGTCCAGCTTTCGCCGAATCCCAGGGAAACGACTCCGATCGGGTCGCCGGCAAGGTTTGCTGCCCTGGATGACAAGCGCGCCCGTGCGTCTCGGGAGAACGGAGACAGCAAAGTGCCCGCCGCAACGAGGTTGCTGATCCGAATTGTGCGTCCGGACAGAACTGGTCGTCGGGGGAGCAGTTCGGGTCGTCGTCGGTATTAGGTGCTGAGCTTTCGGGGCGGGTTCGAGAGCTCGGATCGCGGACCGGCCTACGCCGATCCGCGGCTACTGACTCTCGGGGAAATCCTTGCCCTGCTTGACTCGGCATACGAGGGCCGACCGCCGGCCCCGATCGGACCCTGCCGCAGAGGTCCCTGGATGAGATGTCATGGGCGAACCTGTCCGGATTCGGTGGGCTGTGCGAGGCCGGTGAGGAGCAAGTCGATCATGCGGCGGGCCTGGTAGTCGGGAAAAGTCTCGACGCCGATACACAGGTTCCCGATGCCGAGCATCAGGTCATAGGCCCGGATGTCCGCGCGTGTGTGGCCGGCGGCGGCGGAAGCTTTCAGAAGCTGGTCGAGCACGGGCAGCAGGCGATCGACGAACTCGGCGTGCAGGCTCTCGAACCCGGCCTGGTCCGAGTGCAGTGCCTCGGCGAGTCCGTGCTTGGTCACGAGGAAATCGGCGAACCGATCCACCCATAACCGCAGTGCTGAATACGGGGTTTCGGCAGCGGGGATGGCGGTGCGGTTCGCGAGCGCGTCGAGCTGGTGTCGGAAGACCGCGACCACCAGGTCGGCTCTGGTTGGGAAGTGCCGGTAGATGGTGCCCATGCCGACGCCTGCTTCGGCGGCGATGTCTCGCACGGGGGCGTCGACGCCCGCGCGGACGAACACTGCGGCGGCGGCCTCCAGCAGCGTCCGTTCGTTGCGCAGGGCGTCGGATCGTTTACGCCGGCCACCGCCGGGCGGTGGCGTGTCGGGCGTGGTCATCTAGAGGCTCCCGTCCCGCTTCCTTCGCGCTCCGACTTGCCAACCGGAACGATGCTCCGTATAACTTGATACGGAGCAATGCTCCGTATCAGTACCTTGCCAGATCGTCGCCCTGCCCGGAACGGGCCGACCTGGCCCATCGCGAGGAAGGTAGTCAGCACATGAGCGACACACTCTCGGCCGGCGTCGACGCGGACGTGATCGCCCCCATCATTTCGGTCAGGCCGGTCACTCTCGCGGCCCCGGGCCGTGGTCAGGACCTGCTGGTGCGCGTCACCGCGCCCACCACGGGCCGCGACCTGCCGGTCATCGTTTTTTCGCACGGCATGACCCTGGGCATGGACGACTACGCACCGCTGGCCGAGTTCTGGGCCGCCCATGGATTCGTCGTCGTCCAGCCCACCCATCTCGACTCGCTCGGGCTCGCTCCCGACGACCCGCGCACCCCGCACATCTGGCGTATCCGGACCGACGATCTGACTTGGATCATCGACCAGCTCGGTGTTGTCGAAGCCGAAGTGCCTGGGCTGGCCGGACGTATCGACCGGGAGCGCATCGCGGCCGCCGGTCACTCCTGGGGAGCGCAAACTGCAAGCACGCTGGTGGGCGCACGGGTCCTCGATGCCAACGGAACGCCCGGCGAAAGCATGGCTGACTCCCGAGTCATGGCCGCGGTGCTGCTCTGCCTGCCCGGAACCGGTGGTGCCGACCTGAGCCCGATGGCCGCCCAGTACTTCCCGTTCATGAGTCCGGATTTCAGCGAGCTGAAAACGTCGAGTTTGATCGTCGCCGGTGACCACGACCAGTCTCCGCTGACGGTGCGCGGCCCGGACTGGTTCACCGACGGCTACCGCCTCAGCTCGGGTGCGACCGATCTGCTGACGTTGTTTGGCGCCGAACACGGGCTCGGCGGCATCCAAGGCGCCCACGACGCCAGGACCACTGACGAGAGCCCGGAGCGCGTCGCGGTCGTCCAGGCGGCCACCGTGGCGTACCTGCGCACCGCGCTGGGCCTGGACAACGATGCGTGGCCGACCACCCGAGCGGCTCTTACGTCGACCAGCGACCCGCTGGGCAGGGTCGACTCGAAGTGACGAGCCTTCGGAGGCTCAGCTTCGGGACCTGGTTGTTGGACCACCTCATGCCGGTGTCCGGTGGCCCGAAGGGACCTATGTTCGAGGGCTGGACACTGCTGTCCGCGCCAGCGGCCCAAACTCGACGACTTCGTCTCGGGCGGCCGCTCCCGGCCGGGCCGGCGAAGATCGCGGCGGGTGTCGATGTCCTCTCCGGCGGCCGGCTCGAGTTGGGCATCGGCGCAGCCACCCACGCGGTCGGAAGTCTCGCCGAAGCGTGCACGGTCATCCGGCGTTTGCGGACCGAGGCCGAGCCGTTCGACTTCCCCGGCGGCTGTCACCGGCTGACGGGCGCGTTCTGCAACCCCAAACCCGTTCAGCGGCCCCACTCGCTGGTCGTGATCGGCGGACGCGCCGAAGCGGTCGCCGAACATGTCGACCGGTGGAACTTCCCCGTGGCGACATCCAGGAGGCGACCTCGTGCCGCAGGGCGCTGGACCGGCCGCGTGCTGAGATCACCCGATCCATCGTGCTGCCCGTCTCCCGCGACCAGCCCGACCACATCCGGCAGGCAGCCCGCGTCGTCCTCAGCCTGAGCACACCTATCCGCGCGAGGTCGCACGCTGAATCGCCGACATCGCTGCCCCGAACCGAGGAACCGCCGATGACGAGAACGCACCCACCGTTCGATCCTGAGCTTGCCGCAGCGCTGAAGGCGGTGCACGAGCATCTGTCGCCGCGCATCACACCCCAAGACATCGAGGCGCTGCGAACCAATCCGTTGTTCGCGGTCGTGGACGAAGACCTGTCCAGGAACGGGACCGTCGAACTGCGGGACCTCTCCGTAACAGGCCCGCCGGACGGTCCGGAGATTCGGCTGCTCGTGCTACGACCTGCGGGCCTGCCGCCAGGGGCGCCTGTCTTCTACCACATCCACGGCGGCGGCATGATCATCGGCGACCGTCGCACCGGAGTGGGCGAGGTGCTCGATTGGGCGGTCGACAACGGCGCGGTTGTCGTATCCGTGGAGTATCGCCTGGCCCCGGAACACCCCGACCCGGCTCCGATCGAGGACTGCTACGCGGGCTTGCTGTGGACCCACGAACACGCCGGGGAAATCGGCGGCGATCCCGACCGCATCATCGTCGCCGGCGCGAGCGCCGGCGGGGGGCTTGCCGCCGGTGTCGCGCTGCTCGCACGCGATCGCGGTGGGCCGCGGCTGCTCGGGCAACTGCTCATGTGCCCGATGCTCGACGACCGGTGCATCACGCCGAGCAGCCAGGAACTCGACGGCGCGGGCATCTGGGACGCCACCAGCAATCTGACCGGGTGGAACGCCCTGCTGGGCGAGCGCCGAGGTGGCGACGGCGTGAGCATCTACACGGCGCCGGCACGGGCGACCGACCTGTCCGACTTGCCTACGTCGTTCATCAGCGTCGGCTCGGTGGAGACCTTCCGGGACGAGGACATCGACTACGCCACTCGGCTGCTGCGGGCTGGCGTCCAGTGCGAACTGCACGTCTGGCCGGGCGGCTTCCACGGATTCGAGGGCATGGTCCCCCATGCTTCGCTTTCGCAGATCGCGTCCGCGGCCCGGGCAGCCTGGGTCCGGCGGCTGCTGGCCGTGGGCTGACTTCCGGCGCCGCCGCGTCCGCGCCTCGCGGGCCGCCGGTGGCCCGGCTCGGCGAGCCGTACCCGAACGGGCGCGTCGAACAACGGCATGCGGTCGGGAAGCTTGTCCTCGTCATCAGGCTGGAGGCGCGGCTGATCGGTGTGGCCACCAGCAGCCCATCTGCGGGGTGCCAGAACTCGGTGATGCGCGGCTGGTGCCGGGTGCACAGCGCGGCGTGAATCGGGGTGCAGGCTGTCGTACCCAAGGACGATCGCGATGGCGACAGTGGATCCTCACGATCGACCGACAAGGACAATCAAATGCGACAAGGAACACCACTGGTGCGTCCGGCACGCGCAACGGACGATCGGGTTTGACGGTGTCGAGCGTCCAGTCCGGCACCGGCAGATCCGGATCGATCACGGTGACGCGGGCGGTGGCGGTGGTGTGGTGCTTCAGGCAGCCAGCGCGTCAAGGAGTTTACACTAGACTGGCTAGTTAAAACTGCTCGATCTGGTATATCCTCGAAGGAGGAGGTGGTCGTCATGGCCGTCACTGAAAAGAACACCACCGAGCCGGTGCGCGCGATCCTGCATCACCACGCGGTGCTGCGCCGAGGGCTCGAACAGCGGGTCGGCGCGCTCTGCGCCGCGGGCGAACGCAACTCCCAGTACGACCAGGAGTTGGCGGCGCTTCAGGGGTACCTGGCGGATGAGATCATGCCCCACGCCGAGGCGGAGGAACGCACCCTGTACGCGGCCGCGGTCACCCAGGCTCGCGGTAGTCAACTCGTGCACACCTTGATCGCCGAGCACCGCGAGCTCGCCGGCCTGGTCGAACAACTCCGATCGGGCGACCAGGGCGCCACCGTCGGCGCGGTGGCGGAAAGCATCGCCACCTTGTTCGCGAGTCATGCCGCCAAGGAAAACGAGCAGTTGCTGCCCGCGCTCACGAGTTCGGGCGTCGACCTTGCGGCCCTGCTCGCGGACATGTCCAAGGGGCTGGCCGGACATCAGCACTGACCTGCGGACGTGCGTACGCGCGCGGTCAGGCGCAACGTCGGCTCCCCGGGCAGGTGGACACCAGGCGGAGGTCGCGAGCTGATGCGCGGTGTGCTGGACGAGGTCCGGTCTCCGCTGAAGGTGGACGGGCGGGAGCCGTTCGTCGAGCCGTCGCTGTGTCTGGCACCGGGCTCGGGTCGCGCCGGCCGCGCGGATGGCTGTCGCGGCCGGTAGTCCTCGCGGCGATTCGTCGGCGTGGGCGGGCGCCAGTTCACTCCGCCGCGCCCGGTGTTGGTCGGGGGGTGCGGTCAGGCGGCGGGGCGTCCGATGCGGACCTTCCACACCTCGGGGCCGAGTTCGAGGTAGTCCCAGGTGAACTGGCCGGCGTGCTCGGCGGCGAACTGGTAGTACAGCGGCTTGGGGTCGTGGTCGTTGACCAGAACGAAGCTCGCCCCGGCGGTCAGGGCGCCGTAGGTGGCGAAGATGAGCTCGTGGCGGCGAGCCGGGATTTCCTGGCGGACATCGAGTTCGGGGCTGGCGGTGGTCATGGCGCTCTCCTCGGTTGACGGGTTGGGGACGGGCAGGGCTTCGGTGGCCGGCAGGCCGGCGAGGTAGTGCGGCAGTCCGTTGAGGCGGTCGGCGGCGCGGGGCAGGCCGCTTCGGTCCATCCGCTGCAGGCTCCGGTTCGCTCACCTCACACTATTCTAGCTTGTTTTTACAATATCACTCGTCAAAACTAGTGGGTAGCGATGGCTGGAGCACAGGCGAAGGGAGCCGTCGATGACGAGCCGAGGCGAATCCCGGCGGGATGTGACGGCTCTGGTCGCCGGGCCGGCGACCGAGGATCTGGTGCTCGACCTGCTGGGCGACGTGATCGACCCCGAGTTGGGCGTGGACATCGTCAATCTCGGGCTGGTGTACGGCGTCGAGGTCAGTGCCACGGCGGTGGCGGTGCGAATGACGCTGACCACACCCGGTTGCCCGTTGCACGCTTACCTTGACGACGAGGTCACCCGCTGCCTCGCCCAGCTGCCCGGTGCGCCGCAGGTGCTGATGGATCTGGTGTGGGAGCCGCGGTGGAGTCCGGCGATGATGACCGACGAGGCCAAGCGGCTGTTGGGATGGTCGCGGTGACGACCGTCGCCGTGGCGCGTCGGCCGGGTCGCTCTGGCTGGGCCGCGCCGGTCATCGCGTTCGGCATGCTGGCGTTGCTGGCCGGGCTGTGGGCCGGGTTGCTGCGCCTCGGATTGCCGATACCGGCCGGGCACACCGACCTGGCCGAGTTGCACGGGGTGCTGATGCCGTTGGGGTTTCTCGGCACGCTCATCGCGGCCGAGCGGGCCGTGGCGCTGGACCAGGCCTGGGCCTGGCTGGTCCCCGCGGCCGGCGGGATCGGTGCGCTGTGGCTGATGGTCGGGTTGTCGGCCAGCACGGGGCAGGTGCTCGTCGGACTGGCCGGATTCGGATTGCTGGCGGTGTTCGCCGAACTGCACCGCGTCCAACCCTCTTGGCACAACGCGACTCAGGCGGCCGGGGCCGCCTGCTGGTGCGTGGCCGGGTCGCTGTGGCTGACCGGGCGGGACATCTCGGCGCTAGTGCCGTGGCTGGCCGGATTCCTGGTGCTGACCATCGCCGGGGAGCGCCTGGAACTGTCCCGCCTGGTCGCGGTCACGACCCGGGGCCGGGCGCTGTTCGCCGGGGTGATCGCGGTGCTGCTGGCCGGGCTCGGCGTCTCGGTAGTCGTGCCCGCGGTCGGGGTTCGGGTGGCCGGTCTGGGCATGCTCGGCCTGGCCGGCTGGCTGGCCGGCTATGACATCGTGCGCCGGACGATCCGTATGCGCGGGGTCACCCGGTACATGGCCGTCGCGTTGGCCGCCGGGTACGGCTGGCTGGCGGTAGCGGGCGGGCTGTGGCTGGCGTTCGGGCGGCTGGCCGACGGCCGCGGGTACGACGCGATGCTGCACGCGGTGTTTCTGGGTTTCGTGTTCTCCATGGTGTTCGCGCACGCCCCGGTGATCGTGCCCGCGGTGCTGCGGGTGCGGCTGCCCTACCACCCGATCGCCTACGTGCCGTTGGCGCTGCTGCACGTCTCGCTGGCGCTGCGGCTGCTGGGCGGTGACGCGGCGGGTGACATCCCGGCCTGGCAGGTCGGCGGTGTACTCAACGAAGTAGCCATCCTGCTGTTTCTGGCGCTCGTCGTCGGCTCCGTGGCGCGGGCCCGCCGAGGAGCCGCGAAGGTGGCCGAGAGCACCGGTACGCCGACGTGATCGGCGGCGAGGTGCGGTCCGCGGGGACGGAGATCTCCGGTCGATCCCGCTTCCACCCAACGTTGCGTGCGCACCACGATAGGCACGCCCCGCCCACTTTCACCGAGGTACCGTCCTCGGCGCTGTGACTGCCTCAAGGGAGCGCTCCGTGACCGATCCCGCGCAGCAACTCAGTTCCAGTTCGAGCTGGAGCCGTTGTGCGGGATTGCCGAAATCGAGGTCGAACAGGTCCTGGGCGCGGCGCAGCCGCTGGCGGAGGGTGTTCTGGTGGATGAGCACGTGCGCGCTCGCTGTGGCGACATCGCCGAGGTGCCGGAGATACGCGAGCAGGGTGGCACCGAATTCGGTGCTGTGCCTCCGATCGTGCTCGAGAATGCGTTCGCCGAGACCGGTGCGCAGCGACGGGTCGCGGCGCACTGTGTCGAGCAGTCGCTTGTGGACGAGTTCCGCGCGTAGTTCGTCCGTCGTGTACCGCCCGTTGGCGACACCGGTGGCACGCAGGTGGTCCAGCGCACTGTCCACATCACGGCGCTTGTCGCGCAGCTCGGACAGCGTCGACACCTCGCCGCTGCTGACCGTGGTGATCTCGAGGTGCAAGGCCCGAGCGGCGCGCTCGTGCAGGTGGGCCACCAGCGTTTCGACCGGGATCGCGTCGCCGGCGGCGATCGGCAGCAGGGCGTAGATCCGGTCGTTGCTCAGCACCAGCGCGGGTTGGTGCCCCAGCGCCCGGCCGTCCTGGGCGAACAGATCGAGCAGGCGCAGGTTGTTGGTGGTGTGCCGGGCAGCGGGTTTCGGCAGGTCAAGCCCGAGCAGCGTGCTCGGCAGGGGCACCTCGACATCCGTGCTCTCCGGGCGGTCGAGCGCGGTGCGGAACGCGAGATTGCGGCTGTCCTGATCGGCATCGAGCTGGCGGCGGAGCGCGAGCATGTGCAGCGCGGCCATCTTGGCCGACTGTTGCATCGGCGCCTCGCATCCGGAGATCGCGATGGTCTCGGGAAAGACCGCCCACAATGAGCCGAGGACTTCGTCTCCGGCCCGGATCACCACCGCGGCTCGCGGCAGGTCGCCTGGCCGCTGATGCCGCGCCACGGTGTCGCTGCGCCAGATCTCCTCGGCCAGATGGTCGGGCAAGGCTTCCTCCGGCACCGTCCGGCCCAGGATTCCGCGGCGCCGGGTTTCGTCGATCGGCTGATCCGGCAGGTTGGAGTACGCGATGATCGCCCGGCCGGTGTCCATGATCGCGACCGCGCCGCCGATCGCCGCCGCTGTCGCGTTGGCGAGGGTGAACAGATCCCCGCCGAGCACCGCTTCCCTGGCCTGCCCATCGCGATGCGTCGCGAGCAACGTGGACACCAGGCGCTGGACCAAGCTCCAGGGCACGCGCAAACCGATCGACACGACAGGCACGCTCGCGTCGGCGGCGCGGTTCAGGAGTTGCCGCGGCACCGGACCACTGGCCTTCACCGCGAGCACGCCGGAGGACCGGGCAGCAATGTGCACCGCGCGGGCCGTCTGTTCCGTGGATCCAAGGTCGAGCCCGACGCCGAGCAGCAGCTGGCTCGGACCGCTCGCCTCGCCCGTCTCCGGGTCGAGCAGTTCGACCCCGCTCACCTGACGCGCGGTATCGCCATGTGCGGTGACCTCCATGACGTCGTGCCGCAGCGCGACGACGAGGTCGGTGACAGATACGGCGCTCATGTCCGCCGTCCTTTCCAGCCGAATGTCGAATCCAACGCTATCAAGGCTCGTGCGGTGTCGGTATCGCCATTGTTGCTCCGTGCTGTGCTTGGCACGCTGAGACAGCCAGTTCACCGACGGAACAGGGAGGCTCAGGTGGAGCCCGATCCAGTCACGAGGACTCGACGTCGTCCTGCCAAGGTGATCGCGGTCCATCTGAACCGCGCCGCCGAGCGGGGCGAGCGCCGATGAACCCTCCTGCTTCTTCAAGCCCAGTTCCTCGGTCGCCACGCACATCGGCGCGGACGGGTTCTCTTGTGCCGGTAAGCGCGACTCCGCAGAAGGAGCGATAGCCATGGGTTCGCGCGTGACTGTGGTGGGCCCGGGCGGCGTGGGTGCCGTCCTCGCCGCCGCGTGCCTTGCGGCCGGCGGGGAGGTGTCGGTACTGGGCAGGCGCGGTCCGCACCTCGCTGCCATCGCCGACCGAGGCCTCCAGGTGAGCGTGCCGGGGGAGCCTCGCGAGGTTCGCCTTCGAGTGCCGGCAGCGTCCGAACCGGCCGAGTTGCCGGAGCCCGACCTCGTCGTGATGTGCGTCAAGAGCCAGGATCTCGCGGCCGCGGCCCGCGGTGTCCGCGGATGGCTCGAGCAAGGCGCCGAACTGCTGGTCGTGGTCAACGGCGTGCCCTGGTGGTTGCCGTCCACAGTGGACGCGTTTGGCGACGATCCCGTGCTGCGGTCCGTCGATCCCGAAGGGGCGCTGTTGCGCCTGCTGCCGCCAGGGCGTGCGATGGCCGGCGTCGCGCACTTCACGAGCGCTGTCGCCGCGCCCGGACACGTCACCCACACCAGCGGCACGAAGCTCCTGATCGGTGATCCGCTCGGTGGCGTCACGGACCGGATCGTCCGGTGTGCCGAGGCGTTCTCGGGCAGTGACCTCGACGTGGCACCGGTGGCCGACATTCGCGTTGCCGTCTGGGAGAAGCTCCTGGGCAACGTCAACCTGAACCCGATCAGCGCGCTGACCGGGGCCACCGTCGCGGACATCCTCGACGACCGCGAATTGTGGCGGCTGTGCTCCGGCATGTTCGACGAGGCAGCCGCGGTCGGGGCGAAACTCGGTATCCCGACCCCGATGACAGCCGGGCAACGGCTGGACATCGCGCGACAACTCGGCGCGTTCCGCACCTCCATGTTGCAGGACGCGGAAGCCGGCCGGCCGCTCGAACTTGCCGCCATCGTCGGCGCGGTGCGCGAACTTGCGCTCCGCACCGGTGTTCCGTCCCCGTTGACCGACGCGGTCCATGCGCTGCTCGCCTGCCGAGAGCGCCTTCCGGGGGCAACTTCCCGAACCCATCGCATCCACGATAACCAGCCAAGGAGGATCTCTTGACTGCCGTCTACCCCGACGTCCGGTCGTCGAAGCCCGCGTCCATGAGCCAGGCGGAATGGGACGCCCGGCTCGAACTGGCCGCCTGCTACCGCGTCTTCGATCAGCTGGGCTGGGTGGAAATGATCTTCAATCACATCACGGTCCGCGTTCCGGGGGAGGAGGGGCACCTGCTCATCAATCCGTTCGGCCTGATGTACCGCGAGGTGACCGCCTCCAACCTGGTCAAGATCGACCTCGACGGGAACATCCTGTCCGATTCGGACTGGCCGATCAACGAGGCGGGCCTGCTGATCCACTCCGTCATCCACGCCGCGCGCCCGGACGCCCACTGCGTCATGCACACCCACACCACGTCGGGCACCGGCGTCGCCTGCCTGCGTGACGGACTGGACCCGAACAACTTCTACTCCGCGCAGTTGCTCGACATGATCGCCTACCACGACTTCGAGGGCATCACGGTCGATCCCGAGGAGAAGCCGCGGCTCGTGGCGAATCTCGGCGACCGCAACCTGATGATCCTGCGCAACCACGGTCTGCTCGCACTCGGACCGACGCTGCCCGCCGCCTTCGCGATGCTCTGGACTTTGCAGCGTGCCTGCGAGATCCAGCTCGCCGCGCAGTCCTGCGGGCAGCCGCTCATGCCCGTCACCGACGAGGCCGCCGTGCGATCGACCCGCGAGTCGTTCCAGCTCGGCGACCGTACCGTCGCGGGCAAATCCCTGTTCGACGCGCTGCGCCGTCGGGTCGATCAGATCGACCCCGGCTATGCGGCCTAACGATTCGGAGCACTGATGACCCAGTCATCCGAGCCCGCCGTCGTCCTCCTCGGGACGGCGGGCGGCCCCCGCGTGTGGGGCGCTCGCGCGGGCATCTCTTCCGCACTCGTGCTCGACGGCGCGGTGTACCTGGTGGACCTCGGTTACGGTGCATGCCGCCAGTTCAAGCTCGCGGGGCTCGACTTCGGGGCACTCCGCGCGGGGTTTGTCACGCACCTGCATTCGGACCACATCTCCGACCTGGCGAACCTGTTGCTGTATGGATGGTTCGAGAACCTGGAGGAAGTGGCGTCGCCCGTCAGCCTCTACGGCCCCGGTTCTCGCGGGCAGGCACCGCCGCTCGGCGCGGACGTCGGTGGCTTGGTGTGCCCGGAACAGCCGGTACCCGGTTTCGCCGACACTGTAAGAAAACTCGTCGAAGCGTTCGCGACCGACGTCAACGACCGGCTGGCGGACAACGCGCGCAGCCATCCGAGCCGGCTCCTGCAGGCGCGGGACATCGAACTCCCCGAGGAGGTGGCATTTCATCCGGAGACCGCTCCTGCGCCACCGATGGAGCCGATACCGGTATATCGCGACGAGCACGTCACCGTGTCGGCGGTTCTTGTGCGGCACGCACCGATGGTGCCCGCGTTCGCCTTCCGCTTCGACACGGAACACGGATCGGTGGTGTTCTCCGGAGACACCGGATACTGCGACAATGTCGTCGCCCTCGCCACCGGTGCCGACATTCTGGTGCACGAGGTAATTGACGAGCAGTGGGTCGGGCGTCGCTACGGCAATGCGGATACCGCGGTGGCCGAGGCGATGATCGCGCACCACACCTCCGCGCACACGTCCATTCCGGAGGTCGGCCGGGTCGCGGAGAAGGCCGGGGTCGGCACGCTCGTGCTGAACCATTTCGTACCCGGTGAAATCGACCGCCCGCGCTGGCACGCGGCGGGCGAGCATTTCTCCGGGAGCCTGATCGTCGGCGACGATCTCGACCGCATTCCACTCTGACAATCCTGATAGGGAGGCTTCGATGTCGCAGCCCCACCAGCGCAGGCAGCTTCGAACCGTCGCCGTGTCCGGCCTGCTCGGCACCGCTTTGGAGTTCTACGACTTCCTGTTGTACGGCACCCTTGCGGCGCTCGTGTTCAACAAACTGTTCTTCCCGGATCTCGACCCCGCGATCGGCACCATCGCTTCGTTCGGCACGTTCACCGCCGGATACCTGGCACGGCCGCTCGGCGGGGTTGTCTTCGGGCACTTCGGCGACCGGCTCGGTCGCAAGTCGATGCTGCAGCTCACCATGATCATCATGGGGGTCTCGAGCTTTCTCATCGGCCTGCTCCCGACCTACCAGAGCATCGGTATCTGGGCACCGATCTGCCTGACGGTGCTGCGCGCCGTGCAGGGCATCGCGGTCGGGGGCGAGTGGGGCGGTTCGGTGCTGATGACCGCCGAGCACGCCGACGGCCGGCGCCGCGGCTTCTGGAGCAGCTTCACGGTGATGGGTGCACCGCTGGGGTCCTTGATGTCGACGGTCGCCGTGCTCGCCGTGACCGCGTTGCCCAGGAACGAGTTCCTCAGCTGGGGATGGCGGGTGCCGTTCCTGGCCAGCATCGTGCTGCTGGGGGTCGGCCTGTTCATCCGGATGAAGGTCGACGAAAGCCCCGTTTTCCGGCAAGCCAAGAAAACCGACCGCACGGGTCCTCCGCCGATTGTGGAGATCCTGCGCAGGCCGCGCACACTCGTCCTCACCACGGGGATCGGCCTTGGGCCGCTGGTGATCCAGGCCCTGTGGAGCACGTTCATCCTCGCCTACGCGGTGCAGCGCGGGCACGCCCAGTCGACCGTACTGGCCGGGCTCGCCATCGGTTCCGCGCTGCAACTGGTCACGATGCCCGCGGCGGCAGCGCTGAGCGACCGGATAGGACGCCGCCCGACCATGCTCATCGGTGCGGTGGCAACGGTCGCGCTGGCCTATCCGACGTTCGCTCTGATCGAGGCGGGCTCCACGGCCGGGTTGATGATCTCGCTGCTCTTCGGCCGAGCCGTGTTGCAGGTCGTGTGCTATGCGCCCTGGCCCGCAGTCATGGCGGAAAGCTTCGGCACCCGAAGCCGGTATACCGGAGCCTCGCTGGGATACCAGCTTTCGTCGGTTGTCGGCGGCGGGTTCACCCCGCTGATCGCGAGCAGCCTGCTCACCGCCGGGAAGGGCGGTATCGGTTACGTCGCGGCGTTCCTCGCGGCCAGCAGTGTCGTGACCGTTGTCTGCGTGCTTCTGATCAAGGAGACCCGGCACAACGATCTGAACGCCACCGGCGAGGAGCCCTCCCAGCCCGGCACCGAGCCGGCGCGGTCGGAAGCCTGATACGGAGTGACCGACATGGGAAGGAACGACCGGGCATGAGCCGGATCACGCGGCGCGCGGCGATGCGAGGCACCCTCGCCATCGGCTCCGCGGCAGCCCTGCCGCTCGCCGTCGCCGCACCGGCCAGCGCGGTCGCGCCACTGAAATCGTCCGCACGAACCAAGGTTGTGCTGTTGGGTACCGCGGGCGGCCCGTCACCATCGGACGGCCGGCGTGGCATCGCATCGGTGCTCGTCGCGAACGGCGTGGGATATGTCGTGGACGCCGGGGCTGCGGCCGCCGGTCAGCTCTGGCGCGGCGGCATGGGATTCGATGCGGTGCGCGGGATCTTCGTCACCCATCTGCACTCCGATCACATCGCTGATCTGTACAACATGGTCTGGCTCAACTGGAAGCCGCGCAAAGCGGGCGACACCGTCCGGCCCGTGCACGTCTTCGGCCCTGGCCGCGCCGGGGGCCTGCCCGACGACGGAGGCCGGCCGGTGCCCGTCGTGAACCCAGCCAACCCCGCGCCGGGCACCGCGGACTATTTCGCGGCCTCGATCGTCGCGACGGCCTACGACATCAACGAACGGATGCGGGACACGGAGCGCGCGGACATCAGGAATTCCTTCACGACGCAGGACATCGAGGTCCCCGACGTCGGAGCCGGTCCCGCCGGTCCCTTCGCGCCGGACATGCAGCCGTGGCCGGTGTACCGGGACGAGAATGTCGAAGTCACGGCGACGCTGGTCGCTCATCCGCCCGTGTTTCCGTCTTTCGCGTTCCGTTTCGACACCCCGGATGGGGCGGTGGTCTTCAGCGGTGACACCGCGGTCTGCGACAACCTCGTCCGGCTCGCCTCCGGTGCCGACGTGCTCTGCCACGAGGTGGTCGACATCGCGTACTACACGGCACAGCAGTTGCCGCCGAAGCAGCTGGCGCATCTGCGAGATTCCCACACCGACGTCACCGACGTCGGGAAGGTCGCCGCCCGGGCCGGTGTCCGCGCACTGGCCCTGCACCACTTCGCGCCGGCTGACCCCGCGGCCGTGCCCGACCACGAATGGGAACGGCGGGTACGCAAGGACTTCGACGGCGACATCGTCATCGGGCACGACCTCGACGAGATCGCCGTCACGAAGCGCAACTCCGCATAGCCTCCCGGTTGAGGCCCCCACCGGCCGGGAGCATCTTGTCGGCCCGACGGACAAGGAGTCCAGATGTCCATTTCAGACGATCAAGCCCGCCCATCCGACGAGCCCGCGTTCACCCGACGGCGCCTGGGCCGGTACGCGGCCGCCGCGGCGGCCGGTGTCGGCGCCTACGCCTTCATGCCCGGCGGCGTCGCGAACGCTGAAAGCGCTACCACCGCCCAGCACTACTACGACCAGGCGAAACGGCTGGCCGGTGACGACCCCGTCCTGCTGGACATCATCGGCTCGCTGGGCGGCCGGAACACCCCTCCCCGGCAGTACCCGCCCGGGCCGATGATGGTCTTCGACAATCTGGCTGTGTTCGGTGTCGGTGAGCCGATTTCCGTCGAGGCGCGAGCCGTGTTCACCAGCGCGGGGATCGTGCTGATCGACTCGCTGAACTCGCCTGCGGACGTTCAGAACGTCATCGCGCCCGGCCTGCGCGCGCTCGGCGCGGACCCGGCGGCGATCAGGTACGTGGTCGTCACCCATGGGCATTTCGACCATTTCGGCGGGGCGCAATATCTTGCCGACACCTATGGTGCGCGGGTCCTGATGTCGCCCGCCGACTGGGCCTATATGGCGGGCACCACGCAATCCGACCAACCGCGGCACGACCTCGACATCAGCAACGGGCAGCGGCTCACGCTGGGGGACACCACCCTGACCCTGCACTACACCCCGGGGCATACCCCCGGCACCGTCTCACCGATCTTTCCCGTGCGGTACAAGGGCAAGCACCACACCGCGATGCTGTGGGGCGGGACCAAAGTGCCGAGCGACCTGGCGAGCCAGCGCACCTACCTCTCCTCCATCGAGACGTTCCGGCTCCGGATGCAGCAGGCGGGCGTCGATGTGGAGCTGAACAACCACCCGTTCTGCGACTACGGACTGGAGCGGATGCAACAGCTTGCCGACGACCCTGGTGCGGGCGACCCGTTCATCCTCGGTGCCGGCGGGACAGAGCGGTTCATGAAGGTCATGGAGTACATGCTGCGCGGGCGGATCGCAGACACCGAGTCGGCCTCGCCCACCGCAGCCTCGACTGCCCACAACCATCAGTCGTGCTGCTAGCGAGGTTGCGCTGCCCGCCAGGATGATCAATGCGTTTCGGCGGAGACGTTGCCGCCGGTTTGGGTGGACCCTGCTTCAGGAGTGTGCGGACAAGTTGTAGTGCTGGGTGATTTCCGGGGTTCATTCAAGTTTGTTTAATAGGCGCAATTGTTGATGTCTCCGGATTGAGCAATGAGAGTAGAGTCCTGCATGAATGGAAACTATTTGAACCATTGCCGTCCGCGTCGTTGGAGCGTCACCCCAGCGTCGAGCAGGTATGCGCGCGCCGCGCTCGCGGTTGCATGGTGTTGCCGTGCCAGCTCATGAACCGTCCACCCGCTGTAGAGCTAGGCGGCGACCTGTGCTTCGTCCGGCTTCAGCTTGGAGAATCTTGTCCGCAGCCCGAGTCCGTGGAGTCGCAGCAGGATGGTGGTGTGGTCGACGCCGAAGCGATCCCAGCTTCTGCATAGAGGTGCCCGCCTTGAACGCCACCACGACCGGTTGCACCTCTTCGGGCTCCAGCTGGCATTGAGTGCGATAACTCGGCAGGGGAGAAAGCTCAGTCGGGAGTAGCTCAGTGAACGGACCACGACGCTGATCGCCGACGTCAGGCTGTGGCGCGCAGTCCGGTCCGGGCCTACGCCTACGATGGTTGTCCAGGGAGGTCCTGGCTAATCATGACGACTGGTGACACTCGGCCGCACCGGGCCGGTTCAGGCGATCCGGCGACGCCGCCGTCGACGTTGCTGTACCTGGTGAAGCAGGTCGAGCTGTCGGTGCGCGCCGGACTCGACGCCCTCGTCCGTCCAGCGGACATCACGACGCTGCAGTACACCGCCCTGACCGTCCTCGAGCGCCACCCCGACCTCACCGCCGCGCGCCTGGCCCGGCAGTCCTTCGTCACCGATCAGAGCATGGCCGACATGGTGACTGCGCTGCTGAACCGCGGGCTGATCGAGCGCCATCGCGACCCCGCCGACCGCCGCCGCCTCGTCATCGCACTGACGCCCGCCGGCCACCGGCTGCTCGTGCGGCTGCGACCCCAGGTGGCCGCGTTGCAGGACCGCATGGTCTCGCTGCTTTCCGACGGCCAGGCCAGCGAACTGCAACACTCGCTGGAACTGTGCCGTCGCGCGTTGCTTGAGCACCGGGTCGAAACTCACCCACCACTCCGCCCGGCGGACGAAAAACCCCGGTAGCAGCCCTTCTCCGGCAATAGTCAGGAAACCTGTACATCTGGTTTTCGGTGTGGTTTGCTTCACAATCGTGAGTGAGACCGTCGCCCCTTCCGGCCCGGCTGCACCAGTGGAGCTCCGACGGGGCACCTTGGTGGCAGCGGCTGCCGCCGTCGCCGTCGCCCAGATCGGCCTGTCCATCCCGGCCGTCATCAACGGCTTCATCAACCAGGACCTGCACACCTCGTCGACGACGCTGACCTGGGTCTCCGACGCCTTCCTGGTGCCGGTGACGTTGCTCGAGCTGTCCTTCGGCGTGGTCGGTGACCTCTTCGGACGCAAGCGGCTGCTCGCCGTCGGCGCCGCGCTGATGGCCGTCGGCGGGTTGCTCGGCTTCTTCACGCCCAGCGGCGGCACCGGCGTGCTCCTCACCGGTCAGGTGGTTTCCGGCGTCGGAGCCGCGGCGATCTTCCCGACGTCGATCGCGATGCTCGCCGCGGGTACGCAGAGCGTCCGGCAGCGCGCGCATTCCATCTCGATCTGGGCCGCCGCTCTGACCGGCGCCGGTTTCATCTCCCCGGTGCTGGCCGGCCTGCTTGCCCGCATCCACCACTCGGGCGGTGAGTACGCGAGCTGGCGCTACGCCTTCCTCGCCATGGCGGTCCTGGCCGTGGTCAGCTGTGCGATCACCCTGGCGGGTGCGCAGAACTCCGCCGCGCCGGTGGGCCGGTCCCTGGACTGGCCGGGCCAGATCACCATCGCGGTGTCCCTGTTCGCGTTGCTGTATGCGGTGATCCAGGGAGCCGACGACGGCTGGGGCAGTGTTCCGGTGATCGGCGGGTTCGTCGTGGCCGTCGTGTTCATGGCGCTGTTCGTGGCGATCGAGCGACGGGTGGACCGGCCGCTGATCCGGCTGGACCTGTTCAGCAACCGGATGTTCACGGTCTCCGCGGTGGTGACCGTCGTCGGCATGTTCGCCTACCTGGGCACCGCGTATGCGACGAGCATCCGGCTGTCGGCCATCCAGGAGTACACCCCACTCGCCACCTCGCTCGGTTTCTTCTGCCTGAACGTGATGGGCGTGGTGCTGTTCCCGGTCAGCACGCGGGTCGTCGAGCGGTTCAGCCCCGGCGTCGTGCTCGGCACCGGGATGGCGCTGATCGGTATCGGCGACTTCGTGCTCGCCGCCATTCCGGCGACGAACCTCTCCATCGGGGCGGTCGCGGCTCCGCTGCTGGTGGCGGGCGCTGGGTTCAAGCTGGCCGTCACCTCGATCACCGTCGTCGCCGTGAACAGCGTCCCGACGTCCAAGGCCGGCATGGCCAGCGGGGCGACGAGCATGTTGCGCGACGGCGGCCTGACGCTCGGGCCTGCCATCGTGGGTACGATCGCGCTGACGAACGCCGCGAACGCGATCAACGCCCAAATCGCCTCGTCCCCCTCCCTCAAGTCCGCACTGGACACGTTCTACGCCGCACCGCAGCACGTCCCCGCCGCGCAACGCCCGGCGGTGGAAGCCGCCGTCCGCGCGGTGAAGTCCGGCCCGCTCGGGCAGAACGGCGTCCCGGCGCAGGTACCGGGACCCGGCGGCGCCCCGATTCCGTTCAATCCCCTCAAAGACGTCGCGTTCCACGCACTTTCCCACGCCTACGCCCTCGGCTACCTGGTATGCGGCATCGCCGCCGCGGCGGCCGCCCTTATCGCGTTGACGATGCTGGGCCGACGGCGAAACCCGGACGTGTTCACGGAACCCGACGCGGACGAACGGCCCTGAGCGCAGCCGGTGGCACGGTGCAGGCTGCGCGAAACCGACTGGCGGACGCAGAAGGGAAGCTCCAGCGGTATCAAACTGCCATCGCTGCCGGGGTCGAGCCCGAAGCGCTTGTCGACCCGATGAACGAAGCACAAGCGGAACGAGCCGCCGCGCAAGCCCAGATCGAGAGCGTGCCGGCCGCGACGAGCGTCACGGTCGCCGAGATCTATGCGAGGATCGATGCCCTCGGCGATGTCTGCGGGACACTGGCCGACGCAACCACGGCTGGCATGAGCCGCCTGTACCGGGCGCTGAACCTGGAACTACGCTACGAACCAAAAGAGCTGGCCGTCTATGCGACGACCAGCCCTGGTGTAGATAGTAAGCGTGTCCGAGGACGATCTTGCACGCTAACCACAACGCTCCAGATCCCCGGCTGACCTGCAGGTTCTCACTCGTCGGCGCCGAAGCCGCCCGACGCGCATAGGGTAATTGAGTGTCCGAACACTAACCACACGGCTTCAGTCAGCTCAGTCGACTCGTTCGCCCAAACCAGAGGCAGGTGCCTCGCTTGGCCAGTTCCTGCTTGCGCTCGTCGTAGTCCGGCATGACGCGGGCGAGCAGCTGCCAGAACGCGGGGCCGTGGTGAGGCTCGCGCAGATGCGCGAGTTCGTGTGCCAACACGTAATCAACGAGCGGCGGAGACAGCTGCAGTGTCGCCCAGTGGATACGCACCCGGCGTCCGGCCGTCGCGCTTCCCCACTTGTGGCCGAGGTCTGCCACCTCGATGGGCCCCGCATCGACTCGTAGGCGCTCTGCCCATGCCCGAGAGCGGGGTCCTAGCCAGGCTTCGCCGCAGCGCTGGTACCAGGCAATCAGGCTTGCCTCTCCTACCCCGAGCAGACGCCGTGGTAGAACGATTCGTCCACGCTCTAGGCGAACAACGCCGTCTACGTCGTCGATCTTCAGCCGATGGCTGCGGCCTAGGTAGAGGAAGCCTTCGCCGTCGACGAGCTCCTTGGTGATCGGCTCGTGCTGCAGGACTTCCTTCTCCGCCAGCTTGCGGTAGACCCACTCGCGTTTCGAGGCCAGGAATTGATGCAGCTCCTCGGTCGCCACGTCGTCGGCGGCCAACAAACGCAGTGATCCGTCGGCTTCAATGGTGAGCCGGGCCTTACGGCTGCTGCCGCCGATCTCGACCGGCACGCGCAGATCGTCAAGCTGGAGGACAGCGGTCATGAGCGCCCCCGTGTGCGGAGTTGCTCCCTGATCAGAGACTGGTTGGAGCGTGCCAGCTCCATGAGGCGATCAGCTATGGCTGCCTGCTCGGAGAATGGAAACAGGTCGCGGTCGTCCAGCTGATGGACGATGTCCTTCCGCAGCTGGTCCTGGGCGTGCGGGTTCTGCCAGAACCGCACGATGCCAGCGTGCCGCAGTACCTCGCCAACGATGTCTTCGGCCAGGCGCAGGATATCCGCCCGCACCTCGTCTGGCAGGGTGGCACTGGTGGCGAACTCACTCTCCAGAAGGCCGTAGAAGCGGGCAACGAGCGGGTCCTCGTGGACGCGTGACGAGCTGGACTCGTCGGTTATGTCGCCGAGCAGCACCTCGAGCGCGAGGCTGAGCTGGTCCCACTTGCCGGTCAGCGTCTTCAGAATCTCGTCGAGGCGCTCGGAGAGCTTGGTGTAGCGAGCAGGATCCTCATCGAAGTTCTTCCGGATATGGAACCGCAGCGCGTGCTCCATCTCCGAGGCCTTCGCCTTGTCGGAGCTAAGCCCCTTCACCTTCGCGAGGAAGTCCGGGTCGGTGACCGAGACGGGTGGGATCTTCGTCGCGATGTCGAGCGCGGTGACGTGCTCGTCGATCAGGGCGCGCACCTTCTCGCCGTACAGCGAGGCGTTGAAGTCGCCGAAGCCATCGTCCCGGTATCGTCGTCGGGCCACCTTTTGGATCAGGCCGAGCTGCTTGGCGTCGGCCGCGAACGGCAGTGCCTCCGGCCGAGGCAGGATTGTGTCGAGCGTGGTGAGGAACTGCTTGAGCAGCACGCCGAAGCGGGCCCTGAGAGCGTCCTCTGAGAGCAGGTCGACGCAGGCCTCGATATCCTCGTCCAGGTCGAACGTCTCGATGCCCGCCTGGGCGAAGAGCGCCAGCACCCGGGCGTGCCGATCGCGCAGCTTCGGCACCTCGTCCGAGATCGAGGCCAAGGCGCCGATCGCATCCTCGGCGTCCTCGGGCGCGTAGGCCTGGAGCGCTTTCTGCAGATGGGCGCCGACGCCGAAGTAGTCGACAAGCAGGCCGGCGGCCTTGCCAGGGCTGGTCCGGTTGACACGGGCAATGGCCTGGAGCAGCTCGGCGTCCTGGATAAAGCGGTCGAGGTAGAGCGCCTGCTCGACCGGGGCATCGAAGCCGGTCAGTAGCATGGTGCGGACCAGGAGGAAGGCGACGGGACTCGTCTGCTCGCCCGGGAGGCCCAATGGCTTCTTGAACTCCGCGATGGCGGCGTCCTGGCGGGCCTTGTCGGTCCACTGCAGCCAGGTCGGGTCATCGTTGTTGCTGCCCGAGATGACTGGGACGAAGCCCAGGATCCGGATGAGCTCAAGATGCGGCAGGGCGCGGACCAGAACCTGCTTGCGCCGATCAAGCCCGTCGATGTCCAGGCTGCCCTCCTCGGCCCCACGCACGAGGTACTCCGGCAAGCCCTCGATCTGCGCGACGAGGTCATCCCGCGCACCGAGGAGCGCCTCGCGGTACCGAACTGTCGCCAGGCGGCTGGTCGCTGACAGTTGCGCCTTGAAGCCACCGGGCAGCACCGTCGATACGTAGTGCCAGAGGATCGACTTTGCCTTGGCTGCGATGAGTTTCGGGGCTTCCAGCACGGCGCCGGTCGTGGCGTAGCGCGCCTTGAGTTTCTCGATCTCCTCGTCGGTGTGCTCGGCGAACATGTCCTCGAACAGCTCGTCCAAGTCGCTGCCGCCGGCCACCGCCCCCTTGGCGGTGCGTCCCTCGTAGAAGATGGGAACGACGGCGCCGTCGTGCTCGGCCTGGCGGATCGTATATTTGTCGATGAACGACCCGAAGATGGCGTCGGTGCGCTTCTTCCCTTCCCGCATGATCGGGGTGCCGGTGAAGCCGATCTTGGCCGCGTTCGGCAGTGCCGCCATGAGGTTGGCGTGCAGCGTCGAGGTCTGGGAGCGGTGCGCCTCGTCGACGAGGATCACGACGGTCTCGTCGG
The DNA here is from genome assembly GCF_000383915.1 of Amycolatopsis benzoatilytica AK 16/65. NCBI lineage: Bacteria > Bacillati > Actinomycetota > Actinomycetes > Pseudonocardiales > Pseudonocardiaceae > Amycolatopsis > Amycolatopsis benzoatilytica. The sequence continues at coordinate 2,299,741 of NZ_KB912942.1, forward strand.
TATTGAGAACCCCGAGCGCCTCGTTCTTCTCGTCCGCGGCCATGCGGCTCTCACCGGCGCCGGCCCCGTCCGTGTCCCGATACTTCTGGATCATGGCGAAGACCAGCGCAGGGCCCTTCTCCGCCAGGATGGTCCGCAGCCGAGCCGTGCGCCGCGCCCGCACGACACCCTCACCGGAGAGCTTGGCGGTCTCGGAGAGCTGCTTTTCGAGGTCGGTCCGGTCAGTGATGACCACGACTTTGAAGGCGCGCAGCACCGGATCCGAGCGCATCGCCCGCACCAGGAACACCATGGTCAGAGACTTACCCGATCCCTGGGTGTGCCAGATCAGGCCGCCACGGCGGTCGCTCTCGCCGTCCTGGGCTCGTGTCTTGCCGGTCCGGAGCCGCGTGAGCGCCCGGCCGACGGCACGGTACTGCTGGTAACGGGCGACGATCTTGATTCGCCGACCATTGACCTCCGTGAAGAGGGTGAAGTGCCGGACGAGGTCGAGCAGGTTGGACGGCGCCAGCATCCCGGCAGTGAGCAGCTCTTGACCCGTCAGCTCGGCTGCGGGCTTGCCCAGCCGCGAGGCCAGCTCGTCACGGGTGAGCGGGAAGGCATCCTTCCACTCCAGGAAGTGCTCCGGTCCAGCGGTGAAGGTCGCGACGCGGGCGTTGTCGCCGTAGGTGGAGACCACGAACTGGTTGGTCCAAAACAGCTGCTCGTTGCCCTCAGGCAGGCCGAGGTGACGCTGGTTGGCATAGCGCCGCAGTTGGGTGATGCCCTCGGCCATGGGGTCGGTGATGTACGGGCTCTTGCACTCGATGACCACCAGAGGGATGCCGTTGACGAACAGCACGACGTCGGGAGCGACGAACTTCTTGGCCTGGCCGCCGGGCTCATCCACCCGGAACTGGCTGATCGCCAGGAAGTCGTTGTTCGCGGGGTTGTCGAAGTCGATGAACTGGATGCGCTGGGAGCGACCCTGGTCCCAGTCCGGTAGACCGGCCACGGACACACCCTCAAGGAGGCGCTCGGTCATTCGCTCATTGAGCTCGATGAGCTTGCCTACTTCGGAGCGCGTGAGCGACGAGACCGCCTCGGCCAGGCGCGCATCGTCGAGCCACGGCGAACCGTCCAGCCCCGGGTTGATCTTGAGCAGCGCGGCGCGGAGCCTGCCTTCGAGGATTGAGCCGCGGAATGAGTCGCGCTCGGTGACTGAAGGGTCGGACTTTGACCCCTCGATGACCTGCCAGCCGAGACCTTCCAGCTGGTCAAGCAGTGGCTTCTCGACCTCGGTGTATTCGGGACCCTTGCTCATGAGGCGACCTCGGCTGGAATGCGTACTCGTCCGGTGAGGAGATCCCCAAGTATTGCCGCCTTCTGCGCTTTTATCTTCGCGAGAGCCTCCCGCTCCGCCAGTACTGCGTCTGAATGCGCTTTCATAACTGCACAGATACGAGCCTGCTCAGCCGGTTCAGGAAGCGGCACTTGGAGCGGACGAAGATCCTGAAGGTTGATGTTGCGCTGAGCGCTCTGCGGAGCTCGCGCTTCGAGGCGTGGCTTTGCAGCCCGAAGCACGAACTGTACATATTCACCACGATTGGGCGGCCAGACCCTTACACCAACCACGCTGTCTGGGAAGTACATGGACTGGCCGAGCATAGCCGTGTCCGCAATGTTGGCAGCAATGGTTACTGCAATCGTTCCAGCGGGAAAGCTACGACTCACCGCTGCCCCCAGGTGACTCAGCGATTGACTGGCATCGACAATTACGCCGCCCTCCATCGCGGCGATGTCTCCGGTCTGGATGAATGGGAATGGTCCACCGAGATACATGGGATCATTTCTGGGACGGTGACCGAACTTCCCTCGCTCAACATCTGCAATCTGATCAAGTCTAACAACAGTCCAGCTTGCCGGAAAAGACCCAGCGTCGCTATTCCTTGTTTCAAATGATCCGATCGGCCGAATGCGACCGCTACGATCGACTCCGCGACTCAATAGATCATTCATAAGCCCAAGGCCGACTTGTTCAAGTTTTGCAATTATTCTCGATGTCAACCGAACCTGAGTATCCAGCGAGTCTAGCATATCCGCGATTCTTTGCTGAGCGCTGCGAGGAGGCAATGCAATCGGCACTTTCGCCAGCACTCCACCCGAAAGGCCAGCCCGACCGCCACCCATTGAGCGATTACGCAGCTCTTCGTATCGATGGTCGAGGTTGTAATACAAGAATCTCGCATCGAGCCGCTCATCGATGGGTCGCAGCAGTGCCACTGACTGGTTAGTGCTGAGCGTAGTTCGCACCAGGGCAACCGTGCCCCGAGTCTTTCCTTGACCTGCAAGCGCGACCGCAACGGTAGGCGGACTGACGAGTCGAGCGTTGCTGGACTCAAGTCCACGTTTAGTGATACGTCCCGGCACATTGTCGATGATCTTCATATGGACATCCCCCGAGGACATCCACGGAATAGTTCCACCCCAGAAATCAGGGATTTCTGTACTTGGCGTCCCGCCAAGAATAATCTCAGTCAGCTCCCCAAGTTCACACTGAATCCAGTCAATCGGCGTGGGGGCCTCACTCATAACCAAGCTCCTTAAGGAACCGGGCGAGAGTGGCAACGGCTGCGTCACGTTCGGCTTCGAGCGTCGAGAGCGGCGTGTGGTACTTGTCCCACCAGGTCTCGAGCACCGAGATCACCACCCGACGATGCCGAGTAATACGGTCTTGGGCTTCCGCGACCAGATCCCGCTCCATGGCGTCGAGCACAATTCGGCGGGCGATGGCGTCATCGAGAGCGGCACCGGCGACCTCGAGGCGGTCGGCGAAGGTACCCTTCTCCGACTTGAGCTGCTTCTTGGTGGCCGTCAGCTTGCTCTTTAGCTTCTTGACTTCGGCCGGCGAGAGGGCGTCCTCGCTTGGCTCGGCGTCCTCCTCGTCGTCCGAGGCAGTAGCCGCCTTGATCGTGCTGTCCAGCTCGGCGACCTCGGCTTCGAGGGCGGCCAGCCGGTCGAGGTACTCGGGCAGCAGTGCCCGCGCCACCTTGTGGTCGAGCGGGTTGACCTTGGCCTTCTCTTCGGCCAGGGCATCCAGCACCGTGGCGACCCAGGCTTCGATGAGGCCGCGGTAGCCGTGCGTCGCGAGCGCTTTGAGATCAGGCAGGCTCTCGCCCCACCAGGATGCGACGATGCCGCGGATCGCGAACGGGTCCAGTAGCGGCGTGGAGGCCAGCGCGTCTCGGAATGTCTCGATCAGGTCCTTGCGCAGATCGACGAGGTCACCAGGCGACTTCAGCTTGTCGAAGCGCGCTTCCTGCGTCTCCCACCAAGCGCCCATGGCGTCGAGCACGGCGCTCTCTGTGGCGACCACGCCGGCGTCGGCCTCGATCAGGCGACGGAGATCGCGTCGCTCGGTTACGACATCGGCAAACTGCAGGTAATCGTCGCTCTTCGGGGCCAAGAGGTGTTCTGGCGTCAAGCCATGGGCGGCGAAGATGCGTGCCTTGGCGCTGACCTCGGTCTTCGGGATGCCGCCGTGCAGATGCGCCCGCACGTCCTGCGGCTCGGGAGGCGGCGTGGTGTCGACGTAGCGGCGAATGTTGAGGTTGTCGTCATTCTCGGCCAGCTCACCGCGGGAGACGACGCGCGCGAAGCCGGGGACATCCTCGAAGGCCCGGTAAGCCGAGACGATCTTCTCGATGTGCTCGGGCTCCAGATAGTTCTGCGCCCGGCCTTCGCGGTAGTCCCGGTCCGCGTTGATGAACAGCACCTTGCCTTCGCGGTGCTTTGGCTTCGAGCCGAGTGGCCGCAGTACGAGGATGCAGGCCGGGATGCCCGTCCCGTAGAAGAGCTGGGGGCCGAGACCGATCACGGCCTCGAGGAGGTCGTCGTTCAGGAAGCCGGTCCGGATCCGCCCCTCGTCGCCGCTACGGAACAGCACACCATGCGGCATGACGGTCGTGACGAGCCCGCCGGGCCGGGTCACGGCCAGCATGTGCTGGACGAACATCAGGTCGGCCTTCTTGCCCTTCTCGGGCGTGTAGCCGTAGCGGAAGCGCTCGGGGAACGGGATGCCATCGGCACTGTAGTTCATCGAGAACGGCGGGTTGGTGATCACGCGGTCGAAGCGCTGCAGCTCCCCACCGGTGATGTGTGCCGGGTCTTCGAGCGTGCCGTCGTCGTTGTTGCGAAGATCGGCATCCGGGATGCCGTGGAGCAGCATGTTCATCTTGGAGATAGCCCAGACACTGCCGTCCTTCTCCTGGCCGGCGAGGGCGAGGTTGCGGCCGTCGCCACCCGACTCCTCGACGTACTCCTTGGAGAGGATGAGCATGCCGCCAGATCCCGTGCACGGGTCGTAGACGCTCATGCCGGGACGTGGATCGGCGATCTGCACCATAAGGCGGACGACGTCACGCGGGGTGTAGAACTCACCGCCCTTCTTGCCTGCCGAATCGGCGAAGTCACGGATCAGGTACTCGTAGGCGGCGCCGAGGAGGTCGGGGAACTCAAAGTCCTGCTGGCGGAGCGGCACCTTGTTGAAGTGCATGATCAGCTCACGCAGCTTCTTGTCGGACATCGACGACTGACCGATCTTGCGGTTGAAGTCGATGTGCTGCAGCACGCCGTCGAGCGACCGGTTGCTGTGCTCCAGCTCCTCCAGGGCCTTGTTCAGGCCACTGCCGACCGACTTATGGAGATGATCGCGAATCTGATCCCAGCGGGCCCGCTGCGGGACGTAGAACGTCCGATAGAACGAGGGCGACTCGGCCCGCTGCTCGGCCTCGGCCTGACTGCGTCCCTTCGCTCGCTGCTCGGAGATGACTTGCTGCCGCTCCGCCTCGAACTGGTCGGAAGCGTACTTCAGGAACAGCATCCCGAAGATGTACTCCTTGTAGGCCGAGGCCTCCATGGAGCCGCGCAGCACGTCCGCAGCGGCGAACAGGTGCCGCTCCAGCTGCGGCAAGGTCAAGCGAGGCATCCGGTAGCTCGTCCCTTCTGTTGCACGTCGACCCTGGCCCTGAGACCGAGTCGGTCCAGGCGAAGCAAACGTCCTGCAACCTTAGCCACGAGGCGATCTAGCCGTGCCGATCCCCTCCCGAGGAGACCATGCCCCGAAGTGCGGAGATGCTTGATCAACTTGATGCTCGCGGTGCCGGAAGTGTCAGAGGTTAAGAACAGCGCTGACCAGCGGTTTCTTGCTGGTGATGCGCTGGGCGGACTAGACGGATCCGCCCAGCGGACTATGTAGATGAGGGTGCCCCTTGGGCAAGGCGGACGCGGTGACCTTCTGCGGTGTCGCCGAAGTCGCGTTCGTCATCGTCGCGGAAGCGTTTGTAGAACCACTCGGGTACTCGGGCCGGGTCTAGGCGAGTGCGGAGGACGCCGTCCTGGACATCGCGGGCCACGTTGCGTAGGCGGTGCAATTCCGGGTCGGGCACTGAGCCGGGGCGTCCGTTGTTCAGCTCGGTATTGACGATCTTGGCGAGTCGTTCGCGTTCGTCGGCCACCTTTCGTTGGCTGGACCAGATCTCGTAGGCGATCTGGTAGGCGGCCAGGGACGGGACGAAGAAGCTGAGGAGGGTGTCGAGCAGTGTGGCGTTCGCGACCGCGAGACCGACGACCAAACCGATGGCGGTCCACAGGAATGCGGCGGTGGCGATGAGGTGGCTGTAGCGGCGGCGCATGCGTGCGTCCCAGGAGAGGTTTTGTTCCTGGGCGATGAAGACGTCGTAGGGGTGGTGAACGTCGTGGGTGGGGTCGTACCAGCCGTCGGTGATGCGCTTGTCCTTCTTGCCACCTCGCGGGAGTTGGCGGGCGAGGCGGCGGACGTCTGGTTCGGGGATCGGGTCGCCGGCGACGGTGGCGCGCCAGGGCATGTGGAACAGGGCGGTGTCGAACATCTCTTGGAGCAGGGCGCCTTGGCGGGCGGTGTTCCCGGCGAGGCCCTTGAGCAGGAACGCGGAGACGACGGACCAGAAGAAGCCGACGATCGAGACCGCGGTTCGGCCATGTCCGATCAGCGTGATCAGGACACCGGCGGCGGCTAGTAGCACGGCGGCGTCGACGCGGACGGCCTCGAAGAGCTGGCCACGTTGGTGACTTGCCGCCGCGGCGCGCTGCAGGAGCAACATGTCGTCGTCGAGCTGCCGTTCGTGGATGGCCCGAGGCGGTATCCCACGAACGCCGGCAGGGTCGGTGGAGAGGTTCATGGCTTAGTCATCCGGTTCCCGAAGAGCTTCCTCCACTCGTCGTAGGCGGCGCGGTCTTGGCCGTCGTCCTCCAGGTCGACCGCCCGCTCGGCGATGACGCGTGCTTTGTTGAGCGCGTCGGCCGCGGCGAGTTTCTGGGTGGCGTTCATGACGGCGTTGACGTCGCCGCCGAGACCGGGCGGGGTCGAGCCACTCGTCGCCGATGCGTTCGGCGGCGGTGGCCAGGAACAGCACGATCTCGTCCTGGTAGCGCCCGATCGGCGGCTTCACCAGGGACTGGGCCATGACCTCCAGCAGGAAGGAGGGCGAGACGGGTTCGCCGAGCTCGCGGTTGATGCCCTTGATCATCTTGACGAAGGGCACGTGCTTGCCGTCGCAGTCGGCGTTCTTGGCGATGCTCAGCTCGTGGTGGCGCTTGGGGTTGGTCGCGAGCCAGTCACCCGCCGACGGGTTGGGGATGTAGTAGCCGCCGTCCTCCCGCTTGAAGGCGGGGACCACGTCGATGGACATGACGTCGTCGTCGGCCCCGAAGGGGATGACGACCGCCATGCCGTCGCGGGCGGCGGCGCTCCACTTCTGGCGGAGCAGGGTCTCCAGGGCGTTGATGACCTGGATAGGGGCCTGGCCGCGGAAGCCGGCCTGGGTGCCGTCGGCGTCGAGGACGACGAAGATGTCGATGTCCTTGAGCTTCTTGGTCTTGGTGTCGCGCCGGTAGCTGCCGGTGAGGAAGTCGTCGGCGAGGTCCCAGTGCGACTTGACGAAGTCGCGGATGGCCTCGTGCCGCGCCTTGGCCAGGTTCTGCTCGGTCTGGGTGATCTCCAGGTTGTGCTTGAGCTTGGCGAAGGCGTCGTCGATGTATCCCATAACGGTGTTCCTGCTCGTGGTCTCAGTTGTGGTGGTACCGCATGCCGGTCGACGCGTGCGGGGCGGAGCCGAGGGTGCCGAAGGTGATGCCACGCAGGCCGTCGGTACTCGCCCGCTGGCCAGGACCCCAGCCCGGTTGCGGGGTGCGCGGCCCGTTGAAGGTGCAGAACAACTTGTAGGTGGTGCCCGCGGGCACCCGGTCGAGCTTGGCGCGAAACCGGGCGAGACGGGCGCGGGAGGCGGTGAACTCGGCGTTGCCGTCGCCGGGGGCGGTGCAGGACACCGGAAACTCGATCACCGGCACCACGGCGCCTGAGGGCTGGTGGCACTCGAGGACGACCGTGTCCAGGGAGCCCTCCTCGATCCACGCCTTGATCGCGTTCTCGTTCTGCACCCAGTCGCGGTGCAGCCGGTCCATGTTGATCCCCAAGTCGGCGAGGATGTCGGTGATCGCGCCGAGGATGATGTCGGTCAAGTGCGTAGCTGTGTGGGTCCGGGTGTAGCTGTAGGTATAGGTCGAGGTCATCGCTGGGTCACCGCCCGGCGGAGGGCCTCACGGTCGATCAGCGGACCCGCGCTGGCGGCCTTCGTCTCCGCAGCGGGCGGCGCGGCGTCCGACAGCCGGGCTTGCCCGTCCACCGCGGCCTTCACCTGCTCCTGCAGCGGGGCGGGCGACGGGAGGTAGACCGTGAAGTCGTCGGCGCCCGCCGCGCCGGGGACGGGATTGAGGTTCTCCTCCAGCGCCAGCGCCGCCGTGCCGGACACCGTGGTGATCTCGCAGTGCACCTTGCCGGCCACCAGAGTGATCGGGTGCTTGTGCAGGTGCCCTCTCGCGACCAGCATCCGCCCGACCGCCTCGGCGGCCGACATCGCCTGCACCGCCTCGTCGCGCGACAGCCCGGAGGACTGCGCCACGGTGTCCGCCACGAGCTCCGCGATCACCGACCAGGTCGCGCTGGCGCTGCGCATAGGCGAGGCCGCCACCTCCCTAGTGCGCCGCATGGGACTCCTCCGGCTGGCTCGTCTCCGCGACGGCGTTGCTCACCGCGGCGGCCAGGTCGTCCTCGGTGAGGCTGCCGGGGTCGAGCACCGTGTCCAGCCGCTGAGCCAGGGCTTCGAAGACCACCTTGCGCGTGCGGCGGCCGTCCAACCCGTTCGCGGCCTCGGCGATGCGGTTTATCGCCGAGGAACGCGCCAGGTCACCCAGGGGCGGGTACTTGTCGGCGAGCGCGAGCAGCGTGGAGGCCAGGATCTCCCGCAGCGCCTCCGGCTCCGGGAGCGGGACGAGGATGGCGGCGTCGGAACGGGACAGGAACGCCTCGTCCAGGGCGGTGGTGAAGTTGCTGGTCGCGACGAAGAACAGGTGCGGGTGCTCGGCGGCGTTGAGGTCTAGCGCCGTGAGCACCGCGTCGGTGGCGCGGTGGACATCGGCCGGGTTGGCGGCCAACGACGCCGCCGAGCGGGCGACCGCCATCGACTCCACCTCGTCCAGGATCACCACCGTCGGCACACCGTCCGACGCCAGCCCTGGCACGTACTCGCCGAGCAGCTCGCTGACCCGCCGTTGCGACTGCCCGTGTTCGGCGCTCATCAGCCCGTGCGGGTTGATCTCGATCCGCCGCACCTCGCCGCCGGGAACGAAGCGTGCGACCTGCGCCGGCAGACCGCGTGCCAGGGTCGTCTTGCCGGTGCCGGGCGGTCCGTAGAGGGTGCACAACCCGTGCAACGCCGTCACCGCGAACGGCAGGTCAGGCCGGACGAGCAGCGACAACAAGGTCTGGTTGCGCAACCGATCCTTGATCGCCTCCGGCACCACGATGGCGTCCCACAGCGCAGCCTCCACTGAGTCGGCGGTGACCACCTCCTCGGACAGCACGCACTCCTGAACCTTCATCCCCTCAACTCCGTCCCCCACGCACGGCGGGTTGCCTCAGATTTGAACACGATCTTCTCGAACAGCGGTAGGATACACGACAGGAGAGATGTGTAACTCGACACACTCCACTCGGGCGTGTCTTGTTGAGGTCCAGCTATTTGACCGCCCGGTAACCAAGGTGTGCCTAAGATGCGAGCGGAGCATCAAGATCACGATCGTCCGCTGATCGGCGGACACCGACTGGCGCGGAGGCGAGCGACGTGAACGACCCGCAACTGGACCCCGGCGACATCGCGGCCCTGTTCGACCGGGCCAGACTGCGGATGGCTCGCGAACTGCGCGGCCTCACCCAGGTGCAGCTGGCGCGGGAAGTCGGCTCGGTCACCGCGGCCTCGGTCAGCCAGTTCGAGAATGGACACACCAAACCCGCCACATCGACGCTGCGCCGTCTCGCGGTCGCTTTGCGGGTGCCGCCGACCTTCTTCGCCGCACCAGCTCGCCCCCCTGCTCAGGACCAAGTCAACGGGTTCTTTCGCAGCCTTCGATCAACCTCCCCTCGAGATCGTCAGCAAGCTCTCGCCTACGTGCACCTGGCGCGGGAACTCGCGCTCGAGCTCGAGAAGCACGTCGCATTGCCCGACCTCAATCTGCCACGCGTCCCGATTGACGAAGGGCAGCCGCTTCAGTCCATCGACATCGAGCAAGCGGCAGCTCAGGTCCGCAACCATTGGAACGTGCCAGGCGGCCCGGTTCGCGACGTTGTGCGACTGCTGGAGATGAACGGAATCACTGTCGTTCGTTTTCGCGTGAGTATCGAAAAGGTCGATGCATTCTGCGTCGACTTCCCTGACAGGCCAGTCGTTGCCCTGGGTGCCGATAAGGGCTTGCGCGATCGCTCCCGTTTCGATGCCGCCCACGAACTCGGCCATCTAGTCTTGCATGGCATTTCAGGACAAATAGGAGACAAGGCCACGGAAGGGCAAGCTCACGAGTTTGCCGCCGCATTCCTCATGCCAGCCGACGACATCAAATCCGAACTCCCGGATCGACTCGACTGGCCTGCATTTCTCCGTTTGAAAGCAAAATGGCACGTCTCGCTCGCGGCCCTTCTGGTTAGAGCAAAGACGCTCGGCGTCATGAGCGAACATACCTACGCGCAGGGATGGAAAGCCTTGTCCGCGCGCGGCTGGAGAAAGGTCGAACCAGGCCCGCTAGGAAACCCGGAGGTTCCGGTACTCCTGCAGCGCGCACTAGAACTCATGGAGACGACCGGCCTCTCCTTTGACGATTTCATCAACCGTTCTGGACTCCCGGAAGCAGACGTTCGGGCTCTGCTCAGTCGAGATATCACCGAACGCCCCCGAGTGGAGTTCTGATCTCGCAGCGTGTCGACCACGACCTGCGGCAGTCACGCAGACTGGGGCTCGATAGCGAGAACCTGGGCAGCGAGGTCACGAGTGACGTCGCCGTCCCGGGTGGTGCTGTGCCGGTCGGCCGCTTGCAGGTCCGGGTACTGACGCCGGATTTCGGCAGCGACGATCGAGGTGGGGAACCAAGCCGGTACATCCTCGATGTGGATGTCGATGCCTATCGATTGACTCCAATCATCTGGGTTCAACTGCTCGGCTACCTGGCTAACACCCGAGAGAATCGGTTCAAGCAAGTCGGGCTGTCCGGTGATGGCTGCGGCGAGGCGATCCCGAACCTCATCATCAGAACCGACCGAGGCTGCCAAATCCAACAATTTCCGCACATGGAACACGTTGTCGACCCAGACATCCCGGCTGGCCCAGTCGATGTCGCGCACGAGCTGGATCACGTGTTCCCGAGCTTTTGCTTTCAAGTCCGACCGCTGGGTCTTCTCGGCCATGAACATGAGTTGACGAACAAGACTAATCGCAATAGCTACAGGCCGTAGCGCGGCTGCGTCATCGATGAGGTCAGCGAAAGTATCGTCATCCGCGTTGCGGGCGACATCGGCGGCCAGCCCGGACGTCATGGCCAGGTTCACCGTAACGAACATCGGCAACTCGGGAAGATCGAGAGCGAAGCGAGCCGCCTCCACCAGTGCCGCGTACAAGTCGGCGTCGTAAGACCGGGTGTCGACGCGCGCCGGCGACCGAGTCCGCAGCACCCCGTTGACCGTGTACGACCTGGCCCCCACGGGCCGGGTCCTGGCTTTCACCAGCGACACGAACGACGGTGAGCTGGAAGCCAACATGTGCACGGGCAGCCGTACCAACCTGATCGACGCGCTCAACCTCACCCACGACGGCCTCGCCGTAGCCCGGTAAAGCCGGTATCCGGCCAGCGCAGTCAACCTGCGCCGGCCGGGCCGACTCGGCCGTTCCGCTCGGATGGTCGCGAGGGGTGCGACGCCGGAACAGCCAAGACTCAACGCCAGTCACCGGGCCGGAGTGGCGGTCTCCCGTCCCGGGCGATCTTGGCTATCGCAGTCCGAGTTAGCCGTCACGGCCGTCATACGGCTTGTGACGGCAACGAATGCCGGTTGACCTGCGAGAACGCTGGCGTGACGGCTGTGACAGCTCGGCTGGGGTCCCGTCACAGCCGTCACTAGCAGCCGTCTTCAGACGGTTTAGCGCATCGGGCCATCCCCTGTCACAGCACACCGGATGGGCGGAGCGCGCCGCGCAGTGACGAGGTCGGCGGCTGTGTTCGCGACAGACCGCAGCGCGGTCACGTGCTCGGTCAGCCCGTCGAGTCCGAGCGGTGTCAAACGGAGCACCAGGCTACCTCTCTCGAACCGGGTCTCCACGTATCCGGCGGCGCGCAAGGTCATCAGGTGGGGCGCGAGACTCCGCGCGCCCACGCCCGGAGCGCTCCCGACCACCACAACCCTGCGCCAGCGCATGTCCACCAGTTGGCCCAGTACGAACAGCCGCGCCGGCAGGAGCAGCAGCGGGTCCAGTTCGCGTTGAAACGCCGGCGCGATCGGCGGGCTCGGCGTCATCGCTCGATCGCCTTCCAGTCGGCGGCCGGGGTGGGCGCGAGGCGCAGGCAGGTCACGCACGGCATCCCGACCGGACGTTCCAACAACTCAAGCTCGCCGCGGCCGAACGTCGCGCCGCAATACGCGGTCAGCCGTTCAGGCGCCAGGCCCTCTGCTGGGAGCGGGAAGACATGGACGACGCGGCGGGATTCCCCAACTGTGCCGCGCAGCGGGCGCGCGATGAAGACAGTCATCGGGTCAACGGCCGGGGATGGCGGTCAGCGGGAACGGGCGCGGTCGGAGCGCTACCCGTTCCCGCTGACGTGCTGGTCCGGCCGCCCTGCTCGGGTATGGGCCGCACGCGTTGAGGCGGGCGCGGCGGCAGGGCGGCCGGAGTCTGGAGGCGTCCGAAGACGCGGCGCCAGCGCGACGGTTTGCGGTGGGACGCGGGCTTGGTCGTCGGCGTGGCCGTGCAGTGCCAGACCAGCGACTTGCAGGTAGTGCACGGCCGCCCGGGCGGCGTCAGGCACGAGTGGAATAGCACATCTCGGCCGCATAACGTCCAGTAGCGGCCTTCCTGGCGCGCGATGCCATCGGCCAGAGCGTCGTCGGTGACGGCGTGGTCCAGGTTGTCGATCACGCAGTGGTGCCAGGTCATGTACAAGCGCGAGCTAGGTTCACCGCTGGTCACATTCGCCCCTGTCGTCTTCTGATCTGTTGAAATCATCCAAGTTGCAAAGGCCGCCATAGCCCAGAGCGGAATCGTTGATGTTTCGTGGCGGAGACGTGGCACTCATGGCTTACACCTGGCAAGACGGCTGCTACGCTGTGATCGACATCAACCGGGGCGAGGTGGTCGAGTGGGCAGCGATCGGCGGCGCGAGGAGCTTGTTTCAGCGCGCAAGGCGGCCGGGCTGACTCAAGAGAACCTTGCCGAGGTGATGTCCGTTGACCGGTCGACGGTCATCCGGTGGGAGGCTGGCGATCACGCGCCGCTGCCGTACCAGTGGCCGAAGCTGGCCAAGGCTCTTGGCCGCACCGCTGACGAGCTGCGTGGGCTGATCGGCCTGCGCCTGCTCGCGGATACACCGGAGCTTGATTCGTCGCTTGAGCCCGCGTTCGGTTGGCTGGATCGGCGCGCCGGATGGTCTGCCGGGACTGCGCGCGCACGCGTGGCGAGCGCAGAGCCGGCGAGGCCGCAATCCGAGACGTCGGCCGGTCGGAGTCGTGTTGCAGCCGTTTTGGCGGAGTACTACAACGAACCGGTTCCCGGGCATTCGGCGTACGCCGCGCGCTGTGGACAGGTTGAGGTCGCGACCAGCATTCTGACGCAGCCGGGTTGGCTGGACCTTGCGTGCCCGCTGACCGCCAAGAACGACCGGCTTGTGTTGTCCGCCAGCGATGAAGCGGCGCGTGAGCTGGTCGACGAATGCGCTGCCGTTCGGCGACTGGCCGCAGCCGCGGCCGAAGACGTGCGTATCGCGGACGTACCGCTGTACCGACTCACGGACGTGCAGATCCGGCCGGATGGGATCGCCGGCCGCGTCCAGCTGGTGCCGTTCGTCGAATACGCCCTGAGCATGGATCTCCTCGAACGGGAGCTACGCGAAAGTCGGGCGGTGCAGCCAGGCCGGATGCCGCTACGAGATCGGTACCTGCCGGATCTTCACTCCGTGCTCGACCTTGCGGGCCGGCTTTGCGCTGGTGGCGTGCTCGCATTGACGGCGATCGCGCGGCCCGCCGATCCCTTCCGCGGCGAAGCGGACTACCTCATGCTGGTACAGGAGCGTTCGCAGCACGTCGTGAATGCGACGCGCCGGCTGGCCGTCATCCCTAAGAGCTTTCACGGGCCGCTCGCCAATCAACGCGCCGACGCGCGCATCGGTGCCACATTGCGCCGTGAGCTGGAAGAAGAACTGTTCGGCAGGGGAGACGTCGATCGGACGACCGGTGTCCAGCGGGCCGCCGATCCCATGCACCCGGCCCGGCTATCGGGGCCGATGCGATGGTTGACCGAACAGCCCGGCCGGTTGCGGATGGAGTGCACCGGGTTTGGGCTCAACCTCGTCAGCGGGAACTACGAGTTCGCCAGCTTGGTCGTGATCGACGACGAAGAGTTCTGGCCGCGATTCGGCGGCGACGTCGAAGCGAACTGGGAGGCCGCCGGGCTGCGGCAGTACTCGACTCTCGACGGCGACCTGATCACCGAACTGATCAGTGACGAGACCTGGAGCAATGAAGGATTGTTTGCGTTTCTTCAGGGGCTGCGTCGGCTCGCAGAGATCGGCGGTGAACGGGTGCGGATTCCCGCCGTCGAATTAGGTAGCTGACGGCCAACGGACGGTCAAGACGACGGAATCCGCCAACGCTTCCCAGGAATGGTCGATGCTCGGGCCCCACATGAGGTAGTCGCCCGGCCGATTCATTACTTTGCTGCCGCCGGTGACTTCAACTCGAAACTCACCTGAGACGAGCATCACGAGCGTGGTTCGCTGGTCGTCGGAGGTCCACTCGGGACGTTTGTCGCCCGCGGGATGGTTCGCCCACTTGACTTCCACGTCCTTCGACGATCGAACGCCCTGCGACGGATCGATGAAGTGGCCGACCAGCCAGCCCCGCGTGTCCGCCGCATCTTCGTTGGCGTTGCCGGTGGTCCAACCGTCAGTCACTGGCTGATCTCCCATTCGATCGCGGGTAGTCTCACGCGCTCTCCGCCGATTTCCGCAAGGCGCCTGAGTCCTTGCGACATGGCGAACAATCCTTCGTTGCTCCACGCTACATCACCCAGCAACTCGGTGACGAGCTCGTCGTCAGTAGTCGAATATTGACGAAGAGTCGCGGATTCCCAGTTTGCTTCGACCACGCCGCCGTAGCGCGACCAGAATTCTTCGTCGTCGATGACGATCAGACTGGCGAACTCGTAGTTCCCGCTGACCAAGTTGAGGCCGAACCCCGTGCACTCCATCCGCAGGCGTCCAGGCTCCGCCATGAGCCAGCTCATCGGCTCAGTGAGTTTGGTCGCGTGCAGCGGGTCCGCCGCCAGCATGTAGCCCAGGGTGTTGTCGACGTCAGGCCGACCGAACAACTCCTCTTCCATCTCGCGGCGGAGCGTCATGCCCACCTGCGCGTCTCGGCGGACGTCGGTCAGTGGCTGGTGAAAACCCTTCGGGATCACCGCGAGCCGGCGTGCGGCGTTCAGCACGTTGCCGGACCGCTCTTGGACCAGCAGCAAGTAGTCCGCGTCGCCGCGGTATGGATCGGCAGGCCGGGCGATGGCGGTGAGCGCGAGGACACCGCCCGCACAAAGCCTGTCGTCGACGTCGAGCACCGAACGGAGGTCCGGCAGATAACGGTCGCGGAGCGGCATAGCCGTCGACCCCTCGGCCACCGCGTCGACCAGTTCACCTTCGAGAAGGTCGGCCGTCAGCGCGTAGTGCACGAACTGGGACACGCCGAACGTGCCGCGAAGCTGGTGTTCACGGATGTCCGCGCCCGTGAGCCGGTAGATCGGGCTGTCCGTGAGCCGAGTGTTCATGGACAGCGTCTCGGCGAGACGCTGAGCGGCGCAGCCGGCGGCGTGATCGCCCAATTCCAGGTCGGCTTCCGGCCGCGCGCTCGGGACCCGGAGCCGGTCGTACGGCGGACGCAACTCGCAATCCAAGTCCAGCCAGTCTTCGCAGGTCAGGACGCTGGTGTTCATGGCGAGATCGCCACATTGCGCCGTGTACAGGCCGTGGTCGTCGAGCCGGTTGCCGTAGTAAGTGGCCAGTGCTGCCGCGATGTCGCGCTGGCTGACCCAACCACGTCGTGTCCCACGGTCTTGAAGCGCTCGGACGTCCATGTGCGAGATGCGATCGGCGACGGCGCGACGCGCGGTGCCCGGCTTCCAGCGCGCGTGACGGTCGAGCCACTCCAGCGCCGCGCCGATGTGGGGGTCGGCATCCAGGCGTTCGTCAACCTCGCTCGACACCGCTGGCGTGTTGCCGGTCAGCTCGCCGAACCGATCGCGCTCGGCGTCCGACGCCTGCGCTAACGCAGTGTCCAAGACCTGTTGCATGTCCGACTGTGGCCGGAGATCGGGTTTCTTGTGCCACGACGCGACCGTGCGGGCGCTGATCCCGAGGCGTTCGGCGAACCGTTCTTGACTCAGCCGCAATGCCGACTGCAATGCAGTCGCAGTGCGCCCTGTCCATCTCCCGGCCGGATTCATCGCGCTCCCGAATGTCGGTGTTCTGCAGTGGTTGTGCAGTGGCACTGCGGTACTTGCGCATGGGTTGAGACGTCGTTTCAGCCTTGAATTGAAGGCATGGAAAAGACCTCGCTAACGCTTCGGCTGGATGTGCTCAACCACCGTCGCCAGGCTTGTTTGAACATCATCGAGCCGATCCGTGATCTCGGCCAGCCGCTGTTCGAGTGCGTCCAATCGGGACGCGAGTTCGTGGCTGTCGTCGATCGGCTCGCCCGGGTGCGGCGGTGTGCGGTTCTGCAGCACGGCCAACAGATGCCGCGGGTGCCAGCCCAACGTCGTCGACAGCGCTTCGAGCGTTCGGGCGCTGCGGCGCCGCTCGACGACATGGTGCTGAAGCTCTCGCACCGTTGCTTGCGACACGTGCGAACGTTCGGCCAGCTCGCGTTGCCGCCAGCCCAGTTCCCGCACGCGCATATCGATCGCCTTCGCGACCGCCGCCCAGTCCTCCGTCACGTATTCCTCCGCGCTCCGCCTCAGCGCCGAGATTAGCGGCTTTTCAACCACTCATCGGCATCGCGGGCGCGTGTTGCCGCGATGCGCGGACAAACATGTCCGCGTGACAGCTGAAATCAACAACATAGTATTGAAATCAACAGAATGGTTTCTCATGAACGCCAAAAAGACCTTTCACACCATTCCCGAGTCCGCGTGGATTCTGGGCGTCTCCCGCAACACCGTCAGCCGGGCGATCCGGACCGGCGCGCTCCGCGCCACGCTGTGCCGCTCCGGACTGCGCGTCTCGTCTGCCGAGCTGGCCAAAGCTCTTCAGGACGGAGGTGTGGCATGGACGACCTCTGGCTGATCGGTGTCGCATGGCGGCTCGACCGTCTGCGGTGGGTACCGACCGATGTCCTGACCAAGATCGTGACCAGCGACGGAGCGTGCATGATCCCGGCGGAGAGTGGGCCGCCGGACGCGAACGACGATCGCGAGTTCGCAAAGCTGCTGTGCGGCGGCTGCCCGGTCCAGGACGAGTGTCTTGAGTTGGAGCTTCGGACGGCCGGCGTCGACACGGTCGGCGTCTGGGGCGCGATGACCGATGACGACCGTCGTGCGCTGTATCCGCACCGGCTGCGTCGCGGTGAGCGGATCGAGCGGGGTGCGCGATGAACGGACTGACCGTGACACCCACGCAGATCCTCGCTGGCGTCGGCGTCCTGCTCGTGCTGTTCTGGGTCTGGCGAGCCGGTTCCCGCAGGGCAAAAGCCGCCGCCGAAGCCACCCGGAGCGGTGCCCGGCTTGTCTCGCTGGTCGGGCGGGTGCTGTTCAACGCGGGACTCATCGTTGCTGTCCAGTGGGTGGTCATCGCCCATTCGGGCAACCGGTGGCTGCTGCTTGCCGTGCTCGGTCTGCCCGCGTTATTCGCGTCCTATGCGCTGACCCGCGCGATGACTGTGACGACGGTCGATGCCTCGAAGCGGGGTGGTCGGCGATGAACCGGGCTCAACGCCTTTCGCAGGACGCGGCCGAGGCCGCGGAGGTGCGTGCCTATCAGACCGATCCGGACGTCGTGGCGCTTCGGATCGAGCGGGTGCGGCGGCAGGTCGACTGGATGTGCTGGTCCGGGATCGTGCTCGGACTGGCGTTCACGATGACCAATGTCCAGGGCTTCGCGTCGGCTGGGACGCGGCCGGGCTCATTGCCGTGGCTGGCTGCGTGGGTGCTGGACCCGACCGTTTCACTTGTCCTGCTCGCAATCTTGCGGGCTGAGCAAGTGACGGCGCGGTACCAGGTCCGGACCGGTGTCTGGGTTCGGCGTGCGAAGGGGTTCACGCTTGCTGCCACCTACGTCATGAACACCTGGACGTCGTTCGCAGCTGGCGAGCCCGCGTCGATCGTCCTGCACTCGGTGCCGCCACTGGTCGTCTTCGTCGCGGTCGAAGCGATAACTGATCTGCGGGACAAGCTCACCGACGCCGTGCTCGTGGCTGCTGAACGCCGTCCCGTTCACAAGGAGCCCATGAACTCCGGTCGGCGCGTGCTGTTCGGCGACTACCTCGCGATCGCCCGGGAGAGCTGGACGCCCGACGTCGAGATCACGCCCGCTTGGGTGCGGCGGGCTACCGGCTGCTCGCGTGGCCTGTCGCCGCGGCTGGCGCGGGCGCTGCGCGCGGAGGTGGCCAATGGCTGACTCATTGCCGGTCAAGGCCGATCCCGTGCTCGACGGCGAGCTGGTCGACGACACGTTGCCGCAACCGCGTCGGCGTGAACGACGTCGGAACCGTTTCGTGTTGTGGTGGTTGCACTCGCCGCGGGTGCCGTTGTGGCTCAAGAGCAGGCCGCAGGCGGTGCAGGCGCTCAAGGATGCTGTGGTGTGGCTAGTGCTGTCGCCGTTACGGTTCCTCGGTGCGGTTGTGCGCGGTGTCGTAGTCGGTGCGCGGTGGTGGCGTGGGTGGGTAACCGTCCGGGATTACCGGACGGCCGCCGAGGAATCGGAAAAGCTGGCGGACAAGTTCATCGAAATCCGGGCGCTGACGTTGTTCCGGTGGAAGGTCAGCGGTGCCGTCACGGTCGTTGTCGCCATTGCAGTGGCCGTCGTCGACCTCGTGTATGGGGACGATCCACTGTGGATCGCCGGGGCCGCTGCGTCGGTAGCGCTCGCGGTTCTCGGACGCAGGAAGGACGGCAGTCCCGGGCGTAAGCCGGCGCTTGCCGGACCGCGGACGCTGACGTGGACGATGGACCCGCAGGTCCTGGTGGACGCGTTCCGGGACGCGAAGCTGATCGGCAAGGACGAGACGTTGCGGCTCGTCGAGCGCGCGACGCGCGTCGGTGACGGCTGGGCGGTCACCGTCGACCTTCCTGCCACGCGCAAGGCGGCCGACGTGGTGAAGAACCGGGACGCACTCGCGTCGGCGCTCGCGGTCGACGAAGTCCAGCTGATCGTCGAGCGCGTACGAGGCAACAGCGGGCACGCCGGTCGGGTGGCGATGTGGGTGGCTGATGAAGACCCGTACGCATCACCGCCGTTGCGGACGCCGCTGCTCAGCGTGACGCAGTGGGACGCGTGGCGGCCGATTCCGTTCGGACGGGATGCGCGGGATCGGCGGATCGACCTTCCGCTGGTGTGGACGTCACTGCTCGTCGGCGCGATTCCGCGGCAGGGCAAGACGTTTTCCGCGCGACTCGCCGCTGCCGGGCTCATCCTGGACGCGTGCGTCCGGCTGTACGTCGCGGACTTCAAAGCTGGGAAGGACTGGGACGCGGCCGGTTCGGTGGCGCACCGGTTCATGTCGGGCGACGAACCCGAACACGTGCTGGCCTTGGTGGATTGGCTGATCGAGCTGGTCGGTGAGGTTCAGACGCGGTTCCGGCGGATGCGCGACCTGGACGACCTCACGTGCCCGGAGTCGAAGGTCACGCCGGAGATGTCCCGGGACAGGTCGTTGAACATGCCGATCACAGCGATCTTCATCGATGAGGTTCAGGTTCCGTTGGAGGACCGCACACCCGTTGACGTGCAAGGAAAGAAGCTTCCCGCGGGTGAGTACGTCGGTGAGCTGCTGACATGGCTTGCGAAGAAGGGGCCGGCCGCTGGGATCGTGCTCGTGCTCGCGACGCAGCGGCCGGATTCGAAGACGATCCCGTCCGGGCTGCGCGCGGTGCTCGGCTCGCGGTTCGCCTTGCGGGTGATGGACTGGCGCGACTCGAACATCGTGCTCGGCGAGCAGATGAACACGCGAGGGTTCGACTCCTCGCGGCTGCTGCCCTCACACAAGGGCGTCGGCATCCTGCGGCCGGACGGCGACACCGCGGCCGGCGCCGACGCGCTGGCCATGACGGTCCGGACCTACTACATGCCGAACGACGACTGGCGGACCATCTGCGAGCAAGGCCGCGCGCTGCGCGAAGCTGCCGGGACCCTGACCGGGCACGCAGCAGGGCAGGACACCATGCCAGTGCTTGACCACGCCGCGGCAGTGAAGGCAATCAGTGCAGGTCAGCCCGTTGACGCAGTTGAGCTGCCTGCGCTGCTCACGTCGATCGTCGACTACCTGGGCGACGATCTCAGCGAGGACGGCCGGGACTTCGTACCGACGGCCGAACTGCTCGACGCGCTGGAGATGGATCGGCGGACGTTCGCCCAGGAGATGACTGACCTGGGATGCCGGCCGACCCGGGACCGGGTGACCGGCGACGACGGCGAGGTTAGGCAGGTGCGCGGATACCTGACCGCTGAAATCAGGAGTTCCATCAGCCGTGCGGCCACTGGCGGCGAGCCGGACGTGGAGGAAGATCAGCCATGAGTGCCGATCACTCCGAGGATCGACCGATCCGAGCTATCCTACCTGCGGGATTGCCAAGGCTAACGCCTGCTGTCGCGCGCGGCTTGCTGGCCATCCTGATCGAGCTTGCCGAGGTGCCGGTACTGGACGGGCCGGCGGAGGAGGTAGACCGTGACGGCTGAAATCAGCAGTGACCCGTGGTCGACGCTTGACGACATCCTTGGCCTGGAAGTCGTCGACCCCGTAGACGACGGGATCGGCGAGCTGGCGGTCTACGGCCGGTGCTCTACCGAGGACAACCAGGACCCCGAGACTTCTCGCGGCTGGCAGTTCGGGAACGCTCGGAAGTTCGTCGAGCCGCTGGGCGGACGGGTCGTGGCCGAGTTCTTCGACATCGGGCAGTCACGTTCGGTGCCGTGGGAGCGGCGTACCGAAGCCGCTCGGCTGCTTGCCGAGCTGAAGAACCCGCGGCGGACGTGGAACGCCGTCGTGGTCGGTGAGGGCACCCGGTGTTGGTTCGGCAACCAGTTCTCGCTGATCGCGCCACGGTTCGCGGCCTACGGCGTGGACTTGTGGGTGCCCGAGCTGGGCGGAAAGTTCGACGCGCGGAACCCGTCGCACAAGATGCTCATGAGCGTGCTTGGCGGGATGAGCGAATCGGAGCGCCAGCACGTCCAGGCGCGCGTTCGCGCAGCGATGGACGCTCAGGTGGTGAACGAAGGACGGCACCAGGGCGGCCGGGCGCCGTACGGATACGTCGTGGTCGATGGCGGGCCGCACCCGAACCCGCGGAAGGCTGCAGAGGGGTTCCGGCTGCGCGTGTTGGCAATCGACGATGAGGCTGCCGGCGTCGTCCGACGGATCTTCTCCGAGTACATGGAAGGTGTGGGCGACCGCGCGATCGCGAAGGGCTTGAATGAGGACGGGGTGCCCTGCCCTTCGGAGCGGCGGCGCGACCAGAACCGTCACCGGCTCGCGGATGGCTGGCAAGGCAGCACCGTTCGATCTATTTTGGAGAATCCGCGCTACACCGGGTACGCGATCTTCGGGCGCTGGACGAAGCACGAAACCTTGCTGAACCCGGACGATGTGAGCGCGGGGCACGTCGTACGGTTCCGCCGTGCGGAGCCGGAACGCGTCGTTCGATCGCGGCGGCCCGCCCGCCCGGAGATCGTCTCGGTGGAGACGTTCAAGCAGGCACAGCTGGTGCGCCGGTCCCGGGCAGCCGGCGGGATGCGTGGCATTGCGAAGCTTGACCGGGATCGGAGCGCCACCAAGCACACCTACTTGCTGAAAGGGTTGGTGCGCTGCGAGATCTGTACGCGGAAGATGCAGGGCGCGGCGATTCGCAAAGGCGTGTACTACCGGTGCATCGCGCGGACACTGGCGCCGGGCTCTGCGGCGCTCGCCGACCACCCGAAGACGGTGAATCTGCGAGAGGACGTCGTGACTCCGCCGATCAACGGTTGGCTATGTCTGGTCTTCGACCCGGCCAACCGGGACGAGACGGTTGCCGCGCTGGTCGGGGCGCAGGGCGGCCAGCCGGGTACGGGCCGAGAGGCGGTGGAGAAGCGGCTGAACGACGCGGAAGGGCGGTTGCGCAGGCACCAGGCGGCGATCGAGGCCGGGGTTGACCCGGCGGCGCTGGTCGACGCGATGAACATCGCCCAGGCCGAGCGGAAGGCAGCCAGGGAAGAGCTAGAGAACCTGCCCAAGGCGACGACCGTCGACGCGGCGGAGGTCTACGCGATGCTCGACTCACTCGGCGACGTCGCCCGACACCTGAACTCGCGCAACCCGGACCGGATCATGCAGGTCTACCGGGACCTCGGCCTGCAAGTCGTCTACGACAACAAAAAAGAGGCGGTCGTGGTGACCGCCTCTCCCCGTGTGTCTAACGTCTGTGTCCGAGGGGGGACTTGAACCCCCACGTCCGTTAAGGACACTAGCACCTCAAGCTAGCGCGTCTGCCATTCCGCCACTCGGACTTGCTGATATGAAGAGAGTATACGACGGTCAAACCCGTCTTTCAGGGGGGTGTGAAACTGAAGCCGACCCCCGCATGAGATCATCATCTGTTTTCCGCATCTCGAATCTCTCCTGTGTTTACGCAGGTCAGCGGCTTCTGATTGTGCGGTCGGAGCGGGTCCTGCAGGTGTGGCGGGAGAGCGTCCAGTGTTCGGGGAGCCAGCAGCGAATGGCGATGCTGGCGGACGAGGCCATGTTCAGGGTGTCGCGGAGGGTCGCAGAAGGTGACCTCATGTCACCGGCGGAGCGGGCCGTTGCGGTAAGCAAGCACCGCAAGCGCCGCAAGCGGCAAGCAGCGGCCCGCAGCCGTCGTAGGTCAGCCCACTGTCACCACTCGTGCCCAGTCTGGCGGATCGTCCGGTCGGTAGCCCGGACTGTCTTCGTCCACCCGATGCTCCCGGGCGAACAGGCCCACGATCGTCCGGCACGGTGGGCGGGAGTGGGGCCACGGGGTTTGCCCGTCGGTCAGGGCCACGATCGCGTCGGGGCGCGGGCTGGCGCGCAGGGCGGTCGCGAAGCCTGCGCGCAGGTCGGTGCCGCCACCGCCCCGGAGCGGTATTCCTTCGGCTTCGCACAGTCGGCCGGTCGCGTAAGACGCGGCGTCGCAGGACAGCACCGACACCAGATCCCGCCGGCCGCCGGTGGCGTGGACGATGGCGGCGATCTCCAGGATGGCGCTGCCTAGCTCGGCGTCGCTGACGGAAGCCGAGGTGTCGACGATGACGCAGACTCGAGGCGGCCTGCGGCGCAGGCTCGGCAGGATGATGCCGGGCAGACTGGATGCTCTGCGGGCCGGGCGGCCGTAGGTGTAGTCGTCGGCGGAGCCGGACATTGCGGAGCGGAGTGCGGCACCCAGCAGTTCCCGCCACGGTTGTGGAGTATGGAACGCTTCTTCGGCCCAGCGTTGCCATCCTCTCGGCGCGTTCCCGGGGCTGCCGGTAACGGCTTGTGCGACCCGGAAGCGGACGGCATCTCGTTCGTGCGGGCTGAGGGAGTGTGCGCCGTCTGCGGCTAGGTCCCAGTCCCGAGGGAGCCCGTCGGCTCCGCTGCCGCAGTCCAACCAGGCGAATCCGTTGGTGTGCGGGCCCAGCCGGAACTGGTGCAGGTAGTCCTCCATCAGCTGTCCGTCTTGCAGTCTGAGCAGGGACGGGTCGACGGCGCCTTCGGGGCGGGCCAGTCCGTCGCCGAATATGTCGTCGTTGATTTCGCAGTCGGCGGCGATGTTCATCCGCAGTCGTTCTCCTGGCCCGGTAAGTTCGTGCTGCGCGGCGAAGCGGTCGCTGCGGCCGTGGTGGTCGCGCAGCAGGTGCGAGACCTCGTGTACCCAGACTCCGGCGAGTTCTTCCATCGGGGTACCGGCTACGAAGGCGGGCGAAACGTAGCAACGCCAGTACTGGTCGACGGCCATCGTTCGCACTCGGTGCGATTCCACGGTGTGCAGGGCGAACAGCGCGGTCGCGAGGTATGGCCGGGCGCGGACGGCGTGCAGGCGGGCGGCGAAGAGCTTTTCCTCGTCCAGGGTTCGTGAGGTCATCGGGGCTCACCTGCGAGCCGGGAGACCGAGACGGCGCTGGAAAGGCGTTCGATGGCGGCGGGCACTTCCCAGTCGTCGCGGCGCAAGGACGCGAGCGTGGCGGCTGGGACGACTACCAGGTCCGGAGCGCCGGTCTTCAGCGCCCGGACCAGGACTGACCAGGCGGCGTGCCAGCGTGCTGCTTCCGAACGGCTTCGACTACGTCGTCGAGGACGGTTTGGCGCAGGTCGCCGCGCTCGGGCAGGACTGCTTTGCCGGGCTCAGCGAGCAGGGTTTCGGGATCGGGCAAGTCCGTCCAGTCCAGGCTGGCCAGCAACTCCAGGCCCGGCCCGTCGCTGACGGTGCCGCGTGCCAGCAGGGAGAGTACTTCCCGGGAGGCGTCGGCTGCGGTGGCGAAGGCGACCAGCCGGAGGGTCGTTTCCCAGCTGCGCGGCGACGGCCACGGGCCGCCGCGGCGCGCTTCGTTCTTCGGGAGTTGATGGACCAGTCCCGGCCGGGCGGCGAGCAGGCCGCAGACTGCTCGCCGGGCGAAATCGACGGCGTCAGGGAGCTGGGCGGGGTTGAGTTCCGGCAGCGTCGCCACTGGCCAGGTTCCGCCCATTCCGCGCACCACGACATCGTGCTCGTATGTCCACTGTAGCTGGACGAATCGGTTGGCCAGCGGCGGGCTCAGCTCCCAGCCGTCAGCCGCCGAGGACCGGGGGTTGGCGGCGGCGGCGATGC
The DNA here is from genome assembly GCF_000383915.1 of Amycolatopsis benzoatilytica AK 16/65. Classification (NCBI taxonomy): domain Bacteria; kingdom Bacillati; phylum Actinomycetota; class Actinomycetes; order Pseudonocardiales; family Pseudonocardiaceae; genus Amycolatopsis; species Amycolatopsis benzoatilytica. Next base: position 2,324,388 of record NZ_KB912942.1, read on the forward strand.
GGACGCCGCGCGGAAGCTGCAGAGCGCCGATCCGCCGCTCCAGCACGACGCGCAACAGCGCGGCTTGGACGGCGGGCGGCGCGGTGGACAGCTCGTCCAGGAACAGCAGGCCTCGTCCGGCCTGCACCAGGCGTACCGCCCAGTCCGGCGGAGCCATCGGCACGCCCTGCTCGGCGGGATTGTCGCCGAGCACCGGCAGACCGGAGAAGTCGGACGGTTCGTGGACGCTCGCGATGACGGTGGTGAGCGGGAGATCCAAGGTTGCGGCGAGGTGGTTCAGTGCGGCGGTTTTGCCGATCCCGGGCTCGCCCCACAACAGCACGGGCAGATCGGCGGAGACGGCGAGCGTCAACGCGTCCAGCTGAGGGTTGGCGCGTGCCTCGGTGGTCGTCTCGTCCAGCAGAGCGAGCAGGTCGGCGGCGACGTCGAGAGGACGGGTGGCGGCGGAAGAAGAGTGCATGGCAGTAGACAGTTTGTTCACCTTGGGGTCGGATCGGTTCAGCGAGTGGTTGCGTGGCGCGGATGTGCTCGGGCCGTGCGTCGGCCGGAGTCCTTTGTGGACGAAAGCGGGCGGTGGCCGGTGAGCTCGGCCCGGTACAAGCCGTGCGCCACTTTGCGGCGCACAGCGGACTCCAGCTCGTCGCGTAGTGCGCCGCTGCGCAGCAGAACATCTGGGCCGAGCAAGTTTTCAACGGCAGCAAGGGCACCGGCGGTGTCGCCGTGGTCGAGCCGGGCGCGGACATCGACCAGGTTTTCCGGATACCGGTGCGCCTCGTCGATCGCTCGCAGGCAGGGCAGCTCGGCACCGCCCAGCGCGCCCAGCAGCTTTTCTCTGCGGACCTCGTCGGCGAGATGGTCCAGCGGGGGGAGTTCGCCGTTGACCACGCCGATTCGGTGGGTGGCGCCGCGGCAATCGACGGGGCGTGAAGACGTTGCGCTGTCGGGAGGCCGGGCCAGGTCGAGAGGACGGTGGTCAGGGCGGAGCGCGGACGCGACCAGCGGGTGCAGCTGATCGACGTCGATCAATCCGGCGTGTAGCAGTTCCAGGTCCGGCGGGACCCAGGTCGCGGCGTCCGGCAGGACGGGCAAGAGATGGGAAGGATGATCGGCTGCGTCGCCCACGTTCAGCGGCAGGCGGTGCCGGCCGGTGAGCCGTACAACGACCGGGCCGCTGGTGCGTCCTTCGGACCGAAGCAGCAACGCAGCCTCGGGCAGCCACCGGCCTGCGGCAGCCGCGCCCACGCCCGCGGGGATCTCGGGCCTGGGAGGGCTCGGTGTCCAGCGTCCGGAACGTTCGCGCAGTTCGGCGGTTCAGCGCGCATCCCATAGGTGGCGGTGCAGGTCAAGGCGGAATCGGCGGTCGGGACGGGGATGCGGATGCGGGCTCGCCCCGGCCCTGGGAGATGTTGGCTCCCAGAGCGCGAGGCTGATTCGCTGCCCGGCGCTCGCCCACGCCGGGGGAGTGCGTGCGACGAGGTGGAGGTGGCCGGCGGCGGAGCGGTAGCGCGCCAGCGACAGGGTGAGTCCCGGTCGCAGCAGGCCGTCGGGGCTGATCCTCGGGAAATGCCAGCGGAGCAGGTCGGGAGCCAGATGTCGCAGGTCGGCGCGGATCTGCGCGGTCAGGACGTTGCCGTGGACGCGGCGCGCGGTGCGCAGGGCCGGAGCTGAGGGGAGTTCGCCGCAAACGGGGGCGGCGGAACGAAGACCCGGCAGGCGGCTGTGCGGCCGACCGGGTGCGGCTCGCGGTCCGGGACCTGGCGGCCCGGAGTGGACGTTCGCCAAGCCGTGCGCAACAATGCATGCACGTTTCACTATATGTCGAGGATGGGTGGGGTAGAAGTGGGCGAAGGCCACGGCCACGGCGTCTCTGCCGGTGCAGACCGCAAGTGGCTGGTCTGGGCGCTGGCGCTGATTGTCGGCTTCATGGCGGTCGAGCTGGTCGTTGGGCTGGCGGCCGGTTCGCTGGCCCTGATCACCGACGCCGGGCACATGCTGACCGATGCCGCGTCGATCGTGCTCGCACTGGTCGCGATCCGGCTGGCGGCGCGACCGGCCAAGGGCGGGTTCACCTACGGTCTCAAGCGCGCGGAAATCCTGTCCGCGCAGGCCAACGGCATCACCTTGCTGCTGCTCACCGCGTGGTTCGTCTACGAGACTGTCGACCGGTTGATCGATCCGCCGCCGGTGCGGGGCATGCTGGTGTTCGTCACGGCGATCGCCGGGATCGTCGTGAACATCGCGGCGAGCTGGTGCATCAGCCGGGCCAATCGGTCGAGCTTGAACGTCGAAGGCGCGTTCCAGCACGTCCTCAACGATCTGTACGCGTTCATCGCGACCGCGATCGCCGGCGCGGTCGTGTGGTGGACCGGGTTCGCGCGGGCGGACGCGATCGCCGCGCTGGTGGTCGCCGGGCTGATGGCGAAGGCGGGCTGGGGGCTGGTCCGGGAGTCCGGCCGGATCTTCCTGGAGGCCGCGCCGGCCGGGATCGACCCGGAGGTGGTCGGTGCGCAGGTCGCGTCGGTGCCGGACGTAGTGCAGGCGCATGACCTGCACATCTGGCAGATCACGTCGGGAGAGCCGGCGCTGTCGGCGCACGTGCTGGTCCGGCCGACCGCCGACTGCCACGCGGTGCGCGCGGGGATCGAGGAGCTCATGCGGGCCCAGCACCGCCTCCAGCACACGACGCTGCAGGTGGACCACGCGAGCGAAGACCAGCTTGACCACTGCGAGCACTCGCACGGTCCGACTTACCGATTCACCGGGCGCTGACCCGGATTCCGGCCGAGTGTCCCAGTGCGGGGTTCGTCGGCTGGGAAGCGTGGTCGCGGGTTCGGCATGGCGCTGGCGGCATCCCGAAGTCCCGCGCGCCTGACCAGCCAGTCTGGTCACGCCGGACGTACTGCTTTCGATTGCTATGTCTACTATGTCCGGTAGTGCGCGCGAAGGGGGCTGATCGGGGTGCGGAACCGCACGACGTACATCACCGCGGGAATTTTGGCCGGGCTGCTGCTGATCGCGGGTTGTTCGAGCACTCCGGATCCCAGCCCGTCCGCAGGCGGGAAGTCCGCCGCGCCCGCGCCGGCCTCGGTGCCCGCGACGCTCGAACTCGGGCCCAAGGACGGCGCGCAGGACGTCGCCCCCGGCGAGCCGGTCACCGCGGTCGCGGGCGGGTCGAAGCTGAGCGCGGTGAGTGTGAAGGCGGAGGACGGCACCGCGGTCGAGGGCGCGATGGACGATGCCAAGCAGCACTGGAGCACCGGCAAGCCGCTGGAGTACGGCACGAAGTACACGCTGAGCGCGACCTCGGCGGGCGCGGACGGCAAGCCGCTGACCCGGACCAGCACGTTCACCACCGCGAAGCCGAAGGTGCTGGCGTTCCCGTCGGTGATCCCGCTCGACGGCGAGACCACCGGCGTCGGAATGCCGATCACCGTGAAGTTCTCCAGCCCGGTCAGCGACAAGGCCGCGGCGGAGAAGATGCTGACCGTCACGTCGGACAAGCCGGCGACCGGCGCCTGGCGCTGGTTCGGCGACGACGAGGTGCACTACCGCACCAAGGACTACTGGCCCGCGTACACGACGATCGTGCTCGACATCAAGATCGCCGGCCGGTCGCTCGGCAACGGTGTCTACGGCAAAGCCGATCGGAAGATCTCGTTCAAGACCGGCGCGTCGATCATCTCGAAGGTGTCCGACAACGAAAAGCAGATGCGGACTTACCAGGACGGCCAGCTGGTGCTGACCTCGCCGGTCAGCCTCGGCAAGCCGTCGAAGAAGAGCGTCTCCGGCACGATGCTGATCATGACCGTGCAGTCGCCGTACACGATGGACTCCAGTACCTACGGCGTCCCGAACGACTCGCCGGGCGGCTACAAAACCACCGTGAAGTACGCGCTGCGGCTGACGAACTCGGGGCAGTTCCTGCATTCCGCGCCGTGGTCGGTGGCGCAGCAGGGGCGGACGAACACCTCGCACGGGTGCCTGAACGTCAGCGTCGAGAACGCGAAGTGGTTCTACGAGAACTCGCATCGAGGCGATGTCGTGGTGGTCACGGACACCGGCGCGCAGCTGGAACCGGGCGACGGCTGGACAGACTGGCGGTTCAGCTGGGAAGACTGGCGGAAGAAGGTCTGATCGCCCGCGCGGGGCCGGGATCCGGCGCTCGTCCCGGGACTTCGGCAGTGCCAAGGCCCGGGACGAGCCGGAAGACGCCGTTACGGCAGGGTCAGGCCGTACGCGGAGAGCGCGGCCGGGACCGGCTGGAAGAACGTTTCCCCGCCGGAGTTGCAGTCGCCGCTGCCGCCGGAGGTCAGGCCGATCGCGGTCGGTCCGTCGTAGAGCGAACCGCCGCTGTCGCCCGGTTCGGCGCAGACGTTGGTGTCGATCAGGCCGCTGACGGTGCCCTCCTGGTAGTTCACCTGGGCGTCGAGACCGGTGACTGTGCCGCTGTGCACGCCGCTGGTGGAGCCGCTGCGGGTGACGTTTTCGCCGACTGTCGCCTCGCCGGCGCCGGTGATGTCCTGGCCGGTGTTCACCGCGCTGGGCGCGTCGACGCCGTCGTCGTAGAGCGCCCACGAGTAGTCGGTACCCGGGAAGTCGGCGGCCTGGGTGGTGGCGATGTGCTGGGAGTTGCCGGAGTCGGCCCACCAGTCGTTGGTGGCGACGCCGCAGTGGCCGGCGGTGAGGATCGCCGGGCGGCCGCTGGAATCGTGCACGTTGAAGCCGAGCGAGCAGCGCAGGCCCTGGCCCCAGATCGCGTCGCCGCCGCTGATCAGCGGACGCAGCTTGGTGCTCGAACGGGAGAGCCGGGACTTGTCTCCAAACCGGTGTACCGCGTCGGTCAAGGTGGTGAGCTTGGCGCCGGTGACGGTCGAGTCGGCGGTGACGAGCACCTGGCCGGTGCGCGGATCGACGCGCCACGCGGTGCCGGGGATGCGGGCGGTGGCGTTGAGTTCGGCGGTGACGGCTTTCAGCTCGGATGCGCGGTACTTGACCAACTTCGGCGTCGCGCCGGCGGCACGGACCTGGGCAGCCGCGGCCGCGTCGGTGACCGTGACGACCAGTTTCGACCCGGCCTGGTCGTAGAACGACCCGACCGTGCGGTCGCCGAGCGATTTCGTCAGGCTGCCCGACAACGCGGTGGCCGCGCGGACGTTGAGCGGTTTCGCGGCGGGTGCCGCGGTCGCCGGTCCGGCGGCGGCGAAAACGGATCCCGCGGCCAGAACGGCCGCGGCTAACGCGACCCCGCGTCTTCTTTGACTGCCTGCTGAGTGCATGACCATCTCCGTTTCTGGCGAATAGGACGATGGCGCATCGCGGCGAACGAATGCGTGCGCGATTTACAGGTTAGGGAGTGGTTTCGGGCAATTGAACCCACGAAAGTCGCGAACCCCCCTTTCCGTTGCGCAGCATGGATTTCGCCCGACGTCGGAGATTATTCCGGAGTGGTTTATGCCAATCGTCGCATTCGCGACCAGGCGTGCCCGCTTCGCCTCCCTCCTTTCGACGGTGTTCGCCGCCAGGGCGGTCCTGCGACTCTGGTGTCCCGGCGCGGGCGAAACCGCCCAAGCCGAGTCCCCGGCCGGATCCGGCCGATTTCCGCATTGTCCCGGCGAGGACCGGACATGCTGCTATGGAAGGGGAAATGGATGCGCAAGCTCTTGCTTGCCGTGCTCGGCGCGTGCGCTCTGCTGCTCGCCGCGGGCGCGCCGGCGTCGGCGGTGGAGGCGCGGACCGCGGCGCAGCCGGCGATCATCGGCGGCGGCGACGCCACCGAGACGTACTCGTTCATGGTGTCGCTGGACAACGGCTGCGGCGGCAGCCTCGTTGCGCCGCAGTGGATCGTCACCGCGCACCACTGCGGCGACGCGTCCTCGGGCCGGATCGGCTCGACGGACATCAACTACGGCGGCGAGGTCGGTCAGATCGACAACGTGATCACCGATCCCGGCACCGACCTGACCATGATGCACCTGACCCAGCCGGCGCAGTCCGCCCCGATCGCGCTGGCGCACAGCAACCCGGCCCCGGGCACCGGCGCCCGGCTGCTCGGATGGGGCTGCGTGAGCTGGCCGAACTGCCAGACCCCGGAGACCCTGCAGCAGATCGACCTGTCCGTGCTGGACAGCAGCGCGTGCGCGGAAGGCGGCGGGGGAGCCGGCGACGTCTGCATCTCCGGCGACTACGCCCACTCGGCCTGCCACGGCGACTCCGGCGGCCCGGCGATCGTCGGCAGCTCCGGGAACTGGACCCTGGTCGGCGAAACCCACGGCCCCGGCGACAACGGCGGCGAATGCGCCACCACCACGCTCTACACCGGGATCGCCCAGTACTTGTCCTGGATCGATCAGCAAATCGGCAGTTGACGCCGCTCTTCGGAGAGAGGACTACCTTGATGGCAATCTCCCGCACTGCTCGCCTCGCGGGCGGCCTCGCCGCCGCGCTGCTCGGACTGACCGGCGTCCAGGTCGCCACGGCAGCCGCCGCGGACGCGTCGCCGAACGCGGTCGAGCTGTACTACGACGCCAGCGGCGCTCCCGACTACCAGTCGGAAGCGACCCAAGCCGCCGCGAACTGGAACAGCGTGCTGCAGAACGTCCACCTGAACGCGGGCGGCGCAGCCACGATCTCGATCCACGAGATCACCGGCGGCGGCTCGTACACACAGACCGACGGACACGGCAACGGCGACATCTACATCGACACCGAGCAAGTGGCCGAAGGCAACGATCCCACCCGGATCCTGGCCCACGAATTCGGGCACAACCTGGGCCTGCCGGACGACTACAGCGGACCATGCTCGGAGATCATGTCCGGGCACGGGCCGGGACCGTCGTGCAAGAACGCGATGCCGGACGCGCAGGAGAGCGCGCAGGTGGACGCGAACTTCGCGAACGGCTTCGTCCGCGAGGCGGCGGCCGCCTGGCATCTCTACCGGTAGCTGCCACCGGTCGCGCACGTCCGGGAAGGGCCGCAATCCGAGGCCCCGACAGGGCCCTTCCCGGACTGCTCCGCCGTCACGGCCGGGCGACCTCGACGTCGTCCAGGACCCCCAGCGCATCCGGTACCAGGACCGCCACCGACGAGTAGGCGCTGACCAGATAGGAAGCGACCGCATGCTCGTCGATCCCCATGAACCGCACGTTGACGCCGTCCTGGTACTGATCGTCCAGCTCGGGCGGGCGCAACCCGACCACGCCGGCGTCGTCGACTCCGGTCCGCAACGCGAGCACCGACGTGGTCCCGGCATCGGTGACCGGGATCTTGTCGCACGGAAGGACCGGCACCCCGCGCCATCCCATGACCTGTTTTCCTTCCACCAGAACCGGTTCGGGATAGATTCCGGCCCGCGTGCACTCCCTGCCGATCGCTGCGACGGCCCGCGGATGGGCCAGGAAGAACCGGGTCTTGCGCCGCCGGCACAGCAGGTCGTCCAGGTCGGCGGGAGTCGGCGCCCCGCGCCGGGTGGTGATCCGGTGCGCCAGATCCGCATTGTGCAGCAAGCCGAACGAGGCATTGTTGACCAGCTCGAACTCCTCCCGCTCCCGCAACGCCTCCACGGTGAGCCGCAGCTGCTGCTCGAACTGGTCCATCGGCCCGTTGTACAGATCCGAAACGCGGCTGTGCATTCGCAGCACGGTCTGCGCGACCGAAAGCTCGTACTCCCTCGGCGAAGGCTCGTAATCCGCATAGGTCCCGGAAAGCAGCGGCTCGCCGTCGTGCCCGGCGGCGAGGTCGATGCTGGCTTCGCCCTTCCGGTTCTGCGGTTTCAGTGGCCGGGCTGTCACTTCGGCTACGTGCGCGCGCAGTGAATCCAGCCGACCGTTCAACCGAGCGTAAGCCGCTTGCGGCAACACCAGCGCGACGACCCGAGTAGCCGCCCGAGCCGTGAACCCCCACGTCGCGTCGTCGCGGACCAGCACTTCCGCGCCGAAATGGTCCCCGTCGGTCAAGGTGCCCAATGCGGTCTCGACGTCGTACGCGCCGGTCCGGTGCCGGGTGACTTTCCCGTGCGCCACCAGAAACAGCCCGTCCGCTGGGGACCCGGCTCCGACCACAGTGGCCCCGGCTTCGAACTCCCGCTGCTCGAACGCGTCGGCGAGCGCGGCCAGCGCAGTCTCGTCCTCGAAACCCCGCAGCACCCCGATCTCGGTCAGCTCAGCCGGCACCACCCGCACCTGCGGCCCGTTCTGGAAGAAGCTGACCTTGCCGTCGCCGACGGCGTAGGTGAGCCGCCGGTTGACCCGGTAGCTTCCGCCGGGGACTTCGACCCAGGGCAGCTGCGAGAGCAGCCACCTCGGGGTGATCCCGCGCATTTGCGGGACCGACTTGGTCGTCGTGGCGAGCTGTCGAGCCGCCTTGACGCCGAGCGAAAGCCGCGGCTCCTCGATCGTCGGCACCGGCCTCAGCTCTCCCGCCCGATCTCAGCCGCTTCCAGCACCGCGAGCGCGTCCGGCACCAGCACCGCGGCCGAGTAATACGCGGAGACCAGGTAGGACACGATCGCCTGCTCGCTGATGCCCATGAACCGCACGTTCAGGCCCGGCTGGTACTCGTCCGGCAGCCCGGTCTGGTGCAGCCCGATCACGCCCTGCTCCGCCTCGCCGGTGCGCATCAGCAGCACCGAGCTGGTCCGGTGCTCGGTGACCGGGATCTTGTTGCACGGCAGGATCGGCACCCCGCGCCAGGCTGGTACCTGATGCCCGCCGAGGTCGACCGGGCCGGGGTAGATGCCTGCCTTGCTGCACTCCCGGCCGAAGGCGGCGATGGTCTTCGGATGCGCCAGGAAGAACCCGGGGCCCTTCCACACCAGCGACAGCAGCTCGTCGAAGTCGTCCGGCGTCGGCGGGCCGGTCCGGGTCGGCACCCGCTGGTCGAAATCGGCGTTGTGCAGCAGGCCGAAGTCGGTGTTGTTGACCAGCTCGTGTTCCTGCCGCTCCCGCAGCGCCTCGACGGTGAGCCGCAACTGCTGCTCGGTCTGGTTCATCGGTTTGCTGTACAGGTCGGAAACCCGGCTGTGCACGCGAAGCACGGTCTGCGCGACGCTGAGCTCGTACTCGCGCGGGCTCGTGTCATAGTCCACGAACGTCCCCGGCAGCGCGGGCTCCCCGTCGTGGCCGGCCGAGAGCGCGATCTCCGCTTCGCCGTGTTCGTTGCGGGCGGCGGACCCGCTGGCGACGAACTCCTCCAGGTGCGCGCGCAGGGTCTCGGACCGGTTGAGCACACCTTCGAATTCCTGCCGCGAGAGCGCCAGCACGGTCGCCGCGGTGACCGCCTTCGCGGTGAACTCCCAGATCGCGTCCGCGCTGGTCAGTACGTTCTCGCCGAAGTAGTCGCCGTTCGCGAGGGTGCCCAGAGCCGTCTGGTCGCCGTACGCGCCGACGCCGGCCTTGGCGATCTTTCCGTGCGCGATGAGGAAGACCTGGTCGGACCGGCTGCCGAACTCGGCGAGCACGTCGCCCGGTTCCAGTTCGCGCCGCTGGAACCGGCCGGCCAGTTCGGCGAGCACCTCCTCGTCCTCGAACCCGCGCAGCGGCGCGAGTTCGCCGAGCTCGGGCGGGACTACCCGGACGTCGTCGCCGTTCGCGACGAAGGTGACCCGGCCGTCGCCGACGGTGTAGCTGAGCCGCCGATTCACCCGGTAGGTCCCGCCGGACGCCTCCACCCACGGCAGCGCTTTCAGCAGCCACCGGGTGCTGATGCCCTGCATCTGCGGCACGGACTTGGTTGTGGTGGCCAGCTGCCGCGCCGCGGCCCGGCCGAGGCTCAGCGGTTCGTCGGCGGCGTCGGCGCGGCCGGCCGGTTCGGTGACAGTCACTGCGATTCCACCTTGTCTGGATTCAGGATTGGTAGCGAGGGTTCGTGGCGTGCCATTCGAAGCCGCCGCCCATCCAGTCGCGGACGCCGGCCAGGAAGCGGTGCAGTTCCGGCGACGGAACGGCCAGCAGCGCCCGGCGCCCGTCCTCGAACTCTCGGACGATCCGGTTGTGCAGCCCGACGGTGATCTCCACGGCTTCGGCCACCGGACAGCCGCGGTCCGCAGCGATCTGCAGCACCATGTTGCACACAGGGTTCTCGTCGGCTGCGTCCTTCGCGACCGAATGCAGGTCGTTGACCAGCACCGCCGCGGTGCCGGCCCGCATCATCGCCTCCCGCACCCGCGGGTCGTAGTAGTACGGCGCGCCGAGTTCGTACCCGCCGACGGCGTCGACGAGGGTCATCGACGTGTAGAAGCTGTCGTGCTGGCGGGCCGCGAGGTACTCCCAGGCGGGCGGGTATCGGCCGGTGTGGCGCCAGGCCGCGTAGGCGTCCCAGCTGACGAACATCGCGAACGTCGCGTAGCACACGCGCTGCACCAGCACCGGCGAACCGTGCCGGCCGAGGTGGTCGATCGCGGAGTGCAGCCCGACCAGGATCGGGTCGGACCGCAGTGCCTCCTCGAGCGGCGCGGTGAACTCGCCGGCCGGTGCGACCGGGTCCATCGCGGCCATCACCAGAGCCAGCCGCGGCGGGAGTTCGGTCGGTGCCGCACCGAGCGTGCTGTCGTCGGCGTAGTAGTCGTCGGCTGCCCACCATGCGGCGTTCAGTTGCGCGGCGACCAGCAGTCGATCCGGATCGGCGCAGTCCGGATGGGCGAGAGTCACCAGCTTCCCGAACCCGGCGTGCGCGATCTGTTCGAGGCCCTCGCCTTCGAAGCCGCATTCGGCAGCCCACGCGACCAGCCGCCGGTCGACCTCGGCGGCGAGTGCTTCGTCGCGCCGGACGACGACCGGACCGTACAGCGGCGGCGCGCTGCCGTCGCCCCATTCCAGCTCCGCGTACGCCGGGTCGCCGCCCTGCTGCGCACGCGGCGGCGCGAACTGGGCCGCGATCCGCGCTGCCGACATGCCGAGGCCACCGGGCAGGGGAGTGCTGCAGCCGAGGAGGGCTGCGGTTGCGGACATGACTGCCTCCCTGAGCCGGCCTGGTCAGACGCGGTCCGCGGCGATCAGCAGGTAGTGGAAGCTGCCCTCGCGATAGGCGGTCAGGAACGGCTTCTCGATGCCGGTGGCGACCGGCGACTTCTCGCGCAACTCCCAGTACGGGATGGTCTCGGCGGTCAGGTCGACCACGGTGATCGGGACGAAGCCGTTGTCCGCCAACGCCTTGAAGTAGTCGCTGCGGGCGTGGATGTTGCAGATGTAGTGCTGGTCGATCTGGCTCACCGCGCGCGACCGGCCGCCGGTCAGGTCGTTGTAACAGCCGGTGATCGTGACGTATCGCCCGCCTGGACGCAGCTGGCGCGCGTGCTCGGCGAACAGATCGTGCAGGTCGACGTACATCGTGCTTTCGTTGTTCCAGATTCCGGCGAAATCGCCGCTCTCGAATCCGGTGTCCAGCATGTTCCGCAAATGGAATCGCACCGCGCCGTCGATGCCGTGTTTGCGGGCCTGCTCGTTCGCGAATTCGACCTGCTGCTCGGAAATGGAGATGCCGTCCACCTGGCAGGCGAACCGCCGATGCGCCATCACGCTGGTGCCGCCCCGTCCGCAGCCGGCGTCGAGCAGCCGGTCGGCGGGCGACGGGTCGCCGAGATGGTGCAGCAGGACGTCCGCCTGTGCGGTCTCCAGCCGGTGCATCTCGGCGATGATCGCGTCGTCGCGCCGTTTTCCGCGGCCGTCCAGCACGGCCGGATCGTAGTCGCCGATGCCGTAGTGGTGGTGGTAGAGACCGTCGACGTCGCCGAGCCGCAGGTTGACCGGGTCCTTTTCCGCGTTCCAGTAGTCCGCGACCGATCGCTGGTAGTCGGTGCGGGTGACCGAGCGGGCGACAGAGGTCATCGTTGAATTCCTTTCGACTGCAATGAGGAATCGGCGCAGCGTGAATCAGGCGGGGCCGACGTGCTGCTTTTCCGCTCTGTGTCCGAGGCTAGCGAGGAATGTTTTATCCGGACAAGACGAGCGGAGCCGATTCACTCGCGGGCCGGAAAAACGCGGCGGCGATGCCTCGTCTGGCCTAGGACGGGCCGGGCTCGGGGTCTCAGCGGGTGGTGGCCGGAGGCACGATTGAGCAGGGGGCTGGCACTAGCGGATGACGGCGGGCGACGGTCTGTGCGGGCGGGCTGCCCGTGCGGGACCGGGCAGAGCGGCCCGATTTTCGAACGGAGCGGCCCCGCGCCGGGGCAGGAAGGCCTTCGCTAGTCCGCAGCGCGCATCGCCGAAACGATGACCGGCATTGCGGCGACCAGCGCGACCCCGCGCAGCCCACCGGCGACCGGGAAGGCCGCGCGGATGCCGAGGCGGTCGGCGACCAAGCCGCCGGCGAGTGCGCCGAGCGGCATCAGGCCCCAGCCGAGCATCCGGTACACGCTGTGCACGCGGCCGCGCAGTTCGGCCGGGATCACCTGCTGGCGCAAGCTGACCGTGACGACGCTCCACAGCGTGGTCGCGAGGCCGTTCAGCGCCATCAGCCCGCCGAGCACGAAGGCGTTCGGGCTGAGGCCGATGAAGACGAAGATGACCGCATTGGCGGTCAGGGCGAGCAGTAGCGCGGGCAGCGGGCCGATCCGTGCGGCGAGGGGAGCGTTGACCAGGCCGCCGAGCACGCTTCCGACGGCTGCGGCGGCGAGGAGCAGGCCGAAGCCGTGTTCACTGACGTGCAGGGTCTGGGTGGCGAGCAGGACGATGGTGACGTTGCCGAGCTGGAAGCAGAACGTGTTGACGGCCAGCAGCCCGGCCAAGGTGCGGAGCAGCCGGTGGCCGATGAGCCATCGGATGCCCTCCGCGACCGCAGTGCGGATCGGCGCGTGGTTCGTCCGGGCTGGCGGAGCGTGGGGCAAGGACGCGAGCAGCGCGGCGGAGACAAGGAACGAACCTGCGTCGGCGACGAACGGAAGCGTTGCCGCGGCGGCGAAGAGGGCACTGCCGACCGGCGGTCCGAGGAACAGTTGGCCGGCGTTGGCGATGGTGTACTGATGACCATTCGCGCGGTGCAGCTGCGGGGCGGTGACCAAGTCGGGCAGGACTGCCAGCGACGCGTTGGCGAAGACGACTTCGCAGGACGTCAGCACGAAGCCCAGGACTGCCAGACCGGGGACGCCGATCTTGCCCAGCCAGATCAGCGCGGCGAGGACAGCGACGATGACGGACTGGAGCGCTTGCGACCGCCACATGAGGTTGACCCGATCGACGCGGTCGACGAGTGCGCCGGCGGGCAGGGAGAGCAACAGCCACGGCAGGTAGGTCGCCGCCGAGACGAGGGAGACCTCCACCGGATCGTGGGTGAGCGTGACAGTCAGCAGGGGTACCGCGGCGGCGGCCATGCCGTCGCCGACGTTGTCCACGGCGGACGCCCACCAGAGGCGCCAGTAGGCGGCGGGCAGCCGAGTGCGTTCGGGCATGGCGAGCACAGTTCCGCACTCGAACGTGTGTTCGCCACGATGTAGCTCGGTGCTACATAATCGACGGTGTGCCGTTGACCTTGGAGCTGAGCGTTGGCGACCTTGCGGGCGTCCGGCTCGCGATCTCGCCGCTGTCGGAGACGATCTCCGGTCTGCAGACGCTGGGCCGGAGCTGGGGCCGCAGCCGGCATGAACCGTGGACGCAGTGGGCGGCCCGGCAGCTGGCCGCGCGGCCGCTGGACCTGTCGCGGACCTGGCCGCTGATCGCGTCCGGCCTGCCGCGCTGGCCCCAGTTCCTGCTGCCCGCGCCTGCCAAAGCGGTGACGACGATCGACGAGGCGTTGGCCGCGATGCGCGCCACGGCGCCGGACCAGGTCCGGGGCAGCTTGGAGCGGGTCTTCGGTTCGCGACCGCCGTCGGCGGTGCGGCAGCTGGCGGCTGACCCGGTGTCAGGTATGCGGGCGGTCGCGACCGAGCTACGGGAGGCACACGATCGGCTGATCGCGCCGCATTGGGAGCGGATCCGGGCGGTACTGGACGCGGACGTCGCGTACCGCGCACGGAGGTGGGCCGAGGGCGGCGCGTCGCGGCTGTTCGCGGATCTGCACGGCGAGCTGACCTGGCAGGACGGCCGGCTGACCCTGGAGGGTGACAATCGCCCGTCGCCAGGGCGGCCGGCAGGCGGGCTGGTGCTGTCGCCTCTGGTGCTGGGGCCGCCGGTGGTGTTGATCAAGCTGAACACGACGACGCAGACGACCGTTCGATATCCGGCGCGCGGCGTCGGTGCACTCTGGACAGAACGCCGTCCGGCGGCGGGCAATGTGGTCCGGCTGCTGGGGTGCCGGCGGGCTGAGCTGCTGGAGGTGCTGCGGGCACCCGGGACGGTGACGGGCCTGGCGGAGCGGATGCGAGTGTCGCCCAGCGCAGTGTCGCAGCACCTTCGGGTCTTGCGGGAGAGCGGGTTGGTGACGGGGGAGCGGGCGGGGCGGACGGTGGCCTACCGGACTACCGAGGAGGGGCTGCGGTTGCTGGGCGGCGGCCGGTGAGTGGTGATTCGCGGGACTGTGGCGGTGCCAGCCAGGCTGGGCAAGTGTGACAATCGGCCCTCATTCGCCACATCTCCGGAGTACGATCCCGCGGACAGGACGGAACGGGCAACGAGGGCGCCCGCGGACCGGGGAGTCCGAATCGGACCGGAGGGGGCGGCGGATGGGCGACACCTGGAGCGTGCCGGGATTCACCGAGGTGGACGAGCTCGGCGTCGGCGGCTTCGGGCGGGTCGTGCTGGCCAAGCACGAGGAGTCCGGCCGGATGGCGGCGATCAAGTACCTGCGCGCGGAGTACCTGGCCGACGCTCGGATCGCCGACGCGTTCCGCCGGGAGGCGTGGCTGCTGTCCGGCGTTCGGAGCCCGCACGTGGTCCGGCTGTTCGATTACGTCGAGACGCCGCACGGTGCGGCGCTGATCATGGAGGCGGTGCCCGGCGTGTCGCTGCGCGCGCTGCTCACCGTGGAGAAAACTCTCGCGCCGGAGGCGGCGCTGGCGATCCTGAAGGGTTCGCTGCTCGGCCTCGCCGACGCGCACGCGGTCGGCGTCGTGCACCGCGACTACAAACCGGGGAACGTGCTGGTGTCGCGGGAGGGCGATTCCAAGCTGGTCGACTTCGGGCTGGCCACTTTGGACGGACACAACGGACTGAGCGCCGGCTCGCCGTCGTACATGGCACCCGAGCAATGGTCCGGTCAGCCCGGTCAGCCCGCCACCGATGTGTACGCCGCCACCTGCGTCTTCTACCAGTGCGTCACTGGGCAGTTGCCGTTCCAGGCCGAAACCGCCGACGACCTGCGCGCGATGCACGTCGGCGCTCCGGTGTCGCTGGACGCGGTGCCGGAGGCGGTGCGGCCGCTGATCACGCGCGGGATGGCGAAGGACGCGGCGTGGCGGCCGGCGACCGCGGGTGCGTTCGTGACCGAGCTGGAAACCGTCGCTCGCGCCGCGTACGGCAAGGACTGGGAGAAACGCGGCTGGAAGCGGCTCGGCACCGCGGCCGCCGCGCTGACCGCGCTCACGCCGCTGGCGCTGCTGACCACCGCCGGCACCGCGGCAGCACCGGTCGGCGCGGGCGCCGTCGCGGCGGGCGGTGTGCCGGCTGCGGGCGCGGGGACCGGCGTGACGACGGTGATCGTCGGGAAGGTCGTCGGCGCGCTGGTTCTGGTCGGGGCGCTGGTCGCGGGCGGGGTGGCGATTTTCGGCAATGGCAAGGAGGATCCGCCGCCGCCCGCTCCGGTGACGGTGGCGATGCAGACGCTGGCGGGCAAGGATCCGGCGCTGCCCATAACGTACTCGCTGCAGTACCCGCAGCTGTCCGGCGGCGCGGACCCGGCGGTGCGGGACCGGGTGAACGCCGCGCTGCGGGCACCAGTGGACAAGCGGCTGAAGCAGATACACGACGAGGTGGCGAACCCGGACATCCTTCAGCGGTTCAAGGACGACCACGAAACCGCCGGGGCGCGGACGGCCTCGCGGGTGCTGCTGCAGACGCCGACGGTGCTGTCGGTGCGCTACGACAACGACCTCGACTCGACCATCCTGGGCCACGCCACCTGGCGTTTCCCGGAAACCGTCAACGTCGACCTGGTCACCGGCCGGGTGCTGGAGTGGAAGGACATGTTCCGGCCCGACGTGCTCACCGCGGCCGGGATGCAGACCCTCACCCAGCGGCTGACCCCGCACACGAGGTCCGGGTTCTGCACCTGGGCGGTCTCCGGGCAGGAGAACCGGCTCGCCACCATCGACGCGGCGGACATCCCGTTCGCGAAGAATCCCCATCAGCCCGCCGCGGACATCGGGTTCACGCCGTCCGGGGCGGAGTTCGAGATGCTTTGGTACGACATGGGCTGTGCTACCGCCAGCGACAAGGAAACCGTGTCGATCCCGCACGCTGAGCTGGACGATCTGCTGTTGCCGCAGTTCGTGTCACGGCTGGGCAAGGCAGCGCCGGCGGCGTCGTCGTCGGCCGCGCCTGCCTCTCCGTCGAGTTCCGCGCCGGTCTCGGACCAGGGCACCTACACCAACGACCGGTTTGGCTTCAGCGTGGCTGTCCCTCCGGGCTACGGGAAGTCGCCGTACACACCGCCGGACGGCGACGGCGTGACCTTCTCGAACGCGGGCCTCGACGCGAGCCTCACCGTGTGGGGCACGAACACCGCGGGCGGTCCGCCGGATGCGCTGTCCGCCGCGGTCGCCGAAGTCGAAGCGAGCGGCGGCCACGTCACCTTCCAGAAGGTCGAGGGCGAGCATTACTCGCTGTCCGGCTACGAGGCGGACGGGAAGATCTTCTACGAACGCGGCTACCGGGCGGCCGGATCGACGAACGCGCTGCGCTGGGTCTATCCGAAGGAACAGAAGGACGCGCTGGACGCGCTGGTGGAGCAGTCGCTGGCGTCGTTCCGGCCGGGCGACGTCTCCAAGCCGCACTGAGTGCGGCCGAGGACGAGCGGGAAATGCGTTTTGGCCCGGCCGGCTCGGGCGGCCGACAGGCAAGTTGCCTATCCGGCAGGCGAGACAGCCGCAGCGATCAACGCCGCGGCGGCGGTGTCGAGACGTTCGTCGTCTCCGGTCACCATGCGGTCCAGGCAGAGTCCTCGGAGGCCGGAGATCAGCAGGCTGGCCCGGGCGGCCGCGTCGGCTTCGGGATAGCCCAGCTTCCGGTAGACCGGGACCAGCGGGTCGATCATCGCGGAGATCGCTTCGCCGGCGACCGCGGCGTAGCGGTCGGGTTGGGTCGGGGCGAGGGCCAGCACCTGGAACAGGATGCGGATCGGCCGTTGCTGGCGGCCTCGGGTGATTGCCCGCCACAGGCGGTGTGCGGCGGCGGAGAGGGTCGCCTCGTCTTCGACGTCGCGGAAGAGTTCCGTGACGTCCGGGCGGCTGGCGGCGATCGCTTCGGCGATCAGGTTGTCGCGGCTGCCGAAGTAGTACAGCAGCATCCGTTTGCTGGTTCCCAGCGCTTCGCCCATCGGCGCGAGCGACAGGTCGGCGATGCCGTGCGTCGCGCAGTAGTCGACGACTTGCCGCAACAGTTCGGCGCGACGGCCGGTACCCGAGTCCACCCCTTGACTGTACCGATCGGTACGCCGTACCGTCCATTCCGCGTACCGATCGGTACAAGCGCGACGAGGAGGTCCGATGGCGGGGCAGGCACTCTCGGTGGCGATCGTCGGCGGCGGGATCGGCGGGCTGACGCTCGCGCTCGCGTTGCGGGAGCGCGGGATCGAGGCGCGGGTCTACGAGCGGTCGAGCGAACTGCGCGAGATCGGCGCGGCGGTGGCGTTGTCCGCCAACGGGTCCCGGGTGCTGGAGAGGCTGGGATTGGGAGCTGAGCTGGCGGCTTGTTCGGCAGTGCCGACCGAACTGGTCTACCGGCATTGGCGTGGCGGTCGGCGGTTGGTCGCGTATCCGATCGGGGCGGCCTACGAGGAGCGCTTCGCCGGACCGTACTACGGCATCCACCGCGCTGATCTGCAGCGGATTCTCGCCGGCGCTTGCGGGAATGTGCAGCTCGGGCGGCAGCTGACCGGGCTGGCATCGGCCGGAAGCGGCTATCGGCTCGAATTCGCCGACGGCAGTGCGGAAACCGCCGATGTGGTGGTGGGTGCCGACGGCGTGCATTCGACGGTTCGAGGGTGGGTCGCCGAGGTGCCGCCCGCGCGCTACTCCGGCACGAGCGGCTTTCGCGGGCTGGTGCCGGTCGAGCAGTTGCCGTCGTTGCCCGATCCGGGCGCGATCCAGTTCTGGATGGGGCCGGGCGGGCATTTGCTGCACTACCCGATCGGGGACGGCTCGGTGGTGAACTTTCTCGCGGTGCTGGACGAACCGGCAGCCTGGGCAAGCGACTCCTGGACCGAGGAGATCACCCCGCACCAGGCCGAGGCGGCGTTCGACGGCTGGCATCCGGCGGTGCGCGAGATGGTCGCCGCGACAACTCTGCACCAGCGGTGGGCGTTGTTCGGGGCGCAGCCGCTCAACCGGTGGCACCGGGGTGGAGTGGTGCTGCTCGGCGACGCGGCCCATGCGATGTTGCCGCATCACGGGCAGGGGGCGAACCAGACCATTGAGGACGCCGTGACGCTCGCTGAATGCCTGGCGCGGCAAACGCTCCTGTCGGCGTTGGACCGTTACGAGAAGCTGCGGCGCGGACGGACTCGAGCGGTGCAGCGGAGTTCGTGGGTGGCGTCGGGGTTGCTGCATCTGCCGGACGGACCAGCCGCGGAGGCGCGGGACCGGGCACTGGAGCGGATCGGCGGGACCCTGGAGTGGATCCACTCGCACGACGCGCTGGCGGTGTCTTCAGCTCCGGCGTCGCCGCCGCGTGCCGCCACGAGGTGAGATCGACCGCTGAGTACGCCGGGGCGAGGAAGTCGTGCAGCAAGACGATGACGGCCAATGCGGCGCGACTCGGGTCGATCGCGGGCCGTCGGTAGCCCGCGCCGCGTCAGGAAAGTCCCAGGTGCTGCCGCAGAGTCGAGCCCTCGTACTCCTCCCGGAACACCCCGCGCTCCTGCAGCAACGGCACCACCCGGTCGGCGAACTCGTCCAGCCCGCCGGGCGTCACGTGCGGGACGAGGACGAACCCGTCGGAAGCGTCCGCCTGCACGAGTTCGTTCATCCTCGACGCGACCGTCTCCGGCGAGCCGATGAAGTTCTGCCGGCCGGTCACCTCGATGATCAGTTCCCTGGTCGTCAGATGCTTCGCTTCCGCGAGCTCGCGCCATTCCTTGGCGGTCGCCACCGGGTCGCGGTGCATCCGGACGCTGGCCCGGCCCTTCGAGATCAGGTCGCCGACCACCGGGTCGAAGGGCGGGAGCGGACCGTTCGCGTCGTGAGCGCTCAGGTCGGTGTTCCAGAGCTGCTCCAGGACCTTGATCGCGGTCTGTTCGCTCACCTGCTTCAACCGGACCTCGTGCGCGATCTCGTGCGCCTCGGCGTCGGTGTCGCCCAGCACGAAGGTCGCGGCGGGGAGGACGACCAGGTCCTGTGCCGCGCGACCGTACTTGGCGAGGCGGCCCTTGACGTCCGAGTAGAAGGCTTGCCCGGCTTCGAGGGTGCCGTGGCGGGTGAAGATGGCGTCGGCGGTCGCGGCGGCGAATTCGCGGCCCTCCTCGGAGTCGCCGGCTTGGATGGTGACGGGGCGGCCTTGCGGGCTGCGCGGGACCGGGAAACGGCCGGAGATGGCGAAGTGGTCGTCCTGGTGCGAGAAAGCTCCGCCAACGCCGGTGAGGAAGCGGCCGGATTCCTTGTCCGCCAGCACTTCTTCGTCGTGCCAGGAATCGAACAGTTCCCACGCGGTGCGCAGGAAGGTTTCGGCGCGCGAGTAGCGCTGATCTTGCGGCAGGAAACCGCCGCGGCGGAAGTTCTCGCCGGTGAAGGCGTCCCAGGACGTCACGACGTTCCAGGCGGCCCGGCCGGCGGACAGGTGGTCGAGCGAAGCGAATTGCCGTGCTACCTCGAACGGTTCGTTGAACGTCGAGTTGATGGTGCCCGCCAGCCCTAGCCGGTCGGTGACCGCTGCCAGCGCGGAGAGCACGGTGAAGGTGTCCGGTCGGCCGACGACGTCCAGGTCGTAGATCTCGCCGCCCTGTTCCCGCAGCCGCAAGCCCTCTGCGAGGAAGAAGAAGTCGAACTTCGCGCGTTCGGCGGTCTGCGCCAGCTTGACGAACGAGCTGAACTCGATGTGGCTGCCAGCTGCCGGATCGCTCCACACGGTGGTGTTGTTGACCCCGGGGAAGTGCGCGGCGAGGTGGATCTGCTTCTGCGTCATGATCGTCTCCCGGGAGTCAGGCGGCGTAGCGGTTGGCCGGGCGCGGGAGGCCGAGCAGCTCGCGCAGGGTCGAGGCTTCGTACGCAGTGCGGAACGCGCCCCGGCCGCGAAGCTCGGGGACGAGGCCGTCCGTGATCGCGGTCAGGTCGTGCGGTATCGCACCGGGGCGCAGGCGGAACCCGGTCAGGCCGGCCGCGTGCCAGTCGAGCAGGAGATCGGCCAGTTCGGCGGGAGTGCCGGTGAAGACGTGCGCGTCGGACGTGAACTCGGCGCGGTCGTCGAGGCGGGCTTTCCGGTCTGCGGCGGCCTGTGCGGTTTCGTCCAGGAACACCACAAGATCGGCGAAGACCTGTGCCGGGGCACCGATTTCTTCGACGATGGCCAAGGCGTGCGCGCGGTCGGTCGGCGTCACGAACAGCAGGTCGCCGAGGCGATAGGCGGCGGGGCTGTCCGCGAGCGCGGCGACGATCGGCTGCCCTTGCGGCGGGCGCGGCGTGATGGACGGACCCTTGACGGAGAACCAGCGGCCCTCGAAATCGATGTAGTGCAGCTTGTCCCGGTCCACGAACCGGCCGGTCGCGACGTCGCGGATCTCCGCGTCGTCCTCCCAGCTGTCCCACAGCCGGCGCAGCACCTCGACGTAGTCGGCGGCCTCGTCGAACAGTTCGGCCACGGCGGGCGGCGTGCGGCGGCCGAACTGCCGGAATTCGGCCGGGCTGTCGGACACCTGCACGCGGACGCCGGCGCGGCCGGTGCTGACGTAGTCGAGCGTCGCGATCGCCTTCGACACATGAAACGGCTCGGTGTGGGTGACGACCGCGGTCGGGATCAGGCCGATGTGCGAGGTCAACGGCGCGACGCGGGAGGCGAGCAGCACAGCGTCGAGCCGCGTCTGCGCACGGCGGTCGCTCGGCTCGGGCGTGCCGGGGTCGCGCAGGGACAGGAAATCTTCGAAGGTGACGAAATCCAGGTGCGCGGCTTCGGCCTGCCGGACGAGCCCGGTCCAGTACTCGGCGGTGAGCAGGTCCGCCGGGCGCGCGTCCGGTTCGCGCCACGCCGCGGGATGCCAGCCGGCGCCTTCCAGCGCGACGGCGAGCCGTGGTCCGGTGAGCCCAGTCATGCTGCGTCCTTTCCCGGGGATGTGCGCAGTGTGGCTCGTGCGGCGGCACGGCGGCAGCCGCACCCAGCGTCTGGGACAGCTGGCGGGCGCGGGAATAAACCGGTTGGCTGCCGGAGCACGGACAAGGTTGGCTCGGTTTCGTTGATCCGGATGCACACGGACGGAGCGGAGATCGCCTCCGAACTGGTCCGACGCCTTGTCTCAGCCCAGCTCCGGCAGTGGCCGGGCGGCCGGCATCGGGGCTGGGGCTGGCAGGGACCGCGGACGCGATGTTCTGGCTCGGCTCGGACCTGGTGGCACGGCTGGAGGTCTGGTTCTAGCAGCGGCGGCTGCGGCCGACGATCGCAGCCGTGCTGGCGGACGGACGACCCCGGGTACGCAAGGGACCGTCAGGCCGGTTTCCCGGACGACCGGGAGCGAGGTTCAGTTCGAACGAGGGTGCTCCTCGAGGTCGATCCGGACCGTCAGCAGATCCGTCCCGACCGCCCGCACCGCCGTGCTGTTCATGCGCGGCAACGATTTCAGCCGAGCGCGCGCGTCGTCGTCGGGCAGCAGGTGGGCGACACCGGCGAACCAGCGACCGTGCAGCCGCAGCCGGACGCGCGGGTCGGCCTGGATGTTGCGCACGTAGTGCGAGCGCTCGCCGAACTCGGAGACCAGCCAGAACTGCCGCCCGGTGCGCCGCCCGCCGATCGGCGTCTGCCGGGCCAGGCCGGAGCTGCGACCGGTCGTTTCGAGCAGCGTTTGCGTCGGCAGCCGGGAGAGGACCGGGTTGCCGACCCGCCGCTGGAACGCCGTGACGATCCGATGCTGCCGATCACCCGGCCGGCCCGGCGCGGCGGCCTGCCGCAGCCGCGCCGGAATGATCAGCTGGTGACACGGGACCGCGAGCGTCCACAACACTCGGCCGAGGAACCGGTCGTAGCTGACCTCCGTGGTCCAGTGCACCCGGCGTTCGTCGAGCCGCACGATGTTGCGGGCGGTCAGCAACGGCGACGGAGTTTCGAGGACCACGCGGTCCGGCTCGACCGAAGCGACCGACCAGCCGAGCACCCGCTCCGGTGCGAGGAGAGTGCGCAACCCGAGACACCGCCAGCCGACGCGCAGAAATGTCCGTACTGGCCGCGGCGCGTCTTCCCATACCGCTCTGGCCCAGGCCAACGCGGTGCGGACGTCTTGGTCCGGGCGTTCGATGTCCACAGTGGACGTGAAATCCGGCACCGGACCAGGCTAGCACCGAGTGGACCAGGTTGCCGGTGGTCAGTCAGCACCTCTTGGCCGCACGTCACGGTGCCTTTCCGTGAAGGGCCCCTTCCCGGACTTAGATTCCCTGAGTGGGCCCCTGACGGACGGAGCGCGCCGCGGTTCCGCAAGGCCAGCGCTCGTCCGGCCGCCCGCACGAGCCGCGCCTCAGAACGTCGGCTTCCAGCCCAGCTCCGGTCCCAGCCGGGTCGCGAGATCCGTCAGGATCTGCACGTAGTCGTCAGGCTCGAAGGTGAACGGCAACGCGAATGCCACCTCGTCGACCTCCCTGAACGCCGCGTGCCGGTAAAGCCGCTCCGCGAGTTCCGCCGCCGTCCCGACGTAGTCCGGTGAGAACAGCAGACCGCCCGGTCCCTGCGGCGTCTTCGTCCGCTCTAGCCGTTTCGCCGCATAGTCCGCGTACTTGGCCCGTTGTTCGGTGCTCGCGCTGTCGGTCGGAATCACGACCAGCCCCTGCGAAACTCGTGCCCGCTCCCCGTCCGGATGCTCCTCCCGGAACGTCCGCACCTGCGCCAGCTGGATCCGTTCGAAATCGGTCGACCCGCCTTCGGCCCGCACGACACTGCTCGTCAGGTAGTTCATCCCGGCCTGCCCGGCCCAGGCGGCCGACTTCGTGCTTGCCCCGCCGTACCACATGCGCTGCGCCAGCCCGGGCGAATGCGGCTGCACGCGCGACGAGAACGTCTCGATGCCTTCGACCCCGCTGAACGTCGACGCTTGCTCGCCCCGGATCAGCGACAACAGCCGGGTCACGCGGTCATAGCCGAAGTTCTCCAGGTCGCCGGTGTCCGGGTACAGCGCGGGCTGCACCGCTTCGTAGTGCATCGGCGGGCTGACGCTGACGCCCGGGTTGAGCCGTCCGCCGGAGAGGACGTCGACGGTCGCGAGGTCTTCGGCGAGCCGCAGCGGATTTTCCCAGCCCAGCGGGATCACCGCGGTGCCCAGTTCGATCCGGCTGGTGCGCTGGGTAGCCGCGGCCAGCACTGCGACCGGCGACGAAATGCCGTGCTGCAAGTGCCGATGTCGCACCCACGCGCTGTCGAAGCCGAGCTGCTCGCCGAGTTCGAGCACCTGAAGGGTGGACTCGTGGCCGGGCCGCGGGTCGTCCGGGTCGAACAGGCCGATGGTCAGGAAACCCAGTTTGCGCAGCGGCTGCGTTTCGAGCGGCACGACGGATCCTCTCCGGTCAGCGGTACGGCGGAATAACCGCCCTCAAGGTCGAGTTGTTCCGGCTCGAAGATCCGGCTTGACACTGAGGGGAACTCGCTTTGCGCGCTTTGTCCATTACCCGTTACGGCGGTCCGGAAGTCCTCGAACCGATCGACGCGCCCGAACCGGTTCCCGGCCCGGGTGAAGTGGCCATCACCGTTTCGCACGCTTCGGTCGGACTGATCGACGCGCTGATCCGGCGCGGCACGCTCGCGGAGTACGACTATGCGCCGAAACCGCCGCTCGTCCCGGGGCTGGAAGTGGCGGGCACGGTCCGCGCCGCCGGGCAGGAGACCGGGTTCGCCGTCGGAGACGAGGTCGTCACGCTGACCCTGCCTGGGATGGGCGGATACGCCGACGCGAAAGCCGCACCCGCTGACCTCGTAGTGCCACTCGCCGGCACCGGCGTGGACCGGGTGCAAGCCGTCGCCGGTCTGGCGAACACCGTGACGGCCTATCTTTCGCTGACCGAAGCCGTGCAGCTGCGCGAGGACGCCCGGGTGCTGGTGCACGGTGCGCTCGGCGGCTTGGCCTCGGTCTACCCGGCGGTCGCGCGGCTGCTCGGCGCCCGTGAGGTGGTCGGCACGGTCCGCCGTCCCGACCAGATCGAGGCGGCCCGGACGCTCGGTTTCGACCGCGTCGTGCTGTCCGGCGACCTCGCCGAACTGGCCGACGAGCGGTTCGAGATCATCGTCGACCCGGTCGGCGGCGACGTGCGCACCGAGTCGCTCGGCCTGCTCACGCCGATGGGCCGGATGCTCGTGGTCGGCAGCGCGGGCAGCGAAACCGCGGTAATGGTGGACTCGAACGCGGTCTGGGGCGCGAACATCGGCGTGGTCGGCTTCAACGTCGGCGGTTTCCTCGCCGCGGACACGCGTCCTGCGGTCGCCGCCGCCCGCGCGGTGCTGCCGCTCTACGCGGAAGGCAAGATCCGGCTGCCGGTCACCGTGCTGCCGATGGCCGAAGCCCGCGAGGCGCATCGCCGGATGGACGCGGGCGAGGCGGTCGGCCGGCTGGTGCTCGCGAACTGAAGTCACGCCTCCACTCGTTCGCCGCCGGGGTTCGCGGCGAGCAGGTCGCGCGTGTAGTTCTCGCGCGGGCGGCGGAGGACCTCGTCGGCCGGGCCTAGTTCGAACAGCGCGCAGGCGGCGAGCGACAGCGGAACGGCAGCGCGAACTCGAGACAGGTCCGGGCACGGGCCGGTGCGAGAGTCGGCTTCCGGTTGGCGCGCAACGGAATGCGTGGCCCGCGCGGTAACCGGACGGCGGGTTGTTCGGCGAGGCTGTCCGGAGGGCGGGTGCACGCGCCGCTGCGCAGCGGGAAAACCGGTTGCGGGCGCGCGGACACTGGAGGGCATGGTTGGGCGGGGGAGCGGGTCGGCGGAAGAGGTCTCCGGACAGGACGGCGGTGGGGCGGCACTGGGCACGGCCGTGCCCGGCGGGAGCGGATCGGCCTGGCTCCGGTTGCAGGCGGTGGCGGTCTCCGGCTCGACCTGCGAAGGGCTTCTGCTGGCGGCCCTCCCGCTGCTGGCGGTCTCGATCACCACGGACCCGCGGCAGATCTCGCTGATCAACGTCGCCGGCCAAGCCCCGTGGCTGCTGCTGTCCCTGTTCGCCGGGGTGATCATCGACCGGGTGCGCCGGACGGTCGTGCTGGCCTGGGCATACGCTGTCCAAGTCGCCGCGGCGCTGCTGCTGGCGATAGTGGGTTCGACCGGTGCGCTGAGCCTGCCGGTGCTGCTGGTCGTCGCGTTCGTGCTCACCACGACGCAGGTGTTCGGCGACGGCGCGACCGGTTCGCTGGTGCCCGAGATCGTCGCCGCCGGCCAGTTGAACGCGGCGAACTCGCGGCTGCAAGTGATCGATCGCGGGATGGTCCAGTTCGTGGTCCCGCCGCTGACCGGCTTGCTGATCGGCATCGGCGCGGGCTGGCCGGCCTGGCTGGCGGTATTAGCCGCTGTCGCGGCACTGCTGGTGGCGCGCGGCATCCCGGCCGCCGCGCCGGTTCCGCGTGCCCCGGTGCACCCGCTGAAGGACTTGACCGCCGGCCTGCGCTACCTGGTCCGCACCCCGCTGCTGCGGTCCATCACGTTCACCGTCGCGATGGGCTCGTTCGCCGCGGCCGCCGGGAACTCGATGATCGTCCTGTTCGCCACGAAGGAACTCCGTCTGGGCCCGTTCGGCTATGGTGCGCTGCTCGCTTGCCTGGCTGTCGGCTGGGTGGTTTCGTCGTTCTTCGTGGCCGGCTTCGTCCGGCGGTTCGGCTACTCGACAGCGATGCGGATCGCTCAGGTGTGCGCGGTGGCGGGTCAGCTGCTGATCGCGGTGGTGCCTCCGTGGCCGGCGCTGGTCGGAGTGGTGCTGATGTTCATCACCGCGACGACGCTGATCTGGAACGTCTGCTCGCAGTCCAGCCGCCAGTTGTTCACCCCGCCGGAACTGCTCGGCCGGGTCCTCACCAGCCATCGGGCGCTGGCCTGGGGCCTGACGCCGTTGGGTGCGCTGGCGGGCGGTTTCGTGGCCGTGCACTGGGGCTTGCGCGGCGTATGGGTGATGGCGGCCGCGGTGCAGTTCGTCGGGACGGCAGTGGTGTGGCGGCAGTTGTCGCCCACGGCGTTCCGCGCGGCGGAAGAGGAAGCCGCGGCGGCCCGCTAGCCAGTCCGGGACAGGGAGGCTTCGGCGGACGCCTCGCGCTGGCCGGTCACGTCCGGCAGCCCGCCGGATAGCCGGTCATGCGGTTCGGCGGGGGAGTTTCCAGCCGGGGCGGGGGAAGTGGCAGGTGTAGCCGTTGGGGTAGCGCTGGAGGTAGTCCTGGTGTTCGGGTTCGGCTTCCCAGAAGTCGCCGGCCGGGGTGACTTCGGTGACGACTTTGCCGGGCCAGAGGCCGGAGGCGTCGACGTCGGCGATGGTGTCTTCGGCGATGCGTTTCTGCTCGTCGGTGGTGTAGAAGATGGCGGAGCGGTAGCTGGTGCCGATGTCGTTGCCTTGCCGGTTCGCGGTGCTGGGGTCGTGGACCTGGAAGAAGAATTCGAGCAGGGCGCGGAAGTCGGTCTGCTGCGGGTCGTAGGTGACTTCGATGGTTTCGGCGTGGGTGCCGTGGTCGCGGTAGGTGGCGTGGGGGACGTCGCCGCCGCTGTAGCCGACGCGGGTGGCGGTGACGCCGGGCTGGTGGCGGAACAGCTCCTCCATGCCCCAGAAACACCCGCCGGCCAGAATCGCCTTTTCCGCTGCCATGCCGCCTCCTTCGTGCCCGTACCGCCGAGCTCCCATGCTAGTCGTCGCCGCGCAGCAGCCCGAGGACGAGGGCGAGCGGCGGCCATGCTTCCCGTCCCCGCCGCGTGCAGGTGTACGACCGCTGCCGGACGTCCGGCCCGGTGAGCGGCAGCACGGTCACCTCCGGGCGGGTGACGCGCCCGGCCGGCAGCAGCCCCACCCCGCCGAAGGCGGCGATGAGTTCCTCGACCAGTTCGAGACTGTCCGCGTGATGGGTGAACCGCGGCGCGAACCCGGCCATGGACGCGAGCGTCCGCACTGCTTCCTCGTCGGAACTGTTGCGGGAATTGCCGATCCACTCATCGTCTCGGAACGCGTCGAACACCGCCAGCGTGCCTTCCCCGCGAACCCGCCCGGCCGCGGCGCGCGGCACGGCGAGGCCCCACGGCAGGCTCCACAGCGGCGTCACCTGCAGGGCCGGGTCCGCGGTCGCCGGAGCGAGGTCGTAGTCGTAGGTGAGGGCGAGGTCGGCTTCGTCGGCCATCAGCAGCGCGACCGCTTCGGCGGGTTCGGCCTCGCTGATCACCACCCGGACCCGCGGGTGACGCTGCGCGAGCCGTTCGGCCACCGGCAGCAGCGACTGCCGGACCGCGCTCGCGAAGCCCGCGATGCGCACCGTCCCGGCCGGCTCGGAGTGCGGGTCCAGGTCGACCCGCGCCGCCTCGACCGCGGCGAGGATCGTGGCTGCGTGGTCGGCGAGCCGCCGCCCGGCCGGGGTAAGCCGCACCCGGCGGCCGTCCGGTTCGAGCAACGTGACGCCGGTTTCCTTGGCCAGCGCCGAGATCTGCTGCGACACCGTGGACGTTGTGGTTTCCAGCACGTCCGCGACCGCGCGCATCGAGCCGAGTCGCGACAACTCGAGAAGGAACTGCAGCCTGCGGGTCTCCATTCGTCGATTGTTCAGGATTCCTGGACGGTACGTCCAGGATCAGCACGTGGACACGAACGGTCCAAATCCGTTTTCCTGGTGGACGTGCTTCCCTCCTCTCCTCGCGCCGGTGTTGCGCTGGCCATCGGGGCCATGCTGTCCGTCCAGCTCGGCCTGGCGGTCTCGGTCGGCCTCGCGCACGAGATCGGCCCGGCTGGGGTGGCCTGGCTCCGGCTGGCCTGGGCGGGCGTGCTGCTGCTCGTGTTCGTCCGGCCGCGCCCGGCCGACTTCGGCCGCCCGGCGCTGCTGGCCGGGCTCGGTCTGGGCGTGGTCACCGCCGGGATGACGATCTTGTTCATGGTCGCCGCGACGCGACTGCCGCTGGGCACCGCGAGCGCGCTGGAATTCCTGGGTCCGCTGACCGTCGCGATCGTCCGCGGCCGCAGCGGAACCCGGCTGTGGCCGGTGCTGGCGGCCGCCGGGGTGCTGTTGCTGACTCAGCCGTGGCAGGGCGGCGCCGACCTGGCTGGCATCGCCTGCGCGCTGGCGTCGGCGGTGTGCTGGGGCTCCTACATCCTCCTGACTCAACGGGTCGGCGACCAGGTTTCCGGCCTGCGCGGACTGGCGCTGTCGATGCCGGTCGCCGGCCTGGTCGCGACTGTCGTGCACGGCCCAGCGCTCGCCGGGCACCTGACCTGGCCGCTCGTCCTCGCCGGGCTCGGACTGGCGGTGCTCGTGCCGGTGGTCCCGTTCAGCATGGAAATGCTGGCCCTGCGCCGGTTGACCACGTCCGCGTTCGGGACTCTCGCGAGCCTGGAACCGGCGCTGGCGCTGCTGATCGGACTGCTCGTGCTGCATCAGGTGCCGAACCTGGCTGCGGTGGCCGGGATCGGATTCGTGGTCGCCGCCGGCATCGGAGCGGAACGGACCGGCGCGCGCGAGCCGGAGAACGAGGCGGCCGCCGTCTAGAGCGGTGCTTTCCGGCCTGAGCGGTGAGCGACGCTGCCGTCCAGTGCCTATCGCGGGCAGTACGCCTCGATCGTCGCCGGATACGAGGTCGGCGCGCACTACCGGCGTCGGGTGTTCGCGACCGTGGATGCGGCGGGTCAGGAGCGCGCGAGAGTGACGCGCCGTGTGTTCGCGGTTCACTGCCTTGTCCGGCAACGGATCCCGGTTCCTCGGCAGCGATCTTCGCCGACGGAACAGTTCCAGTGCGGCGCGCCAACTCCGCATTCCGTGAAAAAGCTTTCGTGCAGTGGCGGTCCGGATGAACATGCGGGCTCCCTCCCTCGGCCTTCCGGCTTGAAGAGAGCATCGCAGGCACCACCGACACTTTCGGGCACCCGACCGGCCGGCTAGTGCTCGTCGGCCGGTCGCGGAGTGCGTTCCACTATGTGCTGCAACGCCTTCACGTGTCCGAGAAATCTTCGGCGGCCGTCCTCGGTGGCGCGGATCGACGTCTTCGGGACCCGGCCGAGGTACTTCCGCTGCTGCTCGATCTGGCCGTCCGACCGGAGAGTGCTGAGCTGTTTGGACAGCGCCGAATCGGAGAGCGCCACGGCGTCGCGAAGGAAAGCGAAATCGCACCAGTCCACTGCGGACAGCATGGACATGATCGCCAGCCGGGTCGGGTCGGACAGCAGCCGGTCGAGACCGGGCGGTGGTACTGCGGCAGTCATTGGTCCCCTCGGCGCCGGGCCACCGCCAGCAGTGCCTGAGAGAGCGCGAACAGCGCGGTGAACGCGAGCCCGAAGAGCACCCCGGCGACCGTGCACGGGTATTCGCGCAGACCCAGTCCGTCGGCGAGGGTTGCGGCGAAACCGGTGCCATAGCGGGAGATCAGCCATCCGCCGACACCGCCGATCAGGGCGATCACCCCGAAGACCCACGGCACGAAGCCCTGCGTGGGCTGGACGCCGCGCAGCCGGCTCAGCGGCGCCGACCGGGTGCGCACGCCGACGGCGAACACGACGACGAGCAGCACGAGGATCACGACGGCAAGGAACTTGCTGCCAGTGAACGTGACGAAGTCGTTGGCCGCGGTGAAACCGGCGGTGAGCACGAACATGAGCGCGTAGGTCCACCACGGCAGTCGTGCGGCGCGTCGCGCCTGGTCCTGGTGGGTTCGGACGGCGGCGAGTGCTTCCTCGGCCCGCTGCTGTTCTTGGTTCACAAGTCCCTCCTCGACTACTTGCCTCATTGGAATGTAGCGACTTCTTTCCGGTGCGGCAAGTAGTCCGGGGGACGGTCCGTTCTAGGCTGGGGATCATGCAGGTGGAGATCTGGAGCGATGTGGTGTGCCCGTGGTGCTACCTCGGGAAAGCGCGGTTCGAGAAGGCGCTGGCGGGATTCGCGCACCGGGACGAGGTGACGGTCGTCTACCGGTCTTTCGAGCTGGATCCCGGCAAGGTCAGGACTGAGCCCCTGCTGGACATGCTCACCGCGAAGTATGGCCCGCAGGCGGCCGAGATGGAGCAGCGCGTGGCCGGGCTGGCCGCTGAGGAAGGACTCGGCTACCGGACCGACCGGGAGATCGGCAACACCTTCGACGCGCACCGGTTGCTGCATCTGGCGCGGGAGAAGGGGCTCGAGGGGGAGATGGTGTCGGCGTTGTTCCGGGCGAACTTCGCGGAGGCCAGGGCGGTGTTCGACGCCGGGGTGCTGGTCGAGGTGGCGGTGGAGGCCGGACTTTCGCAGGAGAGCGCGGAGGCGGTGCTCGGGGATCCGGAGCGGTACGCGGAGGCGGTTCGGGCCGAGGAGCGGGAAGCGGTCGAACTGGGGGCCGGCGGCGTGCCGTTTTTCGTGCTGGGCCGGCGGTTCGGGGTTTCCGGCGGGCAGTCGGTGGAGGTGTTCGAGAAGGCCTTGGAGAGGGCTTGGGAGGCGTCCGCCTGAGTGCCCGGGTGCTGCGACGCCGGAGGTGTCGACGGTTCGAGGGCGTCGTGCCTGGTCCGATGGAACGGCGGCGGTGCGAAGAAGGCCCGTTGAAGGAGCGGTTCCTTCAACGGGCCTTCGTTGTCTGCGTTCTTCGCGTCAGCCGTCGGACCAGGAGCTGAGGCGGTTCAGGAGCCGTTCCAGCACCTCGGGGTCCGCGCCCACCGGGCCGCCGGACACCGGTTCGTCCACCAGCGTGCGGCGGTCGCCTCGGCGGGGGAGCCGGACCTGACCGGCGGAAATGCCGCCGGGCAGCGGAAGCTCGCACCAGGTGACCCGGCCTCCTGCCGGGCCGGGGCGGACGCCGATGCGGTCGTCGCGCGGGGGGACCGGGGCGGGGAGATCGTCCTCCACCTCGACGACCAGGTGGTCGCCGCGCAGTTGCAGCCGGACGGTGACGAACGACGGGGCGGCCGGGCTGCTCTGGTCGACCACGTCGCCCACCAGCCGCACCGCGGCGTTCGTGGCCTGGTCCAGCATCGGCAGCAAGGACCAGTCGCTCAGGATCAGGCGGACGAACAGCTCTGTGCACGAAATCGCGCTCGGCTGCGCCACCAGCCGGAGGTCGTCCACCTGGGTTGTGCGCGTGCTCAAGCGTCACCTTCCTCTGGGGCTGGCGGCCCGATCGGGGGCGGGACCGTGCGGGCATCATGCCACCGTCCCCCGATCAGGTTGCGCCGGGTGGTCGATCTTGAGAAAAACCGCTGGTCGGCGGCCGATGGTCAGAGCTTGGCCGTGGACACCGCGAAATTCGAGAAGTACGCGTGTTCGTCGTGGCCGGGGCCCCAGCTGGTCTCGTGCCCGCCGAAGAACGTCGAGAAGAACACGCCCTTGAACGGGATGCCCGAAATGCCTGGTGCGGACCTGCTCGACAGCACCTGCTTCCCGTCGTACCAGACGGTGATCTGGCCGGTGCTCCGGTTGACCGACTGTTCGATGGTGTGCGTCTTGCCGTCCGGGGTGAAGTTCCACGAGCCGAGGCCGACGTCCTTGCCGTATCCGTCGCCGGACGGCGTGTACACGTAGACCTCGCCCTTCGTCCCGCCGCGGAACATGAACCGGGTGGACCAGCCCTTGCCGTGGTTGCCGCCGCTTTCCTCGCCCGGGTTGCCGCCGTACAGGCCGGGCAGTTTGCCGCCCTTGCCGAAGTCGAAGCCGGCCGGGAACTTCAGGTCGTAGCGCAGGTAGAGGGTGGTCGCGTCGCGCAGTTCGGAGTGATTCGCCTTGGCCAGGTCCTGGTAGAACTGGCCGCCGCCCTTGGTGGGGCAGTCGGTGCAGGACTGGGCCGACGAACCCTTCCCGTACTTGACGTCCAGCACGCCGCCGGAGGCGGACAGCGTGCTGCCGAACCCGAATTCGCCGGATCCGTCGATGCCCCAGGCGCCGCGCCACGAGTTCGACGGGAACCCGTCGAACGTTCCGGCCCAGCCGCCTGCCTGGGCCGGGTTGGTGCTGGCTTTGGCCGGAGTGGCCCAACATCCGGCTGTCACGGCAGCGGCGGCGGCGAGCGCGACGAAGCCCCAGCGGAGTGAACGCATTGGTGTCCCTTCCCGGTGAACGGAAGGCCCGGGCACCCCGGATGGGGGCGGGCCGCTTTCGCGGCGGCGTGATCGACACCGTACGGGTAGCGCGCCGGTCCTTTCAAGCCGCTGTCCGGCCGTCGTTTGTCCACAGTGGATGTTTACCGTGGGCGAATGCGGCGGGAATCGGCGCGATGGGCGATCCAGGACCTCCGCGGTCGACGCGGGCGATTTCGCCGGTGCGGGCGAGTTGTTCCGCGAAGGTGCATTGCACAGCGGCGGCGGACGGACCGGGCAGGACACGGATCGCGCGGTGGCCGAGTGGTGCCGCGCGATCCGTGTCCTGCACGCCGAGGGGACTCCGCGAACCAGGCGCGTGACGACGAACGTCCGGGTGGCTGTCGACGGGCAGAGCGTCTCGGCGCACAGCTGCTTCACGGTTTCCCAGGCGACGGAAAGCCTTCGGCTGCAGCCGATCGCGGCCGGGCACTACGACAACCGGTTCGTCGTGCGGGAAGGCGAATGGCGGTTCGCGGAGCGGACGCCGGTCGTGCAGCTGATCGGGGTTGGTCCTAGCACCTGCCGGGCGGACGGACTCCGGACGGCAGGCGAACGCGCCGCAGAGGTTTAGACCTGTATATCCGGTTTGCGGAGCATTGGTCCGGCCACGATCCAGCCGGAAACGCTGGCGCGGCACCGCGCGGCCAGTCAGCCCCACGGTGCCGCGTCCGAAGAAAATCAGTCCCGCTTGCCGGTGACCCGCCGCTTCACGGCACGGCTCGCCGCCAGCGTCGGGAACGCCAGCAGCGCCCCGGCGCCGAGCGGAATTCCTTGCTGCCACGCGGGCGCTCCCAGTGCCGCGGCGGGCGTGGACTGCGGGTTGTGGTCGGTGACGCCGCCGAAGCGGCTCGGCGGCAGGACGATCAGCCGGGCTTTGCCGATGACATCGTCGACCGGCACGACGCCGTTCGCTCCGCCGCCGCCCTGGCAGCGCGAATCGCACGAGTCGTTGCGGTTGTCGCCCATCACCCACAGGCCGCCGGCCGGCACGGTGAACGGCGGGAACGGCCGCTGCACCGGGTCGTTCGGGTCCATCCAGTGCAGGTACGTCTCG
Organism: Amycolatopsis benzoatilytica AK 16/65; assembly: GCF_000383915.1. Classification (NCBI taxonomy): domain Bacteria; kingdom Bacillati; phylum Actinomycetota; class Actinomycetes; order Pseudonocardiales; family Pseudonocardiaceae; genus Amycolatopsis; species Amycolatopsis benzoatilytica. The sequence continues at coordinate 2,357,883 of NZ_KB912942.1, forward strand.
TTCAGGGGCTTCCCGTCGACCAGTACGCGGCCCTGCGGATCGCAGCACTGCACGGTCTGCCCGCCGACGGCGATCACGCGTTTGACGAAGTCGTGTTCGTCCGCGGCCGCGAAGCCGACGAGCGATCCGAGCCCGCGCAGCGCCTTCGAGAAAATGTCGCTCGGCTCCTGCGGCGCGATCTCGGCCGTGTTCCACGTCTTCGGCCCGCGGAAGACGATCACGTCGCCCGGCGACGGGTCGGTGAAATCGTAGGTGACGCGGTCGACTACGACCCGGTCGCCGAAACAGCCGGGGCACCCGTGCAGGGTGCTCTCCATCGACTGCGACGGGATCAGGAACACCTTCGCGACGAACTGCTGGATCAGGATGGTCAGCACTAGCGCGATCCCGATCAGGATGGGCAGTTCCTGCCACAGCGGGCGTTTCCGCTTCTGCCGCTTGGCGGAATCGTCCGGTTCGGGACGCTCCGGTTCGGGCTCGCCGGGAACGGAGGTCTGGGGGATGGGGTCGGCCACCGCGCCAGGCTACCGAGAACCGCGTCCGCGGCGGCGGAGCGGCGAGGGCCACGATCGGGGAGTCGTGCCGGTGGGCGGGACCGCGACAACCACCCCCTGCTCGCGTCCGTGTCCCCAATGTGGCATTGGGTGCATCTCGCGCACCCAATGTGGCATTCGGTGCATCTGATGCACCCAATGCCACATTGGGGTTTCAAGGACGCGGCCGCCGGGTTACCGCTCGAACGAGCCGTGCCGGCCCGCGCCGTCGGCGAACCGTTTGGCCCCGGCGAGCGTGTCCGACGCCAGCGACCGCAGTCCGTGCCGGAACTCGTTCGCCAGCGCCGCCTCTTCCGCGAGCCCTTCTCCCTCGAGCAGTGCCGCCCGGTCCTCCCGCAGGCACGTCTGCGGAAACGCGGCCAGCTCCCGCCCGAGCGCGACAGCTGCCGCGACCGCCTCGCCGGCGGGCACCACCCGGTTGGCGAGACCGATCCGGAGCGCCTCGGCGGCGTCGACCGGCCGCCCGGTCAGCACCAGGTCCATCGCATGGCTCCGGCCGATCAGCCGCGGCAGCCGCACCGTTCCGCCGTCGATGAGCGGGACTCCCCACCGCCGGCAGAACACGCCGAACACCGCCGTCTCGTCGGCGACCCGCAGATCGGCCCAAGCGGCCAGCTCCAGCCCACCCGCGACGGCGTGCCCGGACACCGCGGCGATCACCGGTTTCCGCAGGCGCAGCCGGGTCGGGCCCATCGGACCGTCGCCGTCGGGTTCGGTGCGATTGCCGTTGCCTTCGCTGACCGCCTTCAAATCGGCGCCGGCGCAGAACGTGCCGCCGGCGCCGTACAGCACCGCCACCGCCGCGTCCGAGTCGTCGAATTCGCGGAAGGCGGCGGTGAGCGCGTCGGCGGTCGGTCGGTCGACGGCGTTGCGGCGCTCTGGGCGGTTGATGCCGATCGTGACGACCGGTCCGTCGCGGTCCACCAGCACGGTGCTCATCGCAGCAGCATAAGGTCCACGGCATGGAAAGCTTGGCAGCGTTCGGTTATGAGCTCGGGGTGCTCAAGCGGGTCCGCCGCGCGGGGTGGTGGCAGGCCGGTGTCCGCGACCCGGAATCGGTTGCCGAGCACAGCCTGCGGGCGGCGCAGCTGGCCGCGCTGCTGGCCGCCGAGGAAGGGGCTTCGCCGGAGCGCGCCGCGTTTCTCGCGCTGTGGCATGACACCCAGGAGACCCGAACCGGCGACCTGCCGCACACCGCCGCGCCCTACCTGACGAAGCCGGAGCCGCGAGCGATCACCGCTGAGCAGACCGCCGGGCTGCCGGCGGCGTCAGCGGAAACGGTGCGAACAGCGGTCGACGAGTACGAGACCCGCGAGTCGCCGGAAGCGCGCTGCGCCAAGGATGCGGACAAGCTCGAGATGCTGTTGCAGGCACTGGAATACCGCGCGAACGGCGTGTCCACAGTGGACGAATGGATCGCGTCTGCGCAGGCCGGGCTCTACACCGGCACCGCGCGGCGGCTCGCCGAGGCGGCGCTGGCGACCGAACCGCTCGCCTGGCGCGCTCGTTAGTTGTCACCCACATGGGCGGAATGATGGTTGAGAGCCGTCTTCTGCGGGAATGGTCAGAGGACCACGATGTCGGGGAGGCACAAGATGAACCGGAAAATCACGGGAGTGCTCGCCAGTATCGCGGCGATGGCGGCGACGGTCGGCTTCGCGGCCACCGCGGAAGCAGCGGGACCGCCGTGCGGCCAGCAAGCCAAGGCATGCGTGAAGCTGTCCGCCAACACGGCGTGGCTGATGGACAACGGCCGGGTCGTGCGCGGAGGGGTGCCCATCACGGTGGGCAAAAAGGCGTTTCCCACTCCGCAGGGCACCTTCCGCGTCCAGTACAAGGACCTGCACCACTACAGCAAGCAGTTCCACGGGCCGATGCCGTACTCGGTGTTCTTCACCAACACCGGCGTCGCGTTCCATCAAGGCAGCCTGAAGGTGCAGTCGCACGGGTGCGTGCATCTCTCGCACGCCGACGCGGTGGCGTTCTTCAACACGCTGCAGCCGGGCGACGTGGTGCAGGTCGTGCGCTGACCGTCCGGACGTCCGCTCCACGGGGCGGCGGCGGGCCGGTCGTCCGCCTGGACGGTTTCGTCGCCCCCGGGCTGATCGGCCAGTGCTGGTCTCCGCCGCCTTCCCGCGTCTCGCCCCTGTTCCAGGCGCCCGGTCAGCCGACCGGAACCGCCCGGCGCAACGCTTGGCGGCGGAGCCGGCCGAAACCCCGCGGATGGTTGAACCCGAACACCGCCACGATCCGGCCCGCGCGGCGGTAAGCGGCGACGAACGACTCGTCGTCCGGGCCGCCTTCCTCGAAAGTCAGCTCGTCGTCGGCGCGCGGGTGCCCGGCCAGCTGCAACGTGCCGGAGTACTGGTCCGACCAGACGTAGCCGCTCGCCTCGTACTCCCGGACCACCCGGCCGGCCAGGAGATTCGCGACCGCCACCGGAGCCTGCTCGCTGGCGTTGGTCCAGTGCTCGTGGCGCGTCCCCGCCGGACCGAAGGAGGCGACGTCGCCGACTGCCACGATGTTCGGCCGCGAGGTCACCAGCCCTGCGCAGGTTCGTACCCCGTTGGCGACCTCCAGGCCGGACCCGGCGAGCCATTCGACCGCCGGAACTGTCCCGATTCCGGCGACCACCAGGTCCGCGGGCAGATGCTCGCCGTCGGCAAGCGTCACTCCGGTGACGCGTCCGGCGGTAGTGGCCAGCGCGGCCACCGACGCCCCGCACCGGAGCGAAACCCCGTGCCGTTCATGCAGGCGAGCGCAGATCGAGCCGAGCTGCGGACCCAGCACCCGAGTCAGCGGCGTCGGCAACGCCTCCAGGACGGTGACCTCCAGCCCGAGCCCGGCGCAGGTCGACGCGACCTCAGCCCCGATGAAGCCGCCTCCGGCAATCACCACCCGTGCGCCCGGAACCAGCTCGGCGCGAAGCGCGATCGCATCGTCCACGGTGCGCAGAACATGAACTCCGGCCACGGAGTCCGTTCCCGGCAGGGTCCGCGCCCGGCCGCCGGTGGCGAGGACGACCGCGTCGGCGGCGAGCGGGCCGTCGGACAGGAGCACCGATCCGGTCGAAGCGTCGAGGCGTTCCGCGCGGGTGCCGAGCCGAAGCTCCACCGATTCGAGTTCGTCCGCGTCCAGCAGATCCAGCGATTCCCGCGTCGCGCGGCCGGCGAGGAAGGCTTTCGACAGCGGCGGCCGATCGTAGGGGAGATGGGGCTCCTCGCCGATGAGCACCACCCGGCCGTCGAAGCCTTGCGTCCGCAGCTCCTGCGCGGCCCGAGCACCGGCGAGCGATGCGCCGACGATCGCGACTGTTTTCACGCAGCGTCCTCGGCGGCACCTGCGAGCACGTAGATGACGCCGTCCTCGACCCGCACTTCGTAGGTCCGTACGGGCTGCTTCGCGGGCAAGCATGTCGGCACGCCGGTGCGCAGATCGAACAACGCAGCGTGCAGCGGGCACTCTACGAAGCAGCCTTCGAGCCACCCATCGGCCAGCGACGCGTCTTGGTGGGTGCAGGTGTCGCCGATCGCGTAGAGCTCGCCGTCGGCGTTGAAGACGGCGATCGGTTCCGGTCCGGCGATCCGGATGGACTCGCCCGGGGGAAGCTCGTCCACGGTGCACGCGCGCAGCATTGATTCCTCCGAAGGACTGTTGCGTATTGAGGAACACCAGACGTGATACGCAACAGAGTGTGAGTGTCCGGACGAGGTGCCGTCAAGAGGTTCTCCGGACGAGTTTTGTGGAGTGTCGTTCCGGGTGAAACCGGTGGTCGGAGGTGGTTCCGGCGAATGGGTGCGGGTGCCGCCCGGGTGCTTGACACCATCCGCGGCGGGACGCATCTTGTTCCCGAGAGGGCAACGCGACGCGCGATACGCAACATCGAGAGGAGCCCTGGTGACGACCACCGACCTCCCGCAGAGCCTGCTGCCGACTCTGCCGGGGCCGTACTACACCGATCCGTCGATCTTCGCCCGCGAGCAGGAACGGATCTTCGAGGCCGGTTGGTTCTGCGCGGTGCGCAGCGCCGACCTGCCGTCACCCGGCTCGTTCGAGACCGTCCAGATCGGCCGCGAAAGCGTGCTCGTCGCGCGGGGCCGGGACGGGGCGCTGCGCGCGTTCCTCAACGTGTGCCGGCACCGCGGCGCGCAGCTGTGCGCCGAGGAGACGGGCGAGGTGAAGCGCGCGTTCCAGTGCAGGTACCACGCGTGGACCTACGGCTTGGACGGAAAGCTCGTCGCCGCCCCGAATCTGACCGGGATGCCGGATGTCGACCGGGTCGAGTACGGACTGACCGCGCTGCCATTGCGCGAATGGCTCGGCTACGCCTGGGTTAGCCTCGCCGACGAACCGCCGTCCTTCGCGGACACCGTGATGGCGGACGTGAGCACCCGGCTCGGCGGCCCGGGCGAGATCGAGGCGTACGCCATGGAAGGTCTCGCGCTGGGCCGCCGCATCGAGTACGACGTGCGGGCGAACTGGAAGCAGATCATCGAAAACTTCATGGAGTGCTACCACTGCGCGACCATCCACCCGGAGCTCACCGAGGTGCTGCCGGAGTTCGCCGACGGGTACGCCGCGCAATACTACGTCGGCCACGGCGCGGAATTCGGCGACAAGGTCACCGGCTTCACCGTGGACGGCGGCGACGGCGTGCAGCGCCTGCCGGGCGTCGGCGAGCACCAGGACCGGCGGTACTACGCGATCACCATCCGCCCGCAGGTGTTCGTGAACCTGGTCCCGGACCACGTGATCGTGCACCGGATGTTCCCGCTGGCCCCGGATCGGACCCTGGTCCGCTGCGACTGGCTGTACCTGCCGGAGGTGGTCGAGTCCGGAGTGGACCTGGACCGGTCGGTGGAGCTGTTCCACCGGGTGAACCAGCAGGATTTCGACGCGTGCGAACGGTGTCAGCGCGCGATGGGCTCTCGCGCCTACGCCCGCGGCGGGGTGCTGGTGCCGAGCGAGCACCACATCGGCGAGTTCCACGACTGGGTGCGCGCCCGGCTTGGCTGATCGGTCAGAGCAGCGCCCGGATCGCCTCCTCGAATCCGGTCACGTGGTCGAGCGTCAGCGCCGACGCCTTCTTCGCGTCCCCCTCGACGATCGCCGTCAACAGGGGCAGATGCTCGTCCACGTGCCCGGCCATCCCGCGCAGCCGGGGGAGGAACACGCACCAGATCCGGGTGGCGAGGTTGTCGTAATGGATCAGCGTGTCCTCGAGGAACGGGTTGTGCACGCACCGGTAGATCGCGCGGTGCAGCTCCAGGTCGGTGCGCAGGAGTTCCGCGTTGTCCGTCGGGGTCGCCGAATCCAGCCGGTCCCGCAGTCGCGACAGGTGCGCGCGGTCGGCGTCGGTCGCGCGGGTGGCGGCGGCCGCGGCGGCGGTCGGTTCGAGGGTGCGCCGGACTTCCGAGATGTGCGAGAGGTCGGAAATGTTGACGTCGGTCGCGAAGGTTCCGCGTCGCGGGTACGCCACGACGAGACGCTCGCTCTCCAGCCGTTTCAGCGCTTCTCGGATCGGCGTGCGGCCCATCCCGAGCGCGCTGCCCGCCCATTCTTCGTTGATCGGGTCGCCCGGTTTGATGTCGAGCATGACCAGACGGTCGCGCAGGAACAAGTAGGCGCGTTCGGCCAGCGACGGTTCGGCGGCCGGCATGACGTGGTTGACCGGGGTGCTCACCCCGCCTACTCTACAGCGAAGATTGATATATCAGTAGTCGACTAGCGCGGAGGCCGGTCGGAATGACGACGGAGCAGGCGCGTCCCCCGGGCGCGGACCTTCCCGAGCACCCGGATTTCCTGTGGTCGGACCCGGAACCGCAGCGGGCGTACGACGTCGTGGTGGTGGGCGGCGGCGGGCACGGCCTGGCCACCGCCTACTACCTCGCCAAGGTGCACGGCATCACGAACGTCGCGGTGCTGGAGAAGGGCTGGCTCGCCGGCGGGAACATGGCCCGCAACACCACGATCATCCGGTCCAACTACCTGTGGGACGAAAGCTCCGGCATCTACGAGCATTCGCTGAAGCTGTGGGAGGGCCTGGAAGAAGACCTCGGCTACCCGATCCTGTTCAGCCAGCGCGGCGTGCTGAACCTCGCGCACAGCCTGCAGGACGTGCGCGACAGCGTCCGACGGGTGAATGCCAACCGGCTCAACGGGATCGACGCGGAGTGGGTCGACGCGGACGGCGTCAAGGAGCTCTGCCCGATCGTGAACACGTCGCCGGACGTGCGCTATCCGGTGCTCGGCGCGACGTATCAGCCGCGTGCCGGGATCGCCAAACACGACTACGTGGCCTGGGGATTCGCCCGCGCGGCGGCTGCGATGGGCGTCGACCTGATCCAGAACTGCGCGGTCACCGGCCTGGACACGCGCGACGGGAAGGTGGTCGCGGTCGAGACCACCCGGGGCCGGATCGCGGCCGGGAAGGTCGCGTTGTGCGCGGCCGGGCACAGTTCGGTGCTGGCGAAGATGGCTGGGATCGACCTGCCGCTGGTGTCGCACCCGCTGCAGGCGCTGGTCTCCGAACTGCTCGAACCGGTGCACCCGACGGTGGTGATGTCGAACGCGGTGCACGTCTACGTTTCCCAGGCGCACAAGGGCGAACTCGTGATGGGCGCGGGTATCGACGCCTACGCCGGGTACGGGCAGCGCGGCTCGTTCCACATCATCGAGGACCAGATGGCCGCCGCGCTGGAGCTGTTCCCGGTGTTCGCGCGAGCGCACCTGCTGCGGACGTGGGCGGGCATCGTGGACGTCACCCCGGACGCGTCGCCGATCATCGGCTTGACCCCGGTGGAGAACCTGTACCTGAACTGCGGCTGGGGGACCGGCGGATTCAAAGCGACTCCCGGCGTCGGCGACTGTTTCGCATACACCGTCGCGAAGGGCAAGCCGCATCCCTACGCCGAGCCGTTCGCCCTTGACCGCTTCACCACCGGCGCGCTCGTCGACGAGCACGGCGCCGCCGCCGTCGCGCATTAGGAGCAACTGTGCAGCTGATCTCGTGCCCCTGGTGCGGTCCCCGTGAGGAGACCGAATTCCACTACGGCGGCCAAGCCCATGTCGCCTACCCGCAGGACCCGGCGGCGTTGTCCGACGAGGAGTGGGCGAAGTTCGTCTTCTTCCGCGCCAACCCGAGCGGCCCGCTGGCCGAACGCTGGTCGCACAGCGCGGGCTGCCGACGCTGGTTCAACGCGGTCCGCGACACCCGCACCCACGAACTCGCGGCGGTCTACCGCCTCGACGAGCCCCGGCCGGTGATCCCATGACGTTCCGCCTCCCCAGCGGCGGCCATCTCGACCGCGACACTGTGCTGCGGTTCGCCTTCGACGGCCGCTCGATGACTGGCCACCCCGGCGACACGCTGGCGTCCGCGCTGCTCGCGAACGGCGTGCACCAGGTCGCCAGCAGCGTGAAGCTCGGCCGCCCGCGGGGCATCATGGCGGCCGGCGTCGAAGAGCCGAACGCCGTGGTACAGCTGGAAAAGCCGTTCCCCGAGCCGATGCTGACCGCGACCGTCGTCGAACTGTTCGACGGTCTGGTCGCGCGGAGCCTGCCCGGTCAAGGGCGGCTGGCGACCGAGCCCGACCCGGCGCGCTACGACGCGAAGCACTTGCACTGCGACGTGCTGGTGGTCGGAGCCGGTCCGGCCGGATTGGTCGCCGCCCGCGCGGGCGCCCGCGCGGGCGGCCGCGTGGTACTGGTCGACGACCAGCCCGAACCCGGCGGCTCGCTGCTCGGCTCCAACGAGTACCTGGATCTCAAGCCTGCCGTCGAGTGGGCCCGCGCGATCGCCGACGAGTTGCGCGCGGCCCCGGAGGTCCACGTGCTCGACCGCACCACCGCGTTCGGCGCCTACGACGACGGGTTCGTGCTGGCGGTTCAGCACCGCACCACCGGCGCGGCCCGGCAACGGGTGTGGCGGATCCGTGCCCAGCAGACTGTGCTGGCGACCGGCGCGCACGAGCGGCCGATCGTCTTCCCGGACAACGACCGGCCCGGGCTCCTCCTCGCCTCGTCCGCCCGGACCTACCTGCACCGGTACGCCGTGCTGCCCGGTCGCCGCGCGGTGGTGTTCACGATGGACGATTCCGCCTACGCCGCGGCGATCGACCTCGCCGACGCCGGGGTGGAGATCCCGCTGGTGGCGGACGTCCGCGCGATCGCGCCGGAGAACTGGGCCGCGGCGTGCGCCGAACGGGGCATCGAGGTGCGGCCCGGCTGCGCGGTCACCGGTACCGAAGGGACCGACCGCATCGCCGGGGTGCAGGTGGCGGACGAGCTGATCCCGTGCGACACCCTCCTGGTCGCCGGCGGCTGGACTCCGGCCGTGCACCTGTTCAGCCAGTTGCGCGGCGGCCTGCGTTACGAACCCGCGCTCGGTGCTTACCTGCCCGACGGTGACCTCCCGACCGCGCGCGTCGCCGGAAGCGCCAACGGCACGCTCGACTTCGCCGGATGTGTCCGGGAGGGTCAGGCGGCCGCCGAAACCGCCCTCTCGGCAACGGGATTCGCAGCACCGCCGACGGCCCCGCTCCCAGTTTCCGACGCCCGTCGCCGCGAGCTGGCACCGGCGGTCGAATGGCAGATCCCCGGCAGCGAGTCCGAAGAGGACACCCGGTTCGTGGACCTGCAGCGCGACGCGACCGTCTCCGACGTCCTCCGCGCGACCGGCGCCGGGCTGCGCTCGCTCGAGCACGTGAAGCGCTACACCACCATCGGCACCGCACACGACCAGGGCAAAACCTCCGGCATGCTCGCCGCCGGGATCACCGGCGAAGCGCTCGGCGTCGACCTCGCGGACCGTCGCCCGACCACCTACCGCCCGCCCTACACGCCGGTCGCGTTCGCCGCCTTGGCCGGCCGCCACCGCGGCGAGCTGCACGACCCGGTCCGGGTGACCGCTCTGCATTCCTGGCACGTCGAGCACGGCGCGGAGTTCGAGAACGTCGGCCAGTGGAAACGCCCCTGGTACTACCCTCGGCCAGGGGAGGACCTCCACGCCGCGGTTCGCCGCGAATGCCTCGCCGCGCGCACCGACGTGGCCATGATGGACGGTTCGACCCTCGGCAAGATCGACGTCCAGGGCCCGGACACCGGCGAGTTCCTTGACCTGCTCTACACGAACCTGATGAGCACGCTCAAGGTCGGCCGGATCCGCTACGGCGTGATGTGCGGGGTCGACGGCATGGTCGTCGACGACGGAACCGTCATCCGGGTGGCCGAGGACCGGTTCCTCGTCACTACGACCACCGGCAACGCCGCGATGGTGCTGGACTGGATGGAGGAGTGGCTGCAGACCGAGTGGCCGCACCTGCGCGTCTTCGCCACCTCGGTCACCGAGCACTGGGCGACGGTCGCGCTGGTCGGCCCGCGTTCCCGCGAAGTGCTGGCCGGGCTCGCACCGGAGCTGGACGTCGGCAACGACGCGTTCGGCTTCATGACCTGGCGAGACGCCGAGGTGGCCGGCATCGCCGCCCGGGTCTGCCGGATCAGCTTCTCCGGCGAGCTGGCGTACGAGATCAACGTCCCGTGCTGGTACGGCTTAGCGCTCTGGGAAGCGTTGGCGGAGCGGGGGATCACCCCGTACGGCACCGAGACCATGCACGTCCTGCGTGCCGAGAAGGGCTACCCGATCATCGGCCAGGACACCGACGGCACGGTCACCCCGCAGGACCTCGGCATGAGCTGGGCGGTGTCGAAGAAGAAGGCCGACTTCCTCGGCAAACGGTCCTTCGCCCGCGCGGAGAACCTGCGGCCGGACCGGAAACAGCTGGTCGGGCTGCTGCCGGCCGATCCGCGGGTGCTGCTGCCGGAAGGCGCGCAGATCATCGAGACCGCGCACGTCCCGCGTCCGCCGGTGCGGATGCTCGGCCACGTCACCTCCAGCTACCCGAGCGCGGTGCTGGACCGCACGTTCGCGCTCGCGCTGGTCCGGTCCGGCCGGGAACGGATCGGGGAAACGCTGTACGTCCCGATCGGCGACGAGGTGGTGCCGGTGACCGTGACCGAATCCGTTCTTTACGACAAGGAGGGAGCCCGTCGTGACGGTTGAGACCCGCGCGCCGCTCGCGGAATGCGCAGACCGGCTGGCGGCGCTCGCCCCGGCGGTTCTGGCGGCGGAGAGGCCGTTCCTGTCCCAGCTGAACCTCCGGATCCGGGAGGGCGACGTCACTGGCGTTCTGGGTGCCGGGCTGCCGCAACCGTGCCGGTTCACCAGCGGGATCGGGGACGTCCTGTGGCTGGGCCCGGACGAGTACCTGGTTCTGGGCGCGCCCGAGGGCACCGAGGCGGCGCTGCGGGAAGCGATCACCGTCGGTGCGGTGACCGACGTTTCGGCGCAGCGCACGACGGTTCGGCTGGCCGGGCCGGCCGCACGGGACGTGCTCGCACACGGGTGCTCGATCGACCTGCACCCGAAGGCCGCACCGCCGGGGACCTGCGTGCAGACATTGTTCGCCCGCACCGGAATCGTGCTGCTGGTCCGGGAGGCGGGGGAGTTCACGGTGCTCGTCCGGCAGTCGTTCGCGCCCTATTTCGCCGCCTGGCTCGCCGACGCGGCAGTCGAATACTGCGAGGAGGAGTCTTGACTCAGTTCACGCTCACGCTGCACTGTCCGGAGCGCTCCGGGATCGTGCACGCGGTCACCGCGTTCCTGGTCGGCAACGGCTGCGACATCGTCGAGCACCAGCAGTTCGACGACGACGTGCACGGCGAACTGTTCCTGCGCACCGAATTCACCTGCAGCGGACCGTCCACTGCGGACGATCTGACCCGGGAGTTCGGGCCGGTCGCGCGGGACTACGCGATGCGGTACCGGTTCTCCGACCGCACGCCGGACCGGTTGCTGGTGATGGTGTCGAAGGCCGGGCACTGCCTGAACGACCTCCTCTTCCGGTGGCGGGCCGGCGGCCTCGGCGCGGAAATCGCGCTGGTCGTGTCGAACCACGAGGACCTGCGCCCGATGGCGGAGGCGGCCGGGCTGCCGTTCGAGCACGTCCCGGTGACGGCGGCGACCAAGCCGGAGGCCGAACAGCGGCTGCTGGACCTGGTGCGGGAGCACCGCGTCGACCTGGTCGTGCTCGCCCGGTACATGCAGGTGCTTTCGGACGAGCTGTGCCAGAAGCTGCAGGGCCGTGCGATGAACATCCACCATTCGTTCCTGCCGGGGTTCAAGGGCGCGAAGCCCTACGCGCAGGCTTACGACCGCGGCGTGAAGTACGTCGGCGCGACTGCCCATTATGTGACGCCCGAGCTGGACGAAGGGCCGATCATCGAGCAAGAGGTCCAGCGCGTGGACCATTCGTACTCGCCGCGGGCGCTCGCGACGGTCGGGCGGGACGCGGAAGCGCTCGCCCTGTCGAGGGCGGTGCGCTGGCACTGCGAGCGGCGGGTGCTGCTCAACGGCACCCGGACCGTTGTCTTCCGCTGACTGTCAATCCCAGGGAGTTCTGATGACCCGTGTCGTGATCATCGGCGCCGGAATCGTGGGCGCGAACCTTGCCGACGAGCTGACCGCGCGGGGGTGGACCGACGTCACCGTGCTCGACCAGGGGCCGCTGCCGCTCACCGGCGGGTCGACCTCGCACGCGCCGGGGCTGGTGTTCCAGACCAACCCGTCGAAGGCGATGACCGAGTTCGCCGGCTACACCGTGCGGAAACTGGTCGAGCTCGGATGTTTTCACCAGGTCGGCGGCATGGAGGTGGCCAGCACCCCGGCTCGCTGGGCGGATCTGAAACGCAAGCACGGCTGGGCGGCGTCGTGGGGCGTCGAAGCGCGGCTGATCGATCCGGACGAGTGCGCGCGGCGGTGGCCGCTGCTGGACCAGGAGCAGATCTTCGGCGCGCTGTACGTGCCCACCGACGGGTTGGCCGTCGCGTCGCGGGCGGTCGCTGAACTGGCGAAGCGGGCGTCGTCGCGCGGCGCGCGATTCGTCGGCTCGACGCGGGTCACCGGGGTGCGGCAGGCGAACGGGCGCGTCACCGGGGTCGAAACGGCGGACGGAGTGGTCCCGGCGGACATCGTGGTGTCCTGTGCCGGGTTCTGGGGGCGCGAGATCGGCGAGCTGGTCGGCATGCCGGTGCCGTTGCTGCCGCTGGCGCACCAATACGCGAAGACCGGTCCGCTGGCGGAACTGGCCGGGGCGGACCCGGACCTGCCCGGGTTGCCGATTCTGCGCCACCAGGACCAGGACCTGTACTTCCGCCAGCACGGCGACCGGATCGGGATCGGCTCGTACGCGCACCGGCCGATGCCGGTGGACGAGTTCGCCGAACCGGGCGAGGTCACCGCGTCGGCGATGCCGTCGATGCTGCCGTTCACCGAAGACGACTTCGCGCCCTCGTGGGAGGCGAGCACGGCGCTGCTGCCCGCGCTCGGCCGGTCGAAGGTGGAGGAGGGGTTCAACGGGATTTTCTCGTTCACCCCGGACGGCGGCTCGCTGGTGGGCGAATCCTCGCAGGTGCGCGGGTTCTGGATCGCCGAGGCGATCTGGGTCACGCACTCGGCGGGCATCGCGAAGGCGGTCGCGGAGTCCATTGTGGACGGGCACGCGTCGACCGATCTGCACGAGCTGGACGTGCACCGGTTCGAGGACGTGCAGCTCGCCCCGGAGTACGTCCGGGAAACCTCGCAGCAGAACTTCGTGGAGATCTACGACGTGCTGCACCCGCTGCAGCCCCGGCTGTCCCCGCGCGATCTGCGGGTGAGCCCGTTCCATGCCCGCCAGCGCGAGCTGGGCGCGGTGTTCCTCGAAGCGGGCGGCTGGGAGCGGCCGCACTGGTTCGAGGCGAACGCTTCGCTGCTGAAGGGGTTGCCGCACGAGTACCTGCCGCCCGCGCGGGACGGCTGGTCCGGGCAGTTCCACTCGCCGATCGTGGCCGCGGAGGCTTGGCACACACGGAACCGGGTCGCCATGTACGACATGACGCCGTTGAAGCGGGTCGAAGTCAGCGGGTCAGGTGCGCTGGAGTTCCTCCAGCGACTGACGACGAACCAGCTGGACAAGTCGGTCGGCTCGGTGACCTACACGCTGATGCTGGACGAAGCCGGCGGCGTGCGCAGCGACATCACGGTGGCGCGCCTGGAACCGGACCTGTTCCAGGTCGGGATCAACGGGAACATCGACGTCGCCTACCTGCGCGCGCAGGCGCCGTCCGGGGTGCGGGTCGAGGACATCACCGGCGGCACCTGCTGCATCGGCGTGTGGGGTCCGCTCGCGCGCGACCTCGTCCAGCCGCTGTCGGCGGAGGACCTTTCGCACAGCGGGCTCAAGTACTTCCGCGGCCGCCGCGCCCGGATCGGCGGGGTCCCGGTGACCGTGCTGCGACTGTCCTATGTGGGCGAACTGGGCTGGGAGATCTACACGTCGGCGGAGAACGGCCAGCGGCTGTGGGACGTGCTGTGGCGCGCGGGGCAGCCGCTGGGTGTGATCGCGGCCGGGCGGGGCGCGTTCAACAGCCTTCGGCTGGAAAAGGGCTATCGCTTGTGGGGCACCGACATGACCACCGAACACGACCCGTACGAGGCCGGCGTCGGGTTCGCGGTGCGGCCGGGGAAGGGGGAGTTCGTCGGCCGCGCGGCCATTGAAGGGCGAAGCGAAGAGACGTCGGAGCGGCGACTGCGCTGCCTCACCGTGGACGACGGGCGGACTGTCGTGCTGGGCAAGGAACCGGTGTTTGTCGGCGGCGCCCCGGCGGGCTATGTCACCAGCGCCGCCTACGGGTACACGATCGGACGGCCGATCGCCTATGCCTGGCTGCCCGGCGCGGTGCAGGTCGGCGACGCGGTGGAGATCGAGTACTTCGGCCGCAAGGTGGCGGCGACGGTGGCCGCGGAGCCGTTGGTCGATCCCGGGATGGAGCGCATCCGGCGCTGACTGCGGCGGCCGGGGTTCGATGGCAGGATGGGGTTCCCCGGACGCCGCAGTGAGGATCGCCGATGGCCGTGCCGCCCCTGGTCACGTTGAACAACTCGGTCGCTGTCCCGCAGCTCGGCCTTGGCATGTACCAGGTCGCGCCCGATCAGGTCGGCCAGGTCGTCTCCGCGGCCTTCGACGCCGGCTACCGCAGCCTCGACACCGCGGCGATGTACGGCAACGAAGCCGCGGTGGGCGAGGCGGTCCGGGAGTCCGGCCTGCCCCGCTCCGAGGTGTTCGTGACGACCAAGCTGTGGAACACCGAGCACGGATACGACAACGCCCTGCGCGCCTTCGACCGCAGTGCCGAGGCGCTCGGGATCGGGGTCGTCGACCTGTATCTGATCCACTGGCCGATGCCTGAGCTGGACCGGTACGTCGAGACGTGGCGTGCGCTGGAACGGCTGCTCCGCGAGGGCCGCGTGCGGGCGATCGGGGTGTCGAACTTCGGGATCGACCACCTGCGCCGCCTGCTGGCCTCGGCGGACGTGGTGCCCGCGGTCAACCAGGTCGAGCTGCACCCGTGGCAGCAGCAGCTGCCGTTGCGGACCTTTCACGCCGAGCACGGGATCGCGACCGAGGCGTGGAGCCCGCTGGCACGCGGGCGGCGGCTGGCCGACCGGGTGGTCGTGTCGCTGGCCGCGAAGTACGGGAAGACGCCAGCGCAGCTGGTGCTGCGCTGGCATCTGCAGTCCGGGATCATCGCGATCCCGAAGTCGGCGACGCCGTCGCGGATCCGGGAGAACGCGGAGGTGTTCGACTTCGAGCTGGCCGAGGACGACCTGCTCGCGCTGGCCGAGCTCGATTCCTGAGGAGGCCGGCCAGCGGACCGGGTCAGGACCCGGCGGGCCGGATGCCGGCGGCGGCGAAGTCGGCCAGCTGCGCGGGTTCCTTCAGGAAGGCGCGGAAGCTCTGGGTGCCGCGCTGCTGGGTCTCGTCGATCGTCGAGCCGCTGAGGCCGACGAACGGGTAGTCGGCGGGCGGGCCGGAGCCGATCGGCATCGCGGGCGAGCCGATGACGTCCGGTTTCGCCTGCTGCAGCTGCGTCACCCAGTACGAGGACTCCGGGATCCAGCCGTCCGGCAGTCCGTCGATGGTGTCCAGCGACGCCTTGCCGGTGAGCGCGTTGAGCACGTTCTCGGACGGGCGGACCTGCACCGATACCTGCACGCAGCTTCCGTGCACCACGGTCTTGTCCTGGTTCCAGCGGGCGGCGGCGGACTCGACCGGCTTCGCCACCTGCGGGGTCACCAGGATCCGGACGTCGGTGCGGCCGCCGTTGCAGCTGGCCGCCTGCGCCTCGGCACGGTTGTTCAGGACCGAGTCGGCCCAGTTCCAGCCGATGACGCCGAGCGTCACCAGCACCGCGAGGCCGAGCGCCACCAGCGGCCACTTCGCGATCCGGCGGCGCGGTGCCTGCTTGGCGACGATCCGGTGCGATCCGGTGGTCTCGCTGCGGCCGACGGACCGCTTCGGCGGATCGAGGGGGTGCGGTACCCGCTCCTCGGGCAGGGTGTGACGCCCCATCGTTGTCCTTTCGTGATGTGCACAACACTGTGTGTCATGCAACCAAACCGTTATCACTCTAACAGGTCAGCAACCTGCGGTGAACATTGTTACGCAGAGTTGTCGACTGGGTAGTCGGCCGACTCCGCTGAGCGCAGTGACTCCGGTGCTCGCGGCCCGCCGGGCAGTGCCGCGCACAGCGCGAGCAGCCGAGCGCGCAACGGGGCGGCCCGCCGGGCGAAACCGGCCTGGGCTCGCGCGTAGTCGGCGCGTCCTTCGGCGGTCTCGACCGGCACCGGCGAGTAGCCGTAGCCGGTCAAATCGTACGGGCTGGCCCGCATGTCCAGTTCGCGGATGTCCGCGGCCAGCTCGAAACAGTCGCCGACCAGCTCGGCGGGGACGAACGGGTCCAGCTTGTAGGCCCACTTGAACAGGTCCATGTTGGCGTGCAGGCATCCCGGCTGCTCCAGCTCGACCTGGGTCTCCCGGCTCGGTTCGAGCGTGTTGCGCGGGCGCGCCGGGCCGGTGAAGAAGCGGAACGCGTCGTAGTGCCCGCACCGGATCTCCAGCGACTCCACCACCGAGTCGGTGCCCGCCGAGCCGAGCCGCAGCGGGACCTGCGCGTGCCGGACCGAGTCCGCGGGTTCGCGGTAGACCATCGCCCATTCGTGGAGGCCGAAGCAGCTCAGCCGCGGCGACCGCGACGCGGTGGCCGACAGCAGCCGGTGCACGAACTCCGCGGTGCGGGCCCGGCGGCCGGTGAAGGCCGCCGGGTCGAGCTGCACTCCGGCTTCGGTTTCGACGTAGGCCGGCCGGTCCAGGAACCGGCGCGCGGCCGGTCCGCCGAGCGCGACGCCCGGGCCGGGCTGCCACCGCTCGACGTGCCCGGGCCGGTGCGAGTAGTAGGTGAACAGGAAGTCCAGCACCGGGTGTTTCTCCCCGCGCGCCTTGCGCTCCTGATGCGGGACCGTCCACGCGCGCATCCGCTCGACGTGTGCCTGTTCGCGTGCTTGCCAGTCCTGCTCGGCGAGCACCACCGGCGCGCTCATGCCGCCACGTGGGTGCCGTCGCGCACGGTCCCCACGTATTCCTCGACGAGATCTTCCAGCGCTACCACGCCGAGCGCGGTACCCGAGGCGTCGAGCGCACGGGCGAGGTGGCTGCCTTCCTTGCGCATCGCGGAAAGCGCGACGTCGAGGCGAGCGTCCG
The DNA here is from genome assembly GCF_000383915.1 of Amycolatopsis benzoatilytica AK 16/65. Lineage (NCBI taxonomy): Bacteria > Bacillati > Actinomycetota > Actinomycetes > Pseudonocardiales > Pseudonocardiaceae > Amycolatopsis > Amycolatopsis benzoatilytica. The sequence continues at coordinate 2,375,074 of NZ_KB912942.1, forward strand.
AGCGCAGTTCGGTGAGCGGCCGCGTCTTGTCGGCCGGGATCGCCGTGTCCGGGCTCCGCCCGACCAGGTCCAGCACATCCTTCACGTGGATGTAGCCGGTCAGCGTGCCGTCGTCGGTGCACACCGGGAACCGGGAGAACCCGGTGGTGGACACCGCGCGCTCGACGTCGCCGAGAGTCGGCCCGCACGGCAGGGTGGTCAGCTCCGCGGTCGGCACCAGCACGTCCGCGACGGTCTTGGCGACCGACGACAGCGTCTGCGAAAGCCGGCGGTGCTCGGACTGCTCGAGCAGGCCTTCCTGCCGGGACTCGCTCAGCAGCTCGGCCAGCTCCTCGGAGCTGTACGCGGTCTCCAGCTCGTCCTTGGGCTCCACCTTGAGCAGGCGCAGCAGCGAGTTCGCGGCGAAGTTGAGAAACGCGATCACCGGGTTCGCCAGCTTCACCCACGCCACGTGCACCGGCACCAGCCACAACGCGAGCCGCTCCGGCTCGGCGATGGCGAGGTTCTTCGGCACCATCTCGCCGATCAGCACGTGCAGCATGGTGATGAACGCGAGCGCGAGCGCGAACGAGATCGGGTGCAGCAGCTGGTCGGGCAGGCCGAGCAGGTCGAAGAACCCGGACAGCCGGTGCGCCACCGCGGGCTCGCCAAGACGGCCGAGCAGCAGCGAGCAGATGGTGATGCCGAGCTGCGCGCCGGCGAGCATCTGCGAAACGTGCTTGCTCGCGTTGATGACGATCTGCGCGCGGGTCTTTCCTTGTTCCAGCAACGCTTCCAGCCGGTCGCGCCGCGAGGAGATCAGCGTGAACTCCGCGCCGACGAAGAACGCGTTGGCCAGCAGCAGAACCACGACGAGGGCGATGTTCAGCCAGTCGCTCACGCGGTCACCCCCGGTTCGACCGGGCGCACCTGGACCTCGGCGATGCGGTGCCGGTCCATGCTGGTGACGGTGAGCCGCCACCCGTCGACCTCGACCGCGTCGCCCTCGGCCGGGATCCGGCCGAGCCGCTCCAGGATCAGGCCGGCGATCGTTTCGTAGTCGCCCTCGGGCATCCGGAAGCCGGTGACCTCGCGGACCTCGTCCGCGCGCAGCTGCCCGGAAACCAGCCAGCGGTCCGCGCCGAGTTGCTGCGCCGCCGGGGCCTCGCGCTCGTCGTGCTCGTCGCGGACGTCGCCGATGATCTCCTCGACGACGTCCTCCAGCGTGACCAGCCCGGCGGTGCCGCCGTACTCGTCCACCACGATCGCGAGCTGATAGCGCGAATCGCGCAGCCGGTTCAGCAGATCGTCGCCAGGCAGCGACTCCGGCACGGTGGGCACCGGGCGCATCGCGGAGCGGATCTTCGTGTTCGCCCGCTCCGCGGCCGGCACCGCGAACGCCTGTTTGACGTGCACCGCGCCCTGGACGTCGTCCAGATCCTCGGTGTAGACCGGGAACCGCGAGAACCCGGTGCGCCGCGAGATGTCTATCAGGTCCTCGATCGTGTCGTTCACGGTGAGCGATTCGACCTGCACGCGCGGGGTCATCAGCTCCTCCGCGGTGCGGTCGCCGAACCGCAGCGAACGGTCCAGCAGCTCCGCGGTGGAGGTGTCCAGCTTCCCGCTTTCCGCGCTGGAGCGGACGATCGAGCCCAGCTCCTGCGGCGAGCGCGCCGAGCGCAGCTCTTCCTGCGGCTCGACGCCGAACTTGCGGACGAGGAAGTTCGCGCTGTTGTTCATGAGCGTGATGAGCCAGCGGAACAGCGCGGAAAACCGGGAGTGGTAGCCGGAAACCGCCCGCGCGGTCGGCAGCGGCCGGGCGATCGCGATGTTCTTCGGCACCATCTCGCCGAGGATCATCGAGAGAAAGGTGGCCAGCACCAGCGCGACCGCGACGGCGACCCAGGCGGCCGCCGACGCGGGCAGGCCGATCGCGTCGAGCAGCGGGCGGACCAGGTCGCCGATGAGCGGTTCGGCGAGGAAACCGGTGATCAGCGTGGTGAGGGTGATCGCCACCTGCGCGCCGGAAAGCTGGAAGCTCAGCGTGCGGTGTGCTTTTTGGACGGTCCGCGAACGCCGGTCACCGACCTGGCGGACGTCCGCGTCGACGATGCTGCGCTCCAGGGCGGTCAGCGAGAACTCGGCGGCCACGGCGAGGCCGGTGCCGATCGTGAGAAGCAGGAAGAGCAGCACGCCGAGCACGGAAAGCAGGACGTGGATCACGGCGCACCGTCCGGGACGGCGGGCCGGAGGGCGGACGGGAAGCCGGGTCGGGCAAGACCCGGCCCGATACTGTCACCGGGCGATGGCGCAGCGCGCACGGGGTGGCGTCACTCCTTGGAGAACTGGTTTGTACTGCGACGATGCCGACAATCGTACCGGGTCCGGACAGCGGGGCGACGTCAGGACGCGGGCGTGGGGGAGGTTTCCGCGGTGATCGGCGGGGGAGGCAGCTCACCGCGGGCCGGTGCGCCCTTCCGGATCGGGGAACCACGCGTAGCGGTCGCGGCGGCGGAACAGGCGGCGCCGCGCGCGAGGCGCGGGCGGCGGTGCCGCCAGGCCCGGCTGTCGTCCGGTCAAGGCGAGCAGCCGGTCGGTGGCGGTCGGGTCCGGGCCGATCACGACGGGCGAGTCGAAGCTCTCGCGGTGCCGAGGGTCGGCGAGCAGCGGGGTCGCCCACGCCAGCAGCCAGTCCGCGAGGTCGTCCGGCAGCGGGTTCGGCTTGCCCAGCGCCACTGCGATGTCCCAGCTGCGGGTGACGAGGCCGAGTACGGACCACACGCCGTACTCGTCGATCGGCATCCCGCCGGCGACGTCCCCGGCCGGCTGGACGGCGACCCGGTCGAGCCACGCTTCGCGCGCTGCCCGCGCTGCCTGTTCCCAGACGCCGACCGGGTGAACGCCGAGCACGTCACCGAGCCAGCGCGGATCCGGCGCGTAAATCACCCGCCCGGCGAGCATGTCCGGTGCCGCCCTCTCCGCGACGACCATTTCGCTCACCAGATCGTGCACCGTCCAGCCCGGGCACGAGGGTGCGTCGCGTGCCCAGTCCTCGTCGCCGATCGCTCGGATCGCTTCGTCTGCGATCGTCAGCGCGCGGCTGTGCGCCGTCAGGAGATCCACGGGTCGCATTCAACCCGAAATGACCCGATCGTGCGGCTAAGACCGCTTAGCTCGCTCAGGCCCGCCCGGGCCGGTGCCGTCGCACGGTTTCCTCCACCAGGTCCAGCACCGGTCCGAGATGGTCGCCGGGCAGGCCCATCGCGAGGTGCGAGACCAGGCCCTCCAGCACGAGCTCCAGGAACGCGGTCAGCACCGCGACGTCCACGTCGTCGCGGAGGTTGCCGGCCTCGCGCTGCCATTCGAGCCGCTCGCGGGTGGCCGCGGTGAGCTGCTCGGACCGTTCCGCCCAGCGGGCGCGGAACTCCGGGTCGGTGCGCAGCCGCCGGGAGACCTCCAGCCGGGTGCCCAGCCAGTCCGCCGGATGCTCGTTGCGGCCGGCCAGCAGGTCGCGCATGACCTGCACGAGGCCCTGTTCCGCGACCACGTCGGCCATCCGCACCGCGTCGTCCTCGGCGAGGGCGAGAAACAGCGACTCCTTGTCGCGGAAATGGTGGAAGATGGCGCCGCGGGAGAGACCGGTGGCCTCTTCGAGACGGCGTACGGTGGCGCCTTCGTATCCGTAGCGGGCGAAACAGACGCGTGAGCCGTCCAGGATCTGGCGCCGGCGTGCGTCGAGGTGATCCTGGCTGACCCGTGGCATCCTGAAATCCTGACATCGAAGACCGGGTTCTCGCAATCCGTACGTACGTACTGTGACTTCGTGCCGTCGCGGCTGGCCGCTCGGGCACGTCGGCTGACACGAACGGGCCGGTTGACTACGCTGTGCGCATCACGACACGGGCAACCGGAAAGGAAGCCGCCTTGGTCATCGGCGAGTCAGGTCGTGCGCGGGGCGGCTTCGCGATGGACGCGGCCGAGTTGACCGCCGTCATCCGGTTGTGGGAGGACCAGCTCGGCAAGATCGCCGCGGACGGGCGCGCGATCGACGAGATCCTGGGCCTGTTCGCCGCGCCCGCCGCCGACCCGGCGAGCGCCGGGTACGCCGCCGCCGGGCGGGAATCCCTGCACACGCTGCGCGAACAGAACGACGCTCTGCGCAGGTACGCCGAGGACTATCTGGGCAAGCTGCGCACCGCGCGGGACCGGACGGCCGAGGCGGACCAGGCGGGTGCCGACCTGAGCCGCGGCCGCTGAAACGGCTGCGTGCGAAGGGATCCCGATGGACGGAAAACAGATCTTCGACAACTTCCGCGGTGGCGACACGGCGGGCCTGCGCGCGGCCGCGGCGAAGGTCCAGGAGCTTTCGGCCGCTTACCTGGAACGTGCGCACAGCGTGAAGGACCTCCAGGAACGGATGGCGCGGTCGTGGACCGGCGACACCGCGGACGCGGCGAAGGCCGGCGCCGGGCCGCTGGAAAGGAATTTCCGGGAGTCCGCCGACCCGCTCGACCTCACCAGCGCGTCGATGGACACCCAGGCCGGCAGCTTCGAAAGCGCGCGGCACGCGGTGGTCGAGGTGCCTCCGCGTCCGGAGCGCCCGCAGCCCTGGGCCGGCCCGCTGCAGGCGGTGCTGCCCGCCTCGGCCGCGCCAGTGTCCTTTCAGGACGGAATCGACCGGTTCCACGGCGCGAACGAGAACAACGTGCGCGTGATGGAGCAGTACCACGGCGTCACCGTCAGCACGAAAAGCGCGCTGCCGAAGCGCTACGGCCTGATCAGCCCGGCTGGCTCGGCGATCCGGCGCACCACGTCGGACGGCACCTCGGTGCAGGCGAGCCACGATCGCGGCGGCCCGGCCGGTGCCGCCGTGCTGCCGGTGCCCGAGCCTGCGCCGCGGGGAGCCGGCCCGGCGGTGGCGGGCGGTCCGGTCGCGGCGGGCGGCCCGGGCGACGGCGTGCATCGGCGGCCCGAGTACCTCGTGGAAGCTGATCCCGAGGCGGCGTTCGGCCCGGGCGGTTGGACGCCCCGGCCGGTGCTCGGCGACGAGGAGGCGTAGCCGGTGGCCGATCCGGCGGGCCGGGTGGACGTCCCGGTCGAAGCGCTCGCGGCGCTCGCCGAGCGCGAACAAGTGGGCCGGCTGCACGTGGCGCTGCGGCCGGACCCGGTCTGGCTCTCCGACGCCCAGCACGACGAGGCCGCCAAGCGAGTCGACGACGCGCTGGCCGCGGCGGGCCTGGTCGACGCGCGCGGCCGCGCCACCATGGACTTCCTCGACTGGCTCCCGCTGCTGGTCCGGCCGGTCGTCGAGTACTACGGCTGGGTGGCGACCGGCGACCGCACCTACGGCGTGCTCGCCGCGGCCAGCGGGCTGCAAGCGGTGCTCGCGGTGTCCGACGGCGAGCACGTCGGCGTCCAGGAGATCGACCGGGACCGGCTGCTGGAGACGCTAGTGGAGCAGCTGCCGGCGGTCGGGCCGGGCGGCGGGTCGGCGCGCTCGGTGCGGGTCGCCGACCTGACCGACGCCGCTGCGCGCGGCGCGGACGCATATCCGCTGGACCCGGCGCTGTCGGATGTGCTCACCTTGGTCCAGCGTCCGGTGCGCGGCAGCGGCGAGCTGTACGCCGGGCGGCGCGACGAGGTCGGCCGCTACGTCCGGCTGGAAGAGCCGCTGCACTACGCCGACACCGACTGGGGCCGGTATCTGAGCTACACGGTCGGGGCCGGGGCGGACGCGGAAATCCGGATCGGCCCGGCCGGTCCGGCCGAGCTGTGCGGTGCGCTGCGTGCTCTGGAGCGCACCCTGAACTGAGGGGAAACAGGTGCGCTATCCGGAAATCGAGCCGTACGACAGCGGACTGCTCGACGTCGGCGACGGACACCGGGTGTACTGGGAGACCTGCGGAAACCCGGACGGGAAACCGGTCGCGGTGCTGCACGGCGGGCCGGGCACCGGCTGCAGCGCCGGCCTGCGCCGGTTCTTCGACCCGCAGCGGTACCGGATCGTCCTGCTCGACCAGCGCGGCTGCGGCCGGAGCAGGCCGCACGCCGCCGAGACGGTCGACGCGCTGGCCGCGAACACTACCGAGCATCTGATCGGCGACCTGGAACTGCTCCGGGAGACGCTCGGCATCGAACGCTGGCAGCTGTTCGGCGGCTCGTGGGGCTGCGTGCTCGGCCTGGCCTACGCCGAGCGGTGCCCGGAGCGGGTCGCCGAGATCGTGATGATGGGCCTGGCCACCGACCGGCAGGTCGAGATCGACCAGCTGACCGGCGGTCTCGGCGGGATGTTCCCGGAGGCGTTCGCGCGGTTCCGCGACGGCGTGCCGGAGGCGGAGCGCGACGGAGACCTGGCGGCGGCCTATTACCGGCTGCTGACCGACCCGGACCCGGCGGTGCACGAGGCGGCGGCCCGCGGCTGGTGCGATTGGGAGACTGCGATGCTGCCGGGAGTGCCGCCGTCGCCGCGGTTCGAGGACCCGGCCTTCCGGTTGGGGTTTGCCCGCCTGGTCACGCACTACTTCTCGCACGGCTGCTTCCTGGAAGACGGGTCGATCCTGCGCGACGCGGGCCGGCTCGCCGGGATCCCGGCGGTGCTGGTGCAGGGCGTGCTCGACCTGAGCAGCCTGGTCGGCACGCCGTGGCTGCTGGAGCGCGCGCTCCCGGACGCCGAGCTGGTCCTGGTCGGCGGGGCAGGGCACACCACTGCGGTGGCGGCCATGGAGGACGCGCTGATCGCCGCGACCGATCGGTTCGCCGACCGTCCGTGAAGGGAACATTGAGGGACTCCGAGTCCCTCAATGTTCCCTTCACGGACTTCTCGCCCTGCGGACCGCTCAGGGAATCATCAATGCCGGAGCCCCTTCCGGCCGCAGCGACTCCGCTGTCCGGGCCGCCCGGGTCGTCTCGGCCAGCTGCAGCGCGGTCACTCGCGGCGGCACCCGGTCCAGATGCCATTCCGCCAGCACCAGCGCTACCTTGGCCTGCATTTCGGTCCGCAACCGCAGGAACGAGTCCGCCGGGTCGGCTCCGACCTCGCCCAGCAGCAGCCACCACGCCCAGGCCGCCGCGCCGGCGTTCGCGATGAAGTCCGGAATGACCGCGACCCCGCGCGCGGAGAGCGCCGCTTCCGCTTCCGGCGTCGTCGCGGCGTTCGCCGCTTCCACGACGACCTTGGCCTTCACCAGGTTCTCGTTGTCCACGCGCAGGGCGTACGAGATGGCGGCGGGCACGAAGATGTCCGCGTCGGCGGCCACGACGGCTTCGCGCGGCAGCACCTGGATCCCGGCCGGCAACCGGGTCCGGTCCACCTCGCCGAAGCGGTCGCGAAGCTCGAGCAGCGCGGGCACGTCCAGGCCGTCCGGGTCGTACAGCGTCCCGGCCGCGTCGGCGACCGCGACGATCTTCATCCCCGCTTCGTGCAGGTACCAGGCCGCGCCGCCGCCCATCGTGCCGATGCCCTGGACCGCGACGGTCGTCTCCGGGACCGCCCAGCCCCAGGTGTTCGCGGCGCCGAGGCAGGCTTGCGCCACGCCGTAGCCGCCGATCACGTCGCCGAGCAGCTGCCCGCCGGGAACCGGTGCGTTGAGCCCGGCCTGCACCCGGCGCAGGGTCCGAGCCGGATCGGCCGAACGGCGGATCGCCGCGTGGTAGGACTGCTCCAGGCCGAGCTTCGCGAACACCTCGTCGATCAGGTGCTGCGGCACCCCCAGGTCTTCGGCGGTCACCCAGCTGGCGTCCAGCCAGGGCCGCAGGAATTCGCAGAACCGGGTGAGCACGCCGGTCGCGCGCGGGTCCTTCGGGTCGAAGTCGAGCCCGCCCTTCGCGCCGCCGACCGGGAGGTTGAACGCGGCCGTCTTGTTCGCCATGCCGCGCGCGAGGTCGGCGACCTCGTCGACGGTGCAGCCGGCGCGCATCCGCGTCCCGCCGGTCGCGATGCCGGAAACCAGGCTGTGCACGACCAGGTAGCCGTGCGCACCGGTGACCGGGTCTGTCCACGTCAGCTTCATCAGCGGTTCGGCGATCCGCGAGTCCATCGAGCCACTCACCTCCTCGGGTCCTGGGCGGCGTCTTGCCGCCCCTGCTTCCGAGGGTGCGGCCAGTACCGCGGCCGCGTCCATTTACCGAACCTGCACGAAGTTGTTTAGGGTTCGTACATGGAGCTTTCGTTGCACCGCCTGCGGATGCTTCGCGAGCTGCGCCGCAGGGGCACCGTCACCGCGGCCGCCGCGGCGCTGCACTACACCGCGTCGGCGGTCTCGCAGCAGCTCGCACAGCTCGAACGAGACGTCGGCGCGAAACTGTTCGAGCGGCTCGGCCGGCGGGTGCAGCTGACCGAACTGGGCATTCTGCTCACCGAGCACGCCGAAGACATCCTGGGCAGCGTCGAGCGGGCGACGCTCGCGCTGGAAGAGGCGCAGGGAACGATGTCCGCGCGGATGACCGCCGGGGTGTGGGCGTCGGTCGCGTCCGGTTTGCTGCCCACCGCGCTGACCGCGCTGGCCGCCGATTATCCGGGAATCCAGGTGCGGACGAAGGAATTGGCGCCGGAAGCGACCGCGGAGGCGGTCCGGGACGGCACCCTGGACCTGTCGTTCGTCATCGATTATTCCGACGCGCCGATGCCATGGGACCGCGGCTTGGAACGCGCGGTCGTCGCGGTGGAACGGCTGCACGCGGCGGTGCCGGCGGGCGCGCTGCCGTCGGCGACCGTGCCGCTGGACTCGCTGGCCGAGCACCCGTGGATCCTCGCGAGTCCGAAGTCGCATTTCGGCCGGGCGATCCGGAACGCCTGCCAGCGGCACGGGTTCCAGCCGAAAATCAACCACGAGGTCGAGGAGCAGTCGACCGCGATGGCGATGGTGGGCGCCGGGCTCGGCGTGACCCTGGTGTCCGACCTCGGCTTGCGGCTGCTGCGCCCGCCCGGGATCGATGTCGTCGCGCTGGCCCCGCCGCTGCTGCGCACGGTGTCGATCGCCTACCGGCGCACCGAGATCCGGCGGCCGGCGCTGCATCTGGTGATCGGCGCCGTGCAGCACGCCGCGGCGGAACTGGGGCTGGGCACCGAACCCGCGCTGCCCTGAGCCGGGGCACCCCGGATGGAGCAGCGTCGGGCATTGTTCACCGACGGGGTGAACGCGCAGGTCAAAGCAGATTACGAGGTTCTTATCGATCGCCGCCGCCGGCTTGCGACGCTGTTTTTGTCAGACCCCGCGTGTAGCGTCGCGAAGCGACGAGGTTCGCCTCCCGCGGACCTCCTGACGTGGACGGCGACAGATGACTGCAGTGCACGATTTTCCGGACCGATCCGGAAGTGCCGCGAACCGGACCGCGCGGGTGCTCGCCGATCGCGCGGAGGGGGAGAGGTACGTCGCGTCGGTGTGTTTCAAGCACGGCCCGCCGAGACTGCTCGGGGTGGAACTGGAGTTCACCGTGCACCACGCCGGCGCCCCGGTTCGCCCGCTCGATCCAGACGTTCTCGCCGCCGCGCTCGGCCCGCACACCCCGCGGACCCTGCGCCCCGACAGCCCCGCAGAGCCGCTCCCGGCCGGTTCGCCGGTGAGCCTGGAACCCGGGTGCCAGGTGGAGCTTTCCCCTCCGCCGCAAGCCTCGCTGCGTGCGCTGCACGCCGTCGTCGAGGCTGATCTCGCTTATCTCAGCGGCCTTCTCGCCCGCCACGGCCTGGAACTGGGCGGCGCGGGCATCGACGAGCACCGCCCGCCGCACCGGGTCCTGCGCACCCCCCGCTACGCCGCGATGGAACGCCGGTTCGCCCCGCTCGGGGACGGCGGCCTCACGATGATGTGCAGCACCGCTGGCCTGCAGGTCTGCGTGGACGCGGGCGAGGCGCACGAAATCGCCCCGCGCTGGGCGGCCGCGCACGCGATGGGGCCGCCCCTGCTGGCGCTGTTCGCGAATTCTTCCGTGCACGCCGGCGCGAACACCGGGTTCGCCTCCGCCCGGTGGCTGGCCGTGCTGGAAACGGAACCGGTCCGCACCCGCTCCGCGGACCCGGGCCCGGACCCGGCGGGCGAATGGGCCCGCCGGATGATGGACACCCCGCTGATGGTGTTCCCCCGCGGCGAGCGCCCGTGGGACGCCCCGGAGGGCCTCACCTTCGCCGATTGGATCGCCGGCCGCGGCGCGGCCGGCATGCTGCGCCGCCCGACGGTCGAGGATCTCGACTACCACCTCACCACGATGTTCACCCCGGTGCGGCCGCACGGCTATCTGGAGCTGCGTTTCCTCGACGGCCAGCCGCCCGGCGAATGGCTTCCGCCGGTGGCGCTGGTGTCCGCGCTGCTGGCCCGTCCGTCCACAGTGGAGCTGGTACGCCGGGTGTGCGCGCCGGTCGCCGGGAAATGGGCCGAGGCGGCGCGCACCGGGCTCGCGGACCGGGAACTCGCCGCGGTCGCCGAGGAGCTGGTCGAGCTGGGGATCGCCGGGCTCGACACAACCGGGTTCCCCGTGGCGGTCGTCGAGGAACTTGCTGCTTCGCTGCGGGCTCGCCTTGCCGCCGCGAGGGGGAGTTCGCGATGACGATCCGTTCCGTGCGGAGCGCGTCGCCGAGCTGCGCCACCGAACTGGCCCCGGCCTGGACCGGAAGCTCCCTGTCTGCCGAAACCCCTGCCGAAACCGCTGCCGGGCAGCCCGCCGCGGCGCGGTCCCGGCGTCGCTGCGCCGCACTCGCGGCGCACCCCGAGATCACCGCCGGGCCGCGAACCCGGCTCACCGGATCGAGGAGTCAGGACCGATGAGCACTATCCCCGAACCGAACCCGTTGCTGGAGCTCAGCCCGCAAGACCTGCGGGCGCACGCCGCCGCCGCGCTGACGCGCGCGCGGAAACGCAGCGTGGCCCTCACCGACGCGGTGGACGACGACGATCTCGTCCGCCAGCACTCGAAGCTGATGTCCCCGCTGGTCTGGGACCTCGCGCACATCGGCAGCCAGGAAGAGCTGTGGCTGGTCCGGGACGTCGGCGGCCGCGCCGCGCTCCGCCCGGACATCGACGACCTTTACGACGCGTTCCAGCACGCCCGCTCGGACCGTCCGGCGCTGCCGCTGCTGGGCCCGGCCGAGGCGCGCGCGTACGTCAAGGAAGTCCGCGAGAAAGCCTTCGACGTATTGGAAACCGCCCCGCTCGAAGGCCGGCGGCTGACCGAAAGCGCGTTCGCGTTCGGCATGATCACCCAGCACGAACAGCAGCACGACGAGACGATGCTGGCCACTCACCAGCTCCGCAAGGGCGAGCCGGTCCTGCACGCAGCCGAACCGCCGCGTGCCCCGGCGCGTCGATTGCCGCCCGAGGTGCTCGTGCCGGGAGGCGCGTTCACCATGGGCACCACCGCCGAACCGTGGGCGCTGGACAACGAACGCCCCGCACACCAGGTCGACGTCCCGGCCTTCGTTCTCGACACCGCCCCGGTCACCTGCGGTGCGTACCTCGAGTTCCTGGACTCGGGCGGATACCACGACCGGCGGTTCTGGACCGAGCCCGGCTGGGCCTACCGGCAGGAGCACGACATCACCGCGCCCCGGTTCTGGCACCGCGAACCGGACGGCTGGTGGCGCACCCGCTTCGGGGTGCGCGAGCGGGTGCCGCGGAACGAGCCGGTCGTGCACGTCTCGTATTACGAGGCGGACGCGTACGCGCGCTGGGCCGGGAAGCGGCTGCCCACCGAGGCGGAGTGGGAGAAAGCCGCCCGGTACGACCCGGCGTCCGGCCGGTCGCGGCGGTACCCGTGGGGCGACGAGGAGCCGACCGCCGAGCACGCCAACCTCGGGCAACGCCATCTGCGCCCGGCCGAGGCCGGGGCGTATCCGGCGGGCGCGTCGCCGTTGGGCGTGCACCAGCTGATCGGCGACGTCTGGGAATGGACCAGCACCGACTTCCACGGCTATCCGGGCTTCGCGGCCTTCCCGTACCGGGAATACTCGGAAGTGTTCTTCGGCCCGGAGTACAAAGTGCTGCGCGGCGGCTCGTTCGGCACCGACGCGGCGGCGATCCGGGGCACGTTCCGCAACTGGGACTATCCGATCCGGCGGCAGATCTTCTCCGGATTCCGGTGCGCACGCGATCCGCGCCCGGGCGAGGCGGGTTGAGCGAGATGTGCCGTCACCTCGCCTACTTGGGCGCACCGGTGTCGCCGGCCGAACTGGTGTTCGCCGCGCCGCACGCCTTGCTCGTGCAGTCCTACGCACCGCGGGACATGCGCGGCGGCGGCTCGGTGAACGCCGACGGCTTCGGCCTCGGCTGGTATCCGGAGCCGGGCGCGCTGCCGCAGCGCTACCGCCGCCGCGAGCCGCTTTGGACCGACCAGACACTGCCCTCTCTCGTCGCGTCGGTGCGTACCAGGGCGTTCGTCGCGGCGGTGCGCAACGGCACCACCGGAATGCCCGTCACCGAAGCGGCTGCCGCGCCGTTCGCGGAGGGCCGTTGGCTCTTCAGCCACAACGGCGTCGTGCGAGGCTGGCCTGGGTCGATGCGCGGACTGGCCGGGCAGCTCGACGTCACCGAGCTGTTCACGCTGGAAGCGCCGACCGATTCCGTCCTGCTGTGGGCGCTGCTGCGTGCTCGGCTGACCGCGGGGGAGGAACCGCTCGACGCGGTGGCCGCTCTCGTCCGCGACGTCGAGGCGGTCGCACCGGGCTCCCGGCTGAATTTCCTTCTCACCGACGGCCAGACGCTGGTCGGCACCGCCTGGACGCACTCGTTGTCGCTGCGCTGCACCGAAACCGGGGTGGTGCTGGCGTCCGAACCGTGCGATCCGGATCCGGTCTGGACCGCGGTGCCGGAGCACCACGCCGTGCGCGTCACCGCGGACGGCGTCGACGTCATTCCCCTGAACCTGGAACGGAGCATCGCCCGATGACCGAGGCAGACCTGGAAAGCCATCGCAGCGACGTGGCCGCCGAACTGCGCGCGGACGTGCGCGAGGGTCTCACCGCAGCGCAGAAGTGGTTGCCGCCCAAGTGGTTTTACGACGCTGAAGGCAGCAAGCTGTTCGAGGAGATCACCGCACTGCCGGAGTACTACCCGACGCGCAGCGAGCGGGAGGTGCTCGCCGGACGGGCGGCCGAGATCGCCGAGCTCACCGGCGCGCACACGCTCGTCGAACTGGGTTCGGGGTCGAGTGAGAAAACGCGGCTGCTGCTGGACGCGCTGACCGCGCACGGCACGCTCGAATCGTTCGTGCCGATGGACGTGTCGGAATCCGCGCTGGCCGAAGCCGCCACCGCGATCTCGGCGGACTACCCGAAGCTGGAGGTCCGCGGCGTCGTCGGCGACTTCACCCGGCATCTGCAGCTGCTGCCCGGCACCTCGCCGCGAGTCGTCGCCTTCCTCGGCGGCACGATCGGCAACTTCCTGCCCGGCGAACGCGCGGAGTTCCTGCACTCCGTGCGCGAAGTGCTCGACGAGGGGGAGTGGCTGCTGCTCGGCACCGACCTGGTCAAGGACCGGGACACGCTGGAGCGGGCGTACGACGATTCGGCGGGCGTCACCGCGGCGTTCAACCGGAACGTGCTGCGCGTGATCAACGCGGAGCTGGACGCGGACTTCGACCCGGACGACTTCGACCACGTCGCGTACTGGAATGCCGACCAGGAGTGGATCGAGATGCGGCTGCGCGCCCGCCGCCCGCTGCAGGTGCGGATTCCCGGCGCGGACCTGGTGGTGCCGTTCGCCGAAGGCGAGCACATCCGCACCGAGGTGTCCGCGAAGTTCCGCGCCGCCGGAGTCGAGGCGGAACTGGGCGCCGCGGGTTTCGCGCTGGAACGGTGGTGGACCGACTCCCGGCAGCGGTTCGGCGTGAGTTTGGCAAGATCGGTCCGTGCGTAACCCTCTCGCGGCGTTCGCCCGCAAGCTCGGCACCCGGCCCCGGCTCATGGCGGCGTCGCGTGCCGTGATCGTGACCGACCGGTTGTTGCACCGCTGGTTCGGCGGCCGGATCAGCCTGGTCGGGCTGGCCGGTCTGCCCTCCCTGCGGCTCACCACGACCGGACGGCGCAGCGGCCTGCCCCGCAGCACGAACCTGCTGTACTACCCGCACGGCGACGAATTCGTGCTCACCGGCTCGAATTGGGGCCGCCCGAAGAACCCGGCCTGGACCTACAACCTGCGAGCGAACCCGCAGGCGACGGTCGCGCTGCGCGGCCGGGAGGCGGAGGTCAAGGCGCGGGAACTGGCGGGTGACGAGTACGCCCGGATGTGGACGGAACTGCTGGAGTTCTGGCCGGGGTACGAGATGGAACGGAAGGCGGCCGGGCGGGAGTTGCCGGTGTTCGTGCTGACCCGGGTGTCGAGCTGACCGGACGCTCGGTCGGCCCGCTGACGCCGGTGCGTCCCAGCTGACCGGGCGCTCGGATGGCCACTGATGGGCCGGGCACCGACCTGCCGGAGCCCGTCCCCAGCGGCACTGATCAGGCGAGGCCGGGTCGGCCACTGCATCCTCGGCCAGGCCCGAGGCGTGGACGACGCGACCGCGGCGCACCTGATCGACCTCAAGGCTCCCGCCGACGGCCAGGCCTTCCAGCCGGACAAGCAACCGTTCGGTTCGCCTGCCAAACCCTGAACCGGCGGCGTTCCGGCCGGTGCGCGAAAGGGCCCCTGGAGAGAACCAGATTCTCTCCAGGGGCCCTTCGCCTGCGCTACGACCGGGATATCGGTCAGGAACGGGTCATCTTGCGCAGCACGTACTGCAGGATGCCGCCGTTGCGGTAGTAGTCCGCCTCGCCCGGGGTGTCGATGCGGACGACCGCGTCGAACTCCACCTTCGAGCCGTCTTCCTTCGTGGCCGTCACGTGGACCGTCCGCGGCGTCTCGCCGTCGTTCAGCTTCGTGATGCCCTCGATGTCGAACGTCTCGGTGCCGTCCAGCTTCAGCGACGCCGCCGACTCGCCCGCCGGGAACTGCAGCGGGATGACGCCCATGCCGATCAGGTTCGACCGGTGGATCCGCTCGAACGACTCGGTGATCACCGCGCGGACGCCGAGCAGCGAGGTGCCCTTGGCCGCCCAGTCGCGCGACGAGCCGGAGCCGTACTCCTTGCCGCCCAGCACGACCAGCGGGGTGCCCGCCGCCGCGTAGTTCTGCGCCGCGTCGTAGATGAACGCCTGCGGCGCGCCTTCCTGGGTGAAGTCGCGGGTGTAGCCGCCCTGCACGTCGTCCAGCAGCTGGTTGCGCAGCCGGATGTTCGCGAAGGTGCCGCGGATCATCACCTCGTGGTTGCCGCGGCGCGAGCCGTAGGAGTTGAAGTCCTTGCGCTCGATGCCGTGCTCGACCAGGTACTGCGCGGCCGGGGTGCCCGCCTTGATCGCGCCGGCCGGGGAGATGTGGTCGGTGGTGACCGAGTCGCCCAGCTTCGCCAGCACCCGGGCGCCGGAGATGTCCTGCACCGGAGCCGGTTCGGCGGCCATGCCGTCGAAGTACGGCGGCTTGCGCACGTAGGTGGACTGCGCGTCCCACTCGAACGTCTTGCCGGTCGGCGTCGGCAGCGACTTCCAGCGCTCGCCGCCGTCGAAGACGTCCGCGTAGTCCTTGGTGAACATCTCCTGCGTGATCGCGGAGTCGATGGTCTCCTGGATCTCCTGCGGCGACGGCCAGATGTCCTTCAGGAACACGTCGTTGCCGTCGGTGTCCTGGCCCAGCGGCTGGTTCGCGAAGTCGAAGTCCATCGTGCCGGCCAGCGCGTAGGCGATGACCAGCGGCGGCGACGCCAGGTAGTTCATCTTGACGTCCGGGTTGATCCGGCCCTCGAAGTTCCGGTTGCCCGAGAGCACCGAAACCGCGGTGAGGTCGTTCTCCTGGATCGCGGCGGAGATCTCGTCCGACAGCGGGCCCGAGTTGCCGATGCAGGTGGTGCAGCCGTAGCCGACCAGGTGGTAGCCCAGCTTCTCGAGGTACGGCCAGAGACCGGCCTTGTTGTAGTAGTCGGTGACGACCTGCGAACCGGGGGCCATCGACGTCTTGACCCACGGCTTGACCGACAGGCCCTTGTCGACCGCGTTGCGCGCGAGCAGCGCCGCGCCCAGCATGACCGACGGGTTGGAGGTGTTGGTGCACGAGGTGATCGAGGCGATCACCACGGCGCCGTGGTCCAGCACGAACTCGCCGCGGTCGGCGGTGGACACCTTGACCGGCTTGCTCGGCCGCCCGGTGGCCCCGTTCGCCGCGGACTGCAGGTCGACGGCGTCCTCGTCCTTGAACGACAGCGCGGCCGGGTCGGAGGCCGGGAAGGTCTCCTCGACGGTCTCGTCGACGTTGGTGTGCGGAGTGGGCTGCTCGCCCTCGACGTAGTCGTGCACCGACTTGCGGAACGAGGACTTCGCGTCGCTCAGCTCGATGCGGTCCTGCGGGCGCTTCGGGCCGGCGATCGACGGGACGACCGTCGAGAGATCCAGCTCGAGGTACTCGGAGTAGGCCGCCTCGTGCGACGGGTCGTGCCAGAGGCCCTGCTCCTTCGCGTACGCCTCGACCAGCGCGACCTGCTCGGCCGAGCGGCCGGTCAGCTTGAGGTAGCGGACGGTCTCGTCGTCGATCGGGAAGATCGCCGCGGTGGAGCCGAACTCCGGGCTCATGTTGCCGATGGTGGCGCGGTTGGCCAGCGGCACCTGGGCGACGCTCTCGCCGTAGAACTCGACGAACTTGCCGACCACGCCGTGCCGGCGCAGCATCTCGGTGATGGTCAGCACGACGTCGGTCGCGGTGACGCCGGCCGGGATCTCGCCGGTCAGCTTGAAGCCGACGACGCGCGGGATGAGCATGGAGACCGGCTGGCCCAGCATCGCCGCCTCGGCCTCGATGCCGCCGACGCCCCAGCCCAGCACGCCCAGGCCGTTGACCATGGTGGTGTGCGAGTCGGTGCCGACGCAGGAGTCGGGGTATGCCTGGCCGCCGCGCGCCATCACCGTGCGCGCGAGGTGCTCGATGTTGACCTGGTGGACGATGCCGGTGCCCGGCGGGACGACCTTGAACTCGTCGAAGGCGCCCTGGCCCCAGCGCAGGAACTGGTAGCGCTCGCGGTTGCGCTCGTACTCGATCTCGACGTTGCGTTCGAAGGCGTCGGCGCGGCCGAAGACGTCGATGATGACGGAGTGGTCGATCACCATCTCGGCCGGCGCGAGCGGGTTGACCTTGTCCGGGTCGCCGCCCAGCGCGGTCACCGCTTCGCGCATGGTGGCCAGGTCGACCACGCACGGCACGCCGGTGAAGTCCTGCATGATCACCCGGGCGGGCGTGAACTGGATCTCGGTCGACGGGTCCGCGTTCGGATCCCAGCCGCCGAGCGCGCGGATGTGGTCGGCGGTGATGTTCGCGCCGTCCTCGGTGCGCAGCAGGTTCTCGAGGAGGATCTTCAGGCTGTAGGGCAGCCGCTCGGCGCCTTCGACCTTGTCCAGGCGGAAGATCTCGTACGAGTTCTCTCCTACCTGCAAGGTGTCCTTGGCGCCGAAGCTGTCCTGGCTAGGTGCAGTCACGTCTAACTCCAGTGGCATGGATTCCACGCCGCTGGGGCGTGGCCTCCCGGGTCAGTTCGGTGTCGTTCGTCGTATCCGCCGGCTGTCGTCGGGCCGACCCGGCGGGGTCGTCGGCAGTCTTGCGCACCCCCACCGTAGAACCGGAACCGGGAGGGCACACCTCGTCCGCCGATCAAACAGTACGCGCGTCCTGTATTTCGTTCAAGACGACACGCGCAGTGATGTAGGCCATGCGGGACGCGCCGTGCCCGGAGGTCCCCCGATCAGGGGAAATGATGTCTACGGTGTGTAAGTTCTTGCTGAGGCTTGTGATAGTGATGTGACTACAGTGGCACGGGGTGTGACTGCGGACGCCGAGCCGGAAACGGGCCTGGTCCGGGTCCGGCCGAGGGGAGTCCGGGCAGCACCGGTGTGAGCGGAGGTGGCGGGTCGTGATGGTCCGGCGGGGACGGTCCGGAACAGCGAACGCGGCGACGGTGCACGGCGCCGGCGTGCGGCGCGGCATCACGGTGGCCGCGTTCACCCTGGTGGCGCTGCTCGGCGCCACCAGCACCGGTCTCGCGGTGCCCCCGCCGCCGCCGAACCCGAGCGACTCCGACATCAACTCGGCGAAGGGCGACGCCAACGCCAAGGCGGGCGAGGTCGGCCGGCTCACCAATCAGCTCGCCCAAGCCGAACAGAAGCTCAGCACGCTGCAGGACGACGTCGAGCTCAAGCAGGAACAGGCCATGAAGGCGCTGGTCGACCTGCAGACCGCGCAGGACGCGGCCACCCAGGCGCAGAACGACGCGAAGTCGGCGCGCCAAGAGGCGGACGCGGCGGCGGGTGCGATCGAGAAGGCCCGCGCGGACGCCAAGAAGTTCGCCGCTGCCAGCTTCGAGCAAGGCAGCACGATCGGGTCGGTCTCGGCGTACCTGACTTCGGACAGCCCGAAGGACCTGCTCGCCCGCGCCCAGCTGCTCGACTCGATCAGCGGCTCGCGGATCAACGCGATGGACCGCCTCCAGCAGGCCCAGACCGACAAGTCCAACAAGGACGCTGCGGCGCGCAAGGCGCTGGACGTCGCGCGGCAGAAGCAGGACGCGGCGACCCGGGCGAAGGGCAACGCCGACGCCGCGCAGGCGGCGGCGGTGTCCTCGCAGCAAGCGCAGGCGGCGCAGAACACTCAGCTCGAAGCCAGCAAGAACTCCGTCGAGCAGCAGCTGTACGCGGCGCAGGCCAAGGTCAGCGGCCTGCAGGGACAGCGGCAGCGCTACCAGGACTGGCTGGCACAGAAGCAGCGCGAGGACGAAGAGCGCGCCCGCCAGGCGGCTCTGCGCGCAGCAGCCAACAGCGGCGGCAACGACAACGGCAATGACGACGGCGGCCCCAGCCGTCCGGCTCCGGCAGCGGGCAGCTCGATCGAAGCCGTCATCGCGCGAGCTCTTGCACAGGTGGGCATGCCTTACGCGTGGGGTGGCGGCACCGGCAGCGGCCCGAGCCGCGGCATCCGCGACGGCGGCGTGGCCGACCAGTACGGCGACTACCGCAAGATCGGCTTCGACTGCTCCGGCCTGATGATCTACGCCTTCGCCGGTGTGCAGGGCCTGCCGCACTACAGCGGCTACCAGTACACCGCCGGCCGGCGCGTGCCGCTGTCGCAGATGCGGCGTGGGGACATGCTGTTCTGGGGCGGCTCGGGCGGCATCCACCACGTCGCGCTCTACCTGGGCAACGGGCAGATGGTCGAAGCCCCGCAGTCCGGCTCATACGTGCGGGTCACCTCGGTGCGCTACGGCGGCATCATGCCGTACGCGACCCGGCTCATCGGGTGAGCGGGCTCCAGACGTACGGCGTGGTCTCGGTGACCGCGGTGAAGCCGAGCCGTTCCAGAATCGGCCGGCTGGTCGGCAGCGCGTCCACCTGCAGGTAGGCGATCCCGCGGGCGCGCGCCGCGCCGACCCGGTGCGAGACGAGCGCTCGGTACAGCCCCCGCCCGCGCCACCCCGGCAGCGTCGCGCCGCCCCACAGGCCGGCGAATCCGGTGCCCGGGACGACTTCCAGCCGGGAAGCGGCGACGAACTGGCCGTCCGCTTCGGCCACCACGTGCGTCGTCGTGCCGCTGTCGGCACGCGACCGGGCAAGCAGATCCGCCGCGACCGCCGCCTCGTCGTTGCCGAACACCGCCGCCGACAGCGTCGCGATGCGCAGCAGGTCGTCGTGGCCGCTGGCTTCCCGCACCACGAACTCGGCCGACGGCGGGGCCGAATCGGCGACCGCGTCGAGCGGCGCGATCAGCACGGTCTCGGTCTCCTCCGGTACGAACCCGGCGGCGAGCAGCCGGTCCGGCAACTCGGCCGGACGGTCGTGGCCCCGGGTCTTCCACTCGAACTCCTCGCCTCGGGCGGCGAAGAAGTCCCGCTGGCGGGCGATGAGCTCGTCGAGCGCGGCGCCGGTGACGCCGAGGTCGGGCGGCCCGGCGACGAACCCGCGGCGGCCGCCGGTGAGGCGGGCGACGGGACCGTCCTGGACGAGCTGCTGCCCGGGTTCGGGCCGGGTGAGCTCGGCTTGGCGAACTTCGCGGTCGTAAGCGGCGAGCAGCCGCGCGGCGTCGGGCACCTCGGCAAGGTAGCGCGGCCCGGCGCGGGGCGCGCGCGGGTTTCCGGGCCGAGAGGTCCGTGAAGGCCGCCTTGAGGGAATCAGAGTCCGTGAAGGTTCCCTTCACGGACTTGGCTACCCCCGGGGTTGCGCGAGCTGTGCGGGCGGGCAGGCTGGGGAACATGACGGGATTCGCGGGCATCGTCCTGGCCGGCGGGACGGCGCGCCGGCTGTCCGGAGTGGACAAACCGGAGCTGCGGGTCGGCGGGATGTCCTTGCTGGCGAGGGCGGTCCGGGCACTCGCCGGGGCCGAGCCGGTTGTCGTGTGCGGGCCGCAGCGGCCGGGCTACGACGTCGTCTGGACGCGCGAGGCGGTGCCGGGCTCCGGTCCGGTCGCGGCGCTCGCCGCGGCCCTCGAACGCGTCGACACGGTCAGCATTGTCTTGCTGGCGGCGGATCTTCCCGGCATCCGGCGGTCCACAGTGGAGCGGCTGCGGGCCGCTCTGGACGACGACACCGACGGCGTCGTGCTGCTGGACGCGGCGGGCAAGCATCAGTGGCTGACCAGCGCCTGGCACACCGCGGCGGTCCGCCGGGCGCTGCCCGCCGATCCCGCGAACGCGTCGCTGCGCCGGACCCTCGGCGGTCTCCGGATCGCCGGGCTGCCCGCGGAACCGGGGGAGAGCGACGACATCGACACGCCGGAAGACCTCGAAAAGCACCGCTGACACGGGCTTCACAGCTGTCACACCGGCAATCGGGTTGGCTACCCTCGCCGCACGTCGGCGACGCAGTAGGGTCGCGGGCGAGCCCGCAGACGTGGATACCCCTGGAGGAAGAGTGACCGAGCCCGGCTTCGCCGAGGGCGCGAACGGGCAGCAGCCCGGCACCCCGGCGCGGGACGCCCAGCTGCTGGAACGCACCGTGTTCGAGGTGAAGCGCGTCATCGTCGGACAGGACCGGCTGGTGGAGCGGATGCTCGTCGGTCTGCTGGCGAAGGGGCACCTGCTGCTCGAAGGCGTGCCCGGGGTCGCGAAGACGCTGGCGGTCGAGACGTTCGCGCGGGTGGTCGGCGGTTCGTTCTCCCGCGTGCAGTTCACCCCCGACCTGGTGCCCGCGGACATCCTCGGCACCCGGATCTACCGCCAGGGCTCCGAGCGGTTCGACGTCGAGCTCGGCCCGGTGGTGGCGAACTTCGTCCTGGCCGACGAGATCAACCGCGCGCCGGCGAAGGTGCAGTCGGCGATGCTCGAGGTGATGGCCGAGCGGCACGTGTCGATCGGCGGCCGGACCTTCGCGATGCCGGATCCGTTCCTGGTGCTCGCCACGCAGAACCCGATCGAGAACGAGGGTGTCTACCCGCTGCCGGAGGCGCAGCGCGACCGGTTCCTGTTCAAGATCGTCGTCGAGTACCCGACCGCCGAGGAAGAGCGCGAGATCATCTACCGGATGGGCGTCGCCCCGCCGGTCCCGCACGAGGTGCTCAGCCCGGCCGAGCTGGTCCGGCTGCAGGGCGTCGCGTCGCAGGTGTTCGTGCACCACGCGCTGGTCGACTACGTGGTGCGGCTGGTGCTGACCACCCGCACGCCGAACGACCACGGGCTGTCCGACGTCGCGGGCTGGGTGTCCTACGGCGCCTCGCCGCGCGCGAGCCTCGGCATCATCGCCGCGGCGCGGGCACTGGCGCTGGTCCGCGGCCGCGACTACGTCCTTCCGCAGGATGTCGTCGATGTCGTGCCGGACGTGCTGCGGCACCGGCTGGTGCTGTCCTACGACGCGCTGGCCGACGGCGTGCCGGTGGACCACATCGTCACCCGCGTGCTGCAGACGGTGCCGCTGCCGCAGGTTTCGGCCCGGCCGCAGGGCGGCGCCGGTCCGGTGCCGGCTGGCGCGCCCGCCAGGTAACGACGTGGCTGGCACCTCCTCGAAGAACCAGGACGGCCGTCCGGGCTGGGCGCCGCCGGTCCTGCGCGGCGAGCGGATGGAAGCCGGGCTGCGGACGCTCGAACTCGACGTGCGCCGCCGGCTCGACGGCCTGCTCCAGGGCAACCATCTCGGGCTCGTCCCGGGCCCGGGCTCGGAGCCCGGCGAGGCCCGTCCGTACCAGCCCGGCGACGACGTGCGCCGGATGGACTGGGCGGTCACCGCGCGGACGACCACACCGCACATCCGGGAAACCGTCGCCGACCGCGAGCTGGAGACCTGGGTAGTCGCCGACCTGTCGGCGAGCCTCGACTTCGGCACCGCGCTGTGCGAGAAACGCGACCTGGTCGTGTGCGCCACCGCGGCGGTCGCGCACCTGACCGGGGGCGGCGGCAACCGGATCGGCGCGCTCGTGTCGAACGGCGAAGGCAGCACCCGGATCCCGGCCCGCGGCGGTCTGCCGCACGCGCGCGGCCTGGTCCGGAAGCTCGCCGAAACACCGCGCGCGGCGGAAGGTGTGCGCGGCGATTTCGCCGGTGCGCTGGAGCAGCTGCGCCGTCCGCCGCGCCGGCGCGGCCTGGCGGTGGCGATCTCCGACTTCCTCGGTCCGCTCGACTGGGAGCGCCCGTTGCGGGCGCTGGGCGGACGGCACGAAGTGATCGCGATCGAAATCGTCGACCCGCGCGATGTCGAGCTGCCGGACGTCGGCACCGTCGTGCTGGCCGACCCCGAGACCGGAAGGCAACGCGAAGTGCACGCTTCGCCGCTGCTGCGCAAGGAATTCGGCGCGGCCGCCAGCGCGCACCGGGAGACGGTCGCCGCCAGCCTGCGCCGCGCGGGTGCCGCGCACCTGGTGCTGCGCACCGATTCGGACTGGATCGCGGACCTGGTGCGATTCGTCGTGGCCCGCAAGCGCCGCTGGTCGGGAGGGGTCGCGTGAGCCTCGGCGGCTTCAGTTCCCCCTGGTGGTTCCTGCTGCTGCTCGCGGTCGCCGCGGTAGCCGGCGCTTATGTGCTGGCGCAGCGAGCGCGCCGCCGCCGCGTGCTGCGGTTCGCGAACCTGGAATTGCTGGACAAGATCGCGCCGAAGGCACAGGGCTGGATCCGGCACCTGCCCGCGGTGCTGATCGTGATCTCGCTGCTCTTCCTGACCGTCTCGCTGGCTGGGCCGACGGCGGAGCAGAAGGTTCCGCGCAATCGCGCGACCGTCATGCTGGTCATCGACGTTTCGCTGTCGATGGAAGCCACCGATGTCGTGCCGACGCGGCTGAAGGCGGCCCAGGACGCGGCGAAGCAGTTCGCGCAGAACATGACGCCGGGCATCAACCTGGGCCTGATCTCGTTCGCGGGCACGGCGACCGTGCTGGTGAATCCGACCACCGACCGGGCCGGGGTGTCGAAGGCAATCGACAATCTGAAGCTCGCCCAGTCGACGGCCACCGGCGAAGGGATCTTCGCCGCGATGCAGTCGATCCAGAGCTTCTCCGCCGTCGTCGGCGGAGCGGACGGCCCGCCGCCGGCGCGCATCGTGCTGATGAGCGACGGCAAGCAGACGGTGCCGGACGACCTGTACGCCCCGCGCGGCGCGTACACCGCTGCCCAGGCGGCGAAGCAGGCGCAGATGCCGATTTCCTCGATCTCGTTCGGCACCGAGCACGGTTCGGTGGACATCGAGGGCAAACAGCAGGACGTCCGGGTGGACGACGAGTCGCTGCAGGAGATCGCGCGGCTCTCCGGCGGCGAGTTCTACAAGGCGGCCAGCGCGGATGAGCTGAAGCGCGTCTACGCGGACCTGGGCGAGCAGATCGGCTACGAGCTCAAGAACGCCGACGCGAGCAAGCCGTGGGTGGTGCTGGGCACGCTGATGCTGATGGCAGGGGCGGCCGCCGCGCTGGTATTCGGCCAACGACTGCCGTAATGCCGTGAAGGGAACATTGAGGGACTCTGAGTCCGTCAATGTTCCCTTCCCGACCGGGCGCACTCAGGGCATCGCGAACCCGTTCTGCCGCCAGGCTTCGTAAACGGTGATCGCCGCGGTGTTCGCCAGGTTCAGCGAGCGGTTGTTGGGCAGCATCGGCAGCCGCAGCCGGTCGGTGACCTCCGGGGCGTGCTGGACCTCGTCCGGCAGCCCGACCGATTCCGGCCCGAACATCAGCACGTCGCCGGGCTCGAAAGCGACGTCGGTGTACAGCCGGGTCGCGTTCGCGCTGAACGCGTACACCTTCGCGGGCAGCAGCGCCCGCCACGCCGCCGCCAGGTCGGCGTGCACTCGCACCCGGGCCAGGTCGTGGTAGTCCAGCCCGGCGCGGCGGAGCTGCTTGTCCTCCAGCACGAATCCGAGCGGCTCGACCAGGTGCAGCTCGCATCCGGTGTTGGCGGCCAGCCGGATCGCGTTGCCGGTGTTGGGCGGGATTTCGGGGTGGTAGAAGAGCACTCGGAACACGGGCGGCCTCAGACGGTTTCGGGGAGGTACGCCGCGTAGGCGGCCCGGACCTCGGCTGGCGGTTCGGTCTTGCGGTACTCGACCGGGTCCACGAACACGTACCGCAGGCGCATCCGGGTGGTCACCGCGCTGCCGCGGCGGATGACATTCTCGAACTCCATCGACGTGGTGCCCTGGCGGGCCAGGTACACCGAGATCACCAGTTCGTCGTCGAACCGGCAGGGCGCGAAGTACCGCAGGTTCGATTCCGCCACCACCGTGTCCACGCCGAAGGCGAGCATCTCGGCGTGCGACCCGAACAGCTTCCGTTCCACCTCGAACGCGGCCATGTCCGCGTAGGCCAGGTAGTTGGCGTTGAACACGATCCCTTGCCCGTCGCATTCGTGGTAGCGCACGCGCAGAGGCATCTCGATCATCGGTTGCCGCTCGGTCACGCGACCAATCTAGCCATCACCCGTGCAGCGCCCGATAGGTGTCGGCCGCACCGGGATGCAGCGGAACCGGCTGGGTGCCGATCAGCGTCCGCACGTCGAGGAACTGCGTCCCGACCGCCTGTGCGGGCACCAGTTCGGCGGCCCGCCCGACCAGCACCCGCACCACCGCGGCGGCGACGTCGGTCGGCAGCGCGGGGGAGCACACCAGCAGGTTCGCGACCCCGATCGTCGGAAGCGAACCCACGCCGCGATAGGCCCCGGCCGGCACCTGGACCTGTTCGTACAGCGGGCCGTACGCCTTCCGCAGCTGGGGGAGCACCGACGTGAGCGGGATGAGCGCGAGCGGCGTCGTCCGGTTGAGCTCGGCCAGCGCCGGCGTCGGGATCCCGCCGGACCAGAGGAACGCGTCGATCCGCTTGTCCCGCAACGCGGCGACGGCGTCGCCGAGCGGAAGGTGCAACGCGGTGATCGGCACGTCGATACCGGCGAAGACCCGCTCGCCGAGCTGTGCGGCGCCGGAGCGGCTCGCCCCGACGGAGATCGGCCTTCCGGCGAGCGACCGGAGATCGGTCAGCCGGTCCTCGGCGCGCACGACCAGCTGGAGGTAGTTCTCGTACACCCGGCCGACCGCCTGCAGCGGCACGGGCTTCCCGAACGGCGATCCGCCGGTCAATGCGGACTGCGCGATGTCGGCGAGCGCCAGCCCCAAATCGGCGGTCCCGTCGCGAACCCGTTCGACGTTCTCGACGCTTGCTTCGGTGCGCAGCGCGGTGCAGTGCAGTCGCGGTTCGGCGCGCGTCAGCTCGGCCGCCAGCACCTCGGCGAACGCCAGGTAGAAGCCGCCCGGCTCGCCGGACGCGATGGTGATCTGCCGTTCCGGCCCGCGGTAGGAGTCTCCGCAGCCGGCGAGGGCGAGTGCGAGCCCGCCGAGCAGCGCGGCGCGACGGGTGACGGTCATGGCGTCACCGCCGCGGGCAGGGTGATCCGGACTTCGAGCCCGTGCGGCTCGACGCCGCGCAGCTCCAGGATTCCGCCGCGCGCCCGGGTCTGCTCGCGCGCGATGGAGAGCCCGAGCCCGGTGCCGCGCGGTGCGCCGTCGCCGCCGGCGCGCCAGAACCGCTCGGTGGCGCGGGCCAGGTCCTCCGGCGGAAGTCCGGGGCCGTCGTCGGCGACGATCAGCGTGCCGGTTTCCGGGGTGGATTCCCAGCCGGCGGTGATGGTCGCGCCCCGGCCGGCGTAGTGGACCGCGTTGTCCAGAAGGACATCGAGCATCTGCGCCAGTTCGCTCTCCGGTGTGCGCACCAGCAGCGGTTCGGTGTGCCCGGCGCACGGGACGAGGGTCGCGCCCGCCTCGTCAGCGGACAACCGCCACGCGTCGACGCGTTCCGCAACGACGGCGGCGAGGTCAGCGGGCTCGTCGTCGGCTCGGGCGGCGAGCCGGGTCGCAGTGCTTTCGGCGGTGGCGAGGGCGAGGAGCCCGTCGAGAATCCGTTCCAGCCGCTCGACTTCGGCCACGGTCGCGGCGTAGGCGGGCCGGTCGGCCATCTCGGCGCCGAGCGAATCGAGCCGCAGCCGCAGCGCCGCCATCGGGTTCCGCAGCTGATGGGAGGTGTCCGCGACGAGCCGCTGCTGCTGGTTCGCCGATTCGACCACCGCGTCGGACATCCGGTTCACCGAGGCGGCGAGCGAGCGCAACTCCCTCGGCCCGGAACGCTCCGGCACTTGTGCCCGGCGTCCGCCGGCCACCGAGAGCACGCCGGTCTCCAGTTCGATCAACGGGCGCACCATCCAGCGCGACAACAACACCGCGAGCAGCACGAACAGAGCCGCGACCACGAGCGCGCCCGCGGCGATCGCGCTCCACGCGCCGCTGACGTCCGCCGCGGCGGACGCCACCGAAGCCCGCAACAGCACGACCCCGGAGACGCGGGTGCCGGTGCCGACTGGCCGGGCGAAGAGCACCGGCGTGTCCGACCACGGCATGATCCGCTCGACCGGTGCCTCCGGTTCGTTCCGCAGCGTGGCCTCGACCAACGCCCGGACCGCCGGGTCGTCGCTGCGCAGGCCGCCGGTCTGGACGAGCGGCTCCCGCTGCGCGTCCACGACGAGCACGCCTTCGGTGTATAACGCCGAATACTGCCGGGCGTCGGCGTTCAACGCGGCCGCGTCGCCGGAATCGACGGCCTGTTGCGCGAGCACCACGAAGCGGTCGACGTCGCTGCTGCGCGAGATCACCAGCTGCTGGGTCCGCTGGTCGGCGGTCGCGGACAAGAGCGGCACAGCGAACGCCGTCACGACGGCGAGCGCGAGCGTGACGAGGACGGCCAGCAGACGCGCGCGCACCGGTCAATCCCGGCCGAGCCGGTAGCCGAAGCCGCGGATGGTGGTGAGCAAGCCAGGCCGGTCGAGCTTCGCGCGCAGCTGTGTCATGTGGACATCGAGCGACCGCGACACGGCCAGGTATGCGTCGCCCCACACCTCGTCCATCAGCTGCTGCCGGCTGACCGCCGTGCCGGGCCGCGCCGCGAGCACCGCCAGCACGGCGAATTCCTTGGTGGTGAGCCCGATATCGCCCCCGGCGACGAGAACGCGCCGGGCGCCGAGGTCGATCTCCACGTCCTCGACCCGCACGATCTGGTCCTCCGGCACCGCACCGGAGTGGCTCGCCCGCCGCGCGACCGCGTCCATCCGGGCCAGCAGCTCGGCCAGCCGGACCGGCTTGGCCAGGTAGTCGTCCGCGCCGAAGCGGAGCGCGCGGACGACCGAACGTTCGTCGCTGCGCGCGGTCAGCACGATCACCGGCGCGGGGGAGACCTGCCGGATCTTGCGCAGCACGTCGAGGCCGTCCATGTCGGGCAGCCCGAGGTCGAGCAGCAGCAGGTCGGCGTCCCGATGCCGGGTGAGCGCGTCCGAGCCGCGGCCGACGGAAGCGACGGAATGGCCGTGCGCGTGCAGCGTCTCGGCGAGCGCCCGGGCGACCCCGGTGTCGTCCTCGACGAGCAGTACGCGCACGGCCGTCCTCCTGATCAGTCCTCGTCGCGTTCGAGAGCGGACGAACGCGAAGTTTCCCGCATTGTCGCGTACACGATGAGCGACACGAGGACGCAGCCCGCGACATACCAGAAGAACAGCGATTCGTGGCCGGCTTTCTTCAGTGCCTGGGCGATCAGCTCGGCGGTGCCGCCGAAGATCGCGACGGTGAGCGCGTAGGGCAGGCCGACGCCGATCGCGCGGATCCGCGTCGGGAAGAGCTCGGCCTTCACGATCGCGTTGATCGAGGTGTAGCCGGTGACGATCACCAGCGCGCCGAGCAGAAGCAGGAACGCCAGGACGGGCTGGCTGGTGTGCGCCATCAGCGTCATGATCGGCACGGTCAGCACGGTTCCCGCGACGCCGAAGAACATCAGCAGCTTCCGGCGCCCGATCTTGTCCGAGAGCCGGCCCGCGATCGGCTGCAGGATCGCGAAGACCAGCAGTGCGAGGAACATGATCACGGTCACCGTGCGGCGCGGGATGCCCGCGGTGTTCTCCAGGAACTTCTGCGTGTAGGTCGCGTAGGTGTAGAACGCGACCGTGCCGCCCAGCGTCAGGCCGACGACCAGCAGGATCTCGCGCGGGTATTTGACGAGCTGGCGCAGCGTGCCCGCTTCCCGCTTGGCTCCCTCGGCGTTGTCCGACAGCCGCTGGTAGCTCTCCGATTCGTCCATCGACTTCCGCAGCAGCATCACGATCACCGCGGCGGCCGCGCCGACCACGAACGCGATCCGCCAGCCCCAGTCGCCCATCTGCTGGTCGGTGAGGACGCTCTGCAGGACCAGCTGCAGGCCGAGCGCGAGCAGCTGCCCGCCGACCAGCGTCACGTACTGGAAGCTGGAGTAGAACCCGCGCTTGCCCGGAGTGGCCACTTCGGACAGATAGGTCGCCGACGTCGAGTACTCGCCGCCGACCGAGAGGCCCTGCAGCAGCCGGGCGAGGACCAGCAGGATCGGGGCGGCGATGCCGATCGTCCGGTATCCGGGCGTCGCGGCGATGAGCAGCGAACCGCAGGCCATCATCGTGACGGACAGCATCAGCGCGGAGCGCCGGCCGTACCGGTCGGCGAAGCGGCCGAGCAGCCAGCCGCCGAGCGGCCGCATGAGGAACCCGACGGCGAACACGGCCGCGGTGTTGAGGAACTGAGCGGTGGCGTCGCCGCCGGGGAAGAACGCCTTCGCGAAATAGACGGTGAACGCGGAATAGGCGTACCAGTCGTACCACTCGACGAGATTTCCTACCGAGCCGCGCAGCACGTTGCCGACCACGCGCCGCTCGGCCCGTGCCGAGCCGGCGTCCTGGATCCGGGTTGTCATCTTTGACCTCCTGTGTTGCGACTCACGGTGACCAACTGGCGGGTAACCAGCAAGGTCAGAGCGCGGTTCCTTACCGTCGCTTAGGACGGGAGTGCCGGGTGCGCACGCGGTGTGCGCAGCCGATAGCCTCAGGCAGGCGCAGCGGTCAACGGACGAGGAGAAACGCAGTGGGACGGTCGGTTTTGGTCACCGGCGGCAACCGGGGCATCGGGCTCGCGATCGCCCGCGACCTCGCCGAGCAGGGGTACCGGGTGGCGGCGACGCACCGCGGTTCCGGGGTGCCCGAGGGCATCTTCGGCGTGCAGGCCGACGTCACCGACACCGAGCAGGTGGACGAGGCGTTCAAGCTCGTCGAGGAGCACCAGGGCCCGGTCGAGATCCTGGTGTCCAACGCCGGTCTCACCGACGACACGCTGCTGATGCGGATGTCGGACGAGCAGTTCGAGCGCGTGCTGAACGCGAACCTGACCGGCGCGTTCCGCGTCGCGAAGCGGGCCTCGCGCGGCATGCTGCGCGCCCGCTGGGGCCGGTTCGTGTTCATCTCTTCGGTGGTCGGCCTCTCCGGCGCGCCCGGGCAGTCGAACTACGCCGCGTCGAAGGCCGGCCTGGTCGGCTTCGCGCGCTCGCTCACGCGGGAACTGGGGTCGCGCAACATCACTGCCAACGTGGTCGCGCCGGGTTTCGTGCGCACCGACATGACCGACGCGCTGAGCGAGGCCCGGCGCAACGAGATCCTCGCCACCGTCCCGGCCGGGCGCTACGCCGAGCCCGCCGAGATCGCCGCAGCGGTGCGGTACCTGGCCTCCGACGAAGCGGGCTACGTCAACGGCGCGGTGCTGCCCGTCGACGGCGGCGTCGGCCTCGGCCACTGACCTCGTTCCCCGTAGAACCCAAGACCTGGAGGACCCGTTGCCCGGATTGCTCGAAGGCAAGCGGCTGCTGATCACCGGCGTCATCACCGACGCCTCGCTCGCGTTCCACGCCGCCCGCATCGCCCAGCAGGAGGGCGCGAAGGTGGTGCTCACCGGCTTCGGCCGGCTGTCGCTGGTGGAGCGCATCGCCAAGCGGCTTCCCGAGCCGGCCCCGGTGCTGGAGCTGGACGTCACGAACCAGGAGCACCTGGACACCCTCGCCGACCGCGTGCGCGAGCACGTGGACGGCCTGGACGGCGTGCTGCACTCGATCGGCTTCGCGCCGCAGAGCTGCCTCGGCGCGCCGTTCCTGGACGCGCCCGCCGAGGACGTCAAGGTCGCGGTGGACGTTTCGGCGTACTCGTTCAAGTCGCTCACCGTGGCGACGCTGCCGCTGCTCGGCCCCGGCGCGTCGATCGTCGGGATGGACTTCGACGCACGGGTGGCGTGGCCGGTCTACAACTGGATGGGCGTGGCGAAGGCCGCGCTGGAGTCGGTGAACCGGTATCTGGCCCGCGAACTCGGGCCGCAGGGGATCCGCGTCAACCTGGTCAGCGCCGGCCCGATGAAGACGATGGCCGCGAAGTCGATCCCGGGCTTCGACAAGCTGGAGGGCGGCTGGGACGGCCGGGCGCCGCTCGGCTGGGACTCGTCGGACCCGGAGCCGACCGCGAAGACGGTGTGCGCGGTGCTGTCGGACTGGATGCCGGCGACGACCGGGTCGATGATCATGGTCGACGGCGGAGTGCACGCGCTCGGCATCTGAGCTTGCTGCTGTGCGGCCCCGCGGGAGTCTCCCGCGGGGCCGCTTTTTGTTGCACGGCAAAGGGTTCCGTGCCCTCAGGACGCGTTCGAGGAACCCTCGGGCGCCTCGGTCTCGCCGAACCGGAGCCCGCCGAGGCGTGCGGAGCGCCCTAAGGGCAGGATGACCACCGTGGGTTATGACGCGTTGCTGTGGCTTTCGTTCGGCGGTCCGGAGGGGCCCGACGAGGTGATGCCGTTCCTTGAGAACGTCACCCGGGGCCGGGGCGTGCCCCGGGAACGGCTGCTCGAGGTGGCCGAGCACTACCAGCACTTCGGCGGGGTCTCGCCGATCAACCGGCTCAACCGCGCGGCGATGGCCGCGGTGGAGAAGCAGCTGGCGGCGGAGGGCCTCGACCTGCCGGTGCGGTTCGGCAACCGCAACTGGAACCCGATGGTCGAGGACACGCTGGCCGAGATGAAGGAGGACGGGGTGCGTCGGGCGCTGGTGTTCCCGACCAGTGCCTACGGCGGATACTCCGCCTGCCGCCAGTACGACGAGGACATCGAACGCGCCCGCGCGGCAGTCGGCGAGGACGCGCCGGAACTGGTGAAGCTGCGCCAGTTCTTCGATCACCCGCTGTTCGTCTCGGCGGTCGCCGACGCGGTCCGCGCGGCGCACGCGAAGCTCGGCGACCGGCCGGGCACGCGGACCGTCTTCACCGCCCACTCGATTCCCGACAGCGCCGACCTGGCGGCCGGCCCGCCCGCGGAAGGCGGACGGCGGTACTCCCGGCAGATCGCGGAAGCGGCGCGGCTGGTCGCTGCCGAAGCGGGAGTCGCGGAGTACGACGTGGTCTGGCAGTCGCGGTCCGGCCCGCCGCAGATCCCGTGGCTGGAGCCGGACATCGTGGACCACCTCGACGCGCTGCACGCGCAGGGCGTGGAGTCGGTGGTGGTGAGCCCGATCGGGTTCGTCGCGGACCACCTGGAAGTGATCTGGGACCTGGACAACGAGGCCGCCGAACGGGCCGCGGAGCATGGAATGGCGTTCGCTCGGGCCGCGACGCCGGATTCGGATCCGCGGTTCGCCGAAATGGTGGTCGAGCTGGTGCGCGAGCAGGTGGACGGGGTGCCGGCGCGGAAGCTGTCGGCGTTCCCGGTCGCGGGGTGCACCGTGAACGGTGCGCCGTGCGCCGTGTCCTGCTGCGAACCGCTCCGGCGGCCGGGGCGCTGAGCTTCGAACGACTGTCCGTGAAGGGCCCCTTGAGAGACTTGGATTCTCGCCAGGGGCCCTTCACCGACGTCGCGTGGGGCGATGCCAGTTCGGGCGTTTCGCGCGCACCTCGCGCTGCCCGCCGGTATTGTCCGGTCCACACCGACTTCCGGGGGGACTCCACATGTTACGCTTGGCGGTTTCGGCCGCTGCGATCCTGGCCTGCGTGCCGGTGCTCGCGGCCTGCGGCGGCAACGACGGCAGCGGCAACGGCACCAGCGTTTCGCAAAGCGGCGATACCTCGGCAGGAAGCGGCAGCGGAAAAACGGGA
This sequence comes from Amycolatopsis benzoatilytica AK 16/65, assembly GCF_000383915.1. Taxonomy (NCBI): domain Bacteria; kingdom Bacillati; phylum Actinomycetota; class Actinomycetes; order Pseudonocardiales; family Pseudonocardiaceae; genus Amycolatopsis; species Amycolatopsis benzoatilytica. Next base: position 2,407,453 of record NZ_KB912942.1, read on the forward strand.
ACACCCCTAGCCGGCACGGACCCGTGCACGCTGCTCAAGCCGGAAGACGTGCCCGAAGCCAAGCCAGACCCCAGCGTCACGCCGAGCGCTGCGCCGCTCGGCGACGGCCGCCGATGCCAGGGCGACGACTACGCCGTGACCATCAGCGACGTCGACGCGGACGGTTACGCCGTCCAGTTCGAAGGTTCGGTGAACACACCGCTGCCGGACATCAACGGGTACAAGGCGGCGAAGCGCGAAGACGGCAAGCCGCCGTACCAGTCCTGCGCGGTCCTGCTCGCGGTGACCGCCAACGAGCTGGTGACGGTCGCCGTGGGGCTGAAGGAAGACCAGGACCCGTCGAAGACCTGCGAGGTCGCGCAGAAGGCAGCGACCGTCGTCACGGGCCGGATTCCTCGTTGACGCCCGCTGGCGGCTAGGTCACGCCACGGCAGGGAAGGCCCCTTGCGGGACGTGGATTCCCGGAATGGGCCCTTCACGGACCGCTGAGTGTCGAGGCAGGCTCAAGCCTGCCGGTCGGCTTGCTCGGCGAACACGCGGACTGCCTCGTTCACCGAGGCCGTGCGGGCGACCCGTACCGCATCGGCCAACGGCCGCAACGCGTCGGCGCGCCTGCTCGCGGCCGACGCCGACAGTGCCCCGCCCGGCTCGTCAGTTTGGGCGATCGCCAGGATCGCCGAGATCTCCTCCGCGCGCTGCAACACCCGCAGGGCTCGCGGTGGCGACCCGGCCGGCCAGTCCACCTGCGGCCGGGACCGCAGGTGCGCCGACAACTCCGCGCGCACCCCGGGCCGGTCGCTGGCGACGTCCAGCGACTGCAACGCACCGGCGCTGGCCCGGATCGCGTCGGTCAGCCCGTGCTCCGCGTCGGGCAGCGCCTGGTACTCCAGCACGACCGGGGCGGGCAGCGAATACACCGTCCAGCGCATCAAACCCTCGGCGATCGGTTCCGGCACCAGCCCGAACCCCAGGCCGGTCAGCACTACCGCCTCGCCGCAGCGCAGCGCGGCCTCCGCGAACGGTCCGCCGGCGCCGAGGCCGCGTACGTCGCCGGGCACCGGCAGGACGAGCTGAACGCTCGTCGCGCCTTGCGTGCGCAGCGCGAGCAGGAGCTGGACGGGGGTGGCCGCGCGGTGGAAGGCGAGCGGGAGATCGAACGCATCAGCGGCGCCCGGGTCGGCGGCGACCACGTCGTGGGCCTCCGCCCAGGCTTGCAGAGCGTCGAGGACGTCGTCGGACGCCGCGGCTCCGTTCAGCCACGCGGAGGACCAGACGGCGAGGGTCGCACTGGGTCGGCACACGACCGCCTATTTTACCGGCTCCGTCCGGCTTCGCCGAGCACCGCCCGGCTGGAGCCGCTCCACATCGACGGATGGCGGAACGGTCAGTAGCGTCGAAGGGGTGAACGCTGTTCCCGATGCTCTTCCCCGTACTGCCGGCGAGCTTCGCGCCGCCGGATACACCCCGCGCCCGATCGCGCGCGAGATCCACGACAACCTGCTCGCCGCGCTGCGCGAGGGCCGCGACGCCTGGCCCGGCATCGTCGGCTTCTCTCGCACTGTGCTGCCCCAACTCGAACGCGCCCTGCTGGCCGGACACGACGTGGTCCTGCTGGGCGAGCGCGGCCAGGGCAAGACCCGGCTGCTGCGCACGCTGGCCGGCCTGCTCGACGAGTGGACCCCGGTCATCGAAGGGTCGGAGCTGGGGGAGCACCCGCTCGATCCGATTACGCCCGCCTCGATCCGCCGGGCCGCCGAGCTCGGCGACGAACTGCCGGTGGCCTGGCGCCACCGCAGCGAGCGCTACACCGAGAAGCTGGCCACGCCGGACACCAGCGTGGGCGACCTGATCGGCGACGTCGACCCGGTGAAGGTGGCCGAGGGCCGCAGCCTGGGCGACCCGGAGACCATCCACTTCGGACTGGTGCCGCGCGCGCACCGCGGCATCGTCGCGATCAACGAGCTGCCCGACCTCGCCGAGCGGATCCAGGTCGCGCTGCTCAACGTCATGGAGGAACGCGACATCCAGGTCCGCGGCTACACCCTGCGGCTGCCGCTGGATGTGCTGCTGGTGGCCACCGCGAACCCGGAGGACTACACCAACCGCGGCCGGATCATCACGCCGCTGAAGGACCGGTTCGGCGCGGAGATCCGCACGCACTACCCGTTGGACGTCGAGTCCGAGGTCGCCGTGGTGCGCCAGGAGGCGCACCTCGTCGCCGAGGTCGGCGAACCGCTGCTGGAGGTGCTGGCCCGGTTCGTGCGCAACCTGCGCGAGTCGACGGTCATCGACCAGCGCTCCGGCGTCTCCGCGCGGTTCGCGGTGGCGGCGGCGGAAACCGTGGCCGCCGCGGCGCTGCGCCGGTCCGCCGTGACCGGCGAAGACCCGGCCGTCGCGCGTCCGGTCGACCTGGACGCGGTGCCGGCCGTGCTGCGCGGGAAGATCGAGTTCGAGCCCGGCGAGGAGGGCCGCGAGGTCGAGCACCTCGTACACCTGATGCGCCGTGCGATAGCCGAGACCGCCCGGGAGCGCTTCGCCGGTCTGGACCTGCGTCCGCTGGCCGACGCGGTCGCGGACGGGCACCTGGTCGCTACCGGAGAACGCGTGCCGGGTGCGCAGGTGCTCGCCGCGCTGCCGGAACTGCCGGTGCTGCACGAGGTCGCCCACCGTGCCGGGGTGGCCGCGGACGAACCGGCCGGCCGCATCGCGGCGGCGGTGGAGCTGGCGTTGGAGTCGCTGTACCTCGCCCGCAGGCTGGCGAAGGACTCCGACGGCGCGACAACGGTGTACGGCGAGTAATGCCGCTGCTTCCCGAGGGGTATTCCTACGGCCCGTGGCACGACGGGCCGGACCCGCTCGCGCCGCCGGCCGACCTTCGCGACGCGCTGGACGAGATCGGCCGCGACGTGATGGGCGGGTCGTCCCCGCGCTCGGCGCTGGAGGAACTGCTGCGCCGAGGCACCGAACGCACCGCCGGCCTGGACGAGCTGACGAGACAGCTGTGGCAGCGCCGGTCGGAAATCCAGCGCCGGCACCGGCTCGACGGCACGCTGCAGGAGGTCCAGCAGCTCCTGCAGCAGGCGCTGGACGCCGAACGCCGGGAACTGTTCCCGGACCCGGACGACGACGCCCGCTTCCGTGAGGCACAGCTGGACGCGCTGCCGCCCGGCACCGCGGCCGCGGTCCGCGAGCTGAGCGAATACGACTGGCGTTCCGGCGAGGCGCGGCAGAAGTACGAGCAGATCCGCGACCTGCTGGGCCGCGAACTGCTGGACGCGCGGTTCCAGGGCATGAAGGAGGCGCTGCAGAACGCCGGCCAGGAGGACGTCGAACGCGTCAACCAGATGCTCGGCGACCTCAACGCGCTGCTGTCGGCGCACGCGCAGGGCGCGAGCGACATCGGCGAACGATTCGCCGAGTTCATGCGCCGCCACGGCGAGTTCTTCCCGGAGAACCCGCAGAACGTCGAGGAGCTGATCGACGTCCTGGCGGCGCGGTCGGCGGCCGCGCAGCGGATGCTGAACTCGATGTCCGAGGAACAGCGCGCCGAGCTGGCGGAGTTGTCCCAGCAAGCCTTCGGCGACCCGAGACTGGCGCAGCAGCTGTCCGCGTTGGACGCGCAACTGCGTGCCCTGCGGCCGGGGGAGGACTGGACCTCGTCGTCCCGGTTCCGCGGCCAGGACCCGCTCGGGCTGGGCGAAGGCGCGCAGGCGATGGCCGACCTGGCGGAACTGGACGCGCTGGCCGAGCAGCTGGGCCAGTCGTATCCGGGCGCCCGCCTGGAAGACATCGACGTGGAGGCGCTGGAACGCCAACTCGGCCCGGACGCCGGCGTCGACGCGAGGCGACTGTCCGAACTGGAACGAGAGCTGCGCCGGCAGGGCCTGTTCGAGCGGGCCGCGGACGGCACCCTGCGGCTGTCGCCGAAAGCCCTGCGCCGGCTGGGCGAGACCGCCCTGTCGGACGTCGTGAATTCCCTGCGCGGCAAAGCAGGGGAGCGGGAGACGGAATCGGCGGGCGCGGCAGGCGAGCCGACCGGGGCGAGCCGCCCCTGGCGGTTCGGTGACATGCAACCGTGGGACGTCCCGCGCACGGTGCGGAACGCGGTGCTGCGGTCCACTTCGACCGGTTCGAGAGCGGTCACCCTGGACGTCGAAGACGTCGAGGTGATCGAAACCGAACACCGCTCGCGGGCGGCGGTCGCGCTGTTGGTGGACACCAGCTGGTCGATGGTCCAAGAGGGCCGGTGGCTGCCGATGAAACGCACCGCCTTGGCACTGCACCAGCTGATCACCACCAGGTTCCGCAACGACGCCCTGCAGCTGATCACGTTCGGCCGCTATGCCACCCCGGTCGACCTGCCGGAACTGGTCGGCCTGGAAGGAACCTGGGAACAAGGCACGAACGCCCACCACGCACTCCTGCTGGCCGGACGGCACCTGCGCCGCCACCCGGACGCGCAACCGGTCGTCCTGATGGTGACGGACGGAGAGCCGACCGCCCACCTGGAACCGGACGGCGAAGCGATTTTCGCCTACCCGCCGGAAGCGATGACCCTCTACAAGACACTGTCCGAAGTAGACCGAATCGCCAAGCTGGGCGCGTCGGTCACCGTATTCCGGCTGGGCGACGACCCTCGCCTGGAAGCCTTCGTGGACACGATCGCCCGCCGCTCCGGCGGCAGGGTCGTAGCCCCAGACCTGGACGGCCTGGGCGCGGCCGTAGTAGGCGACTACCTGAATACCCGCCGCCGCTGACGAACGGAGGGCTTGCCGAAGCGTCTTTTCCGCCTCGGCAAGCCCTCTGCGCGTCGTTGTCGCAACCAGACGCCGCCGTCCGCGGCATTCCCCGGACCCCGGCTTTCCTGGCGCGAGAACCGGCGACGAGGCTGACCAGCTGGTACCTGCCGGTCAGCGAGCAGAACCTCAGGTAGCCAGTCCCGGAAGCCGGTCCGCCGCGGTCCGCTTGCGCCGCAACCACACCCGCCGCGTCCCGTCCGCGTACAACCGGACCGTCCGCAGCTCCCACCCGGCGAACTCCGCGTGGATGGACAGCTGGATCATCGCCGCGCGCCGCGACACCGCCGGGGGCAGCCGCAGGCGGCGGTACTCCCAATCCCCGTCGACCACCGCCTCGTCAACCGTCGTCATGGCTGGATCACCTGCGTCCCTTCTCCGGCGGCCGAGCCCACGAACACCCGGCCGCTCTGGTCGTCCACGCCCACCGAATTCGGCTGGCGCACCGTCGGGAATCGGTACTTCTCGGTCGGCTCGCCGCCCCGGACGTCGTATCCGACGACCTCGTTGCGGGCGGTCAAGGTGACCCACGCCAGGCTGCGCTTGGCGTCGTAGGCGATGCCGTACGCGCCACCCGGCACCGGATACCGCTGGCGCAGAATCAGCGGGTTGGTGGAGAAGGCCAGCAGTGCCCCGGCCCGCGCGTCGGTGACCAGCACCCGGCCGTACGAGTCGGCGACCGCGTTCGCCGCGCCGTCGCCCGCGCGCAGCCCCTCGTCCATGGTCCCGGCCTGAACGTTCACGCTGAACACGGCGGTGCGCAGCCGGTCCAGGACGACGACGCTGTTTCCGGTGTCGACGACATCGTCGGCGCTGTAGAGCTGCCCGGTGATCGTCTTGGACACCGCGCCGTTCGTCAGCACCTCGACCGCCTTGCGGTCGCGGACCGCGACCAGCGTGTCCGCTCCGTCCGCGAGCCCGGCGGCGGGCTGGCCAGCGACCTTCTCGGTGTTCAGCTGCCCGCTCGGGAGCGCGACCCGGGCCAGTACGCCCTTGCTCGGCACTCCGGCGATGGCCTGCCCGGCGGAGGCGCTCAGCGACTCGGCCGGGCCGGGCAGCGACACTGTCTTCTTCGGCGCGTCCAGCGAGCCGAGGTCGTAGATCCGCAGCTCGGGCGGCTGGGCGAGCGCGACGACGAGCGTGCGGCTCTGCTGGTCGGCGGCGATCGCGGACACCGCGGGCATGGCCAGCACCTGCCCGGCCGGGGGCACGGAAACCGCGGGGGAGGCGGCTGGCGTCGCGGCCGTCGGATGGGCCACCACCTGCAGGCTGTCGTTCGGCTGGGCCGAGGACGAGCAGGCGGAGAGCGCGAGCGCACCGGCCAGCGGGATCGCGATCCGCGAAACGGCGGCGAGCCGACGCACCTTGATACCTCCACCAGGTTGGCGAGCAGACCCGTCCAGCATCCTCCAGGATCCCCGAGTCGTCACGCCCATGTCACCGAGCCGACACCTGCGCCTCACCTGGTGCCCCGCTCCGGGTAGCCGAAATCGATGCCGCTGACGTCGTCCAGGGCACTCCGGATAGCAGGCGGGAGCTGCAGGTCTTCGGCGGCGAGCGAGCCGGTCAGCTGCCCGGTGTCGCGGGCGCCGACCACCGGCGCGACGACGCCGGGCCGATCGCGGACCCAGGCGAGCGCGACGGCCAGCGGGGACGTGCCCAGTCCTTCGGCGGCGGTCACCACGGCCTGCACGATCCGCGCGGCCCGCTCGGTGCGATGGTGTTCCACGTACCCGGCGTACTCGGTCGAAGCGCCACGCGAGTCCGCTGGGGTGCCGGTGCGGTACTTGCCGGTGAGCACGCCGCGGCCGAGCGGAGCCCAGGGCAGCAGCCCGATCCCGTGGTGCGCGGCGGCAGGCACGACCTCGCGTTCGACGCCGCGCTCCAGCAGCGAGTACTCGAACTGGCCGGACACGATCGGCACGGTCGCGAGCGAGGCGGCCGTCGCGAGCTGCCAGCCGGCGTAGTTGGACACGCCGACGTAGCGGACCTTTCCGCTGGTCACGGCGTAGTCGAGGGCGGAGATCGTCTCTTCGATCGGCACGCACTCGTCCCAGGCGTGCAGCTGCCACAGGTCGAGGTGGTCGGTCTTGAGACGCTTCAGCGAGCCTTCGAGCGCAGAGAGCAGCGCACCGCGCGAGGCGCCGCCGCCGAACGGGCCGTCGGTGCGGCGGGCGACAGTCTTGGTGGCGAGCACGACATCGTCGCGCGGCACCAGGTCGCTGAGGAGTTCGCCGAGCATCCGCTCGGCCTCGCCGCCCGCGTAGAGGTCCGCGGTGTCCACGAGCGTGCCGCCCGCGTCGACGAACGCGACTAGCTGGCTGGCCGCCTCGTCCGGATCGGTGTCGCCACCCCAGGTCATGGTGCCGAGGGCCGTCCGCGAGACCCGCAGTCCCGACCGGCCGAGCTGTCGCTTTTCCACGACCGCCGAGCCTAGTGGGCGCGCCCCCGGTTACCGGATCAAGGTGACCCGTGTCGGACCCGGGGGTCTGGGACGAGTCCGCCGGAACCACCCGATAGGTTCCCGATCGTGCGAATCGGACTGCGCCCCGTGCGGGCGGGCGAACCGGCGGGAGCGGCCTGATGGGATGGTTCGAGGCCCTGATTCTGGGGCTGGTTCAGGGGCTCACCGAGTTCTTGCCGATTTCCTCGAGCGCGCACGTGCGGATCGTCGCGGCGTTCGCCGGCTGGGGCGACCCGGGCGCGGCGTTCACCGCGGTCACCCAGATCGGCACCGAGCTCGCGGTGATCCTGTACTTCGGCGCGAAGATCGGCCGGATCCTGCGCGCCTGGTTCTTCTCGCTGTACCGGCCGGACTGGCGGCGCGACCCGGACGCGCGGCTGGGCTGGCTGATCATCGTCGGCTCGCTGCCGATCGTCGTGCTCGGCCTGCTGCTGCAGAACGAGATCGACCGGGCGTTCCGCGACCTGCGGATCACCGCCGTCACGCTGATCGTGTTCGGCCTGATCCTGCTGTTCGCCGACCGGACCGCGAAGCAGCAGCGGACGCTGGACCACCTGAACGTGCCGCACGGCCTGGTCTACGGCTTCGCGCAGGCGCTCGCCCTGATCCCGGGCGTGTCGCGCTCGGGCGGCACGACGAGCGCCGGCCTGCTGATGGGCTACACCCGGTCGGAAGCGGCGGAGTACTCCTTCCTGCTGGCCGTGCCCGCGGTGTTCGGCTCGGGGCTGTACAAGCTGACCGACATCGGCAAGAACGGCGAGAACGCGCAGTGGGGCCCGACGATCCTGGCCACCCTGGTCGCGTTCGGCGTCGGCTACCTGGTGATCGCCTGGCTGATGGCCTACATCAAGAAGCGCAGCTTCGTGCCGTTCGTCATCTACCGGGTGGTGCTCGGCGCGGTCCTGCTCGTCCTGGTCTTCGGCGGCGTGCTCGACCCGAACGCGGGGCCGGTCGGCGGCTGAGCCCGCCGATCACCGGTTAGGGTGGCGGAGTGAGTACGGTCATCTTGCTCCGCCACGGAAAGTCCACCGCGAACGGTTCCGGCGTGCTCGCCGGCCGGATGCCCAAGGTCGCGCTGGACGACACCGGCCGCCAGCAGGCGGCGGCGCTGGTCGAGCGGTTCGCCGGAGTGCCGCTGGCCGAGCTGGTGGTGTCGCCGATGCTGCGCTGCAAGCAGACAGTCGCGCCGCTGGCCGCCGAGCGCGGCCTGGCGAAGACAGTCGAACCCGGACTGTCTGAAGTGGACTACGGAGACTGGACCGGTCGCGAGCTCAAGGCATTGGTCAAGGAGCCGCTGTGGCGAGTGGTGCAGGCGCACCCGTCCGCCGCGGTCTTCCCGGGCGGCGAGGGGCTGGCCGCGATGCAGGCCCGCGCGGTCGCCGCGATCCGCGCGCACGACGCCCGGATCACCGCTGAGCACGGCGACCACGCGGTGTGGGCGGTGTGCAGCCACGGCGACGTGATCAAGGCGATCCTGGCCGACGCGCTGGGCCAGCACCTCGACGCGTTCCAGCGGATCGTCGTGGATCCAGCGGCGGTCTCGGTGGTCCGCTACACCGAGACACGCCCGTTCGTCCTGCGGGTGAACGAACACGGCGGCGACCTGGCCGGGATCGTGCCGCCGCCGCCGAAGAAGCGCACTCGCGCGAAGAAGGCGTCCAGCGACGCGGTGGTGGGCGGCAGCACCGGCCGCTGAGCGGCAGCAGCCAGGACGCCGGGAACGGCCGCCCTGCGCTGCGCTGGCACCGGCCCGCTCCGGCAACGTCCGTGGTGGGCGCCGTGCGGGAACCCGGGTCCGTGATGGGCCCTTGGAGGGAATCAGAGTCCGGGAAGGGGCCCTCCACGGACGGCTGGCAAGCCCAGGCGGCAATTCCTCCTGCCGCGAATGTTCCCCCATCGAGAACGAGCCACCCCCGCCCCGACAGTCCTTCCGTCGGGCCCCCGACCCCGTAGGGTGGCAGGACCGACGTGGAGAACCAGGAGCACATCCCGAATGATTTCCCCGGACAACCCGTTCGCCGTCCCCAGCGAGCTGCCGTACGAGCTGCCGCCGTTCGACAGGATCGCCGAGGAGCACTACCGGCCCGCTTTCGAGGCCGGGCTCGCCGAGCACGTCGCGGACGTCGAGCGGATCGCGGACGATCCCGCGGAGCCGACGTTCGAGAACACGATCGAGGCGCTGGAGCGGGCCGGTGCGCTGCTGGACCGGGTGTCCGGCACCTTCTTCAACATCGCCGGCTCGAACTCGACGGACGAGGTCCAGGCGATCCAGGCCGAGCTGGCCCCGAAGCTGGCCGCGCACTCCGACGCGATCCACCTGAACCCGAAGCTGTTCGCCCGCATCGACGCGCTGTTCCAGCAGCGCGCCGAGCTGGGCCTGAGCCCGGAGGCGCTGCGGTTGCTGGAGCGGCGGCACACCGACTTCAGGCGGGCGGGCGCCGGATTGCCGGAAGCGGACCAGGAGAAGCTGCGCGCGCTGAACGAGCAGCTGTCGACGCTGCAGACCCGCTTCTCGCAGAACCTGCTGCGCGACACCAACGAGCTGGCTGTTGTTCTGGACGACGTCGCGGACCTGGCCGGGCTCAGCGACAGCGCGATCGCCGCAGCGGCGCAGACCGCAACCGAGCGTGGTCTCGAAGGCAAGTACGTGCTGACGCTGACGCTGCCGACCGCGCAGGCGGCCGTCGAGTCGCTGGAGAACCGCGCGGTGCGCGAGCGCGTCTACACCGCGTCGGTGTCGCGCGGCAACCGCGGCAACGAGTACGACAACAACGCGGTGGCCGCGGAAATCGTGCGGCTGCGCATCGAGCGCGCGACGCTGCTGGGCTACCCGAACCACGCGGCGTACGTGATCGCGGACGAGACCGCCAAGACCGTCGAGGCGGCGGGCGGTCTGCTGGAGCGGCTGGCACCGGTCGCGGTGGCCAACGCTCGCACCGAAGCGGCCGAGCTGCAGCAGCTGCTCGAAGCAGACGTGCCGGGCGCGACGCTGCAGCCGTGGGACTGGGCGTTCTACGCGGCGAAGGTCCGCCGTGAGCGGTTCAAGCTGGACACCGAGCAGCTGCGGCCGTACTTCGAGCTGGACCGGGTGCTGCACGACGGCGTGTTCGTCGCGGCGAACCGGTTGTACGGCTTGACCTTCACCGAGCGGACCGACCTGCCGAAGTACCACCCGGAGGTCCGCGTCTACGAGGTGTTCGACGCCGACGGGGCCGGGCTGGGCCTGTTCTTGACCGACTACTACACCCGCGAATCCAAGCGCGGCGGCGCGTGGATGAACAACTTCGTGGACCAGTCGCGGCTGCTCGGCCGCCACACCGTGGTGGTCAACGTGCTGAACGTGACGAAGCCGCAGGCGGGGGAGCCCACCCTGCTCTCGCTGGACGAGGCGCGCACGGTCTTCCACGAGTTCGGGCACGCGCTGCACTCCCTGCTGTCCGGAGTGCAGTTCCCGACCTTCACCGGCACCAACGTGCCGCGGGACTTCGTCGAGTACCCGTCGCAGGTCAACGAGATGTGGATGCTGTGGCCGGAAATCCTGGCCAGCTACGCCAAGCACAACGTGACGGGGGAGCCGTTGCCGGCTTCGACGGTCGAGCAGCTGGAGGCCGCGCAACAGTACGGCGAAGGGTTCCGCACCACCGAGTACCTGGCCGCGGCGCTGCTTGACCTCGCGTGGCACCGGCTCGGCCCGGACGACGCGGTGGAGGACGTGCAGCAGTTCGAGGCGGCGGCGCTGGAGAAGGCCGGGGTGGCGCTGGAAAGCGTTCCGCCGCGGTATCGGACGACGTACTTCAACCACGTCTTCTCGGGCGGGTACAGCGCGGGCTACTACTCCTACATCTGGAGCGAGGTGCTCGACGCCGACACCGTGCAGTGGTTCACCGAAAACGGCGGCCTCAAGCGGGAGAACGGGGACCACTTCCGGTCCGCCTTGCTCGGCCTGGGCGGCAGCGTGGACCCGATGGAGGCGTTCGCGAACTTCCGCGGCCGCGCGCCGGAGATCGAGCCGCTGCTGAAGCGGCGCGGCCTGGCCGGCGCGTAAGACCAGCGTATAACGCCCTATACGGCGGAGCGGGAGGGCTCCGTCGGATAGGGCGTTTTCGGGTGCCTGCCGGGCCTTCGGTGACGAAAACCGCGGCGGATGCGGATCGCTGCCGCGCGCACAAGAGCCGGAATTCGTCGGATCGGCTGAATCCCGGACGTGAGTCTCGGCGGAACCGACGAAGCCGCACAGGGGGTCGATGACCCGACAATGCGGCGTCGCCGATTCAAGGAGGATCCGCCTGTGAGCACTCCGAGTTCCGTCTCCGTCGTGCGGCGGACCGAACGGACCACCCTGACGCTGCTCGTGGGCGTCTTCATCATCGACTACATCGACCGGGTCATGATCGCGGTGGCGCTGCCGCTGATCGGCGCGGAGTTCGGGCTGAACAAGACCACCCAAGGCCTGGTGGTCTCCGCGTTCGCGATCGCCTACTTGATCGGGCAGATGCCCGGCGGGCTGCTCGCGGACCGGGTGGGCGCCCGGCCGCTGCTGGTGATCTCCCTGGTGGCCTGGTCGGTGTTCACCGCCGCGACCGGGTTCGCGCCGGCACTCGTCGTGCTGCTGGTGCTGCGCGCGGCATTCGGGTTCGCGCAGGCGCTGTTCCCTGGCGCGGCGTTCAAGGCGCTGGCCGAACGCACCACGCAGGAAGGCCGCAGCCGTGGTGCCGGTCTGCTGCTGGCGTCGAACTCGGTCGGTGCCGGGCTCGGTCCGCTGCTCGTCGCGCCGCTGGTGGTGGCGGCGGGCTGGCGGCACACGTTCTGGATCGTCGCGGCCGCCGGGCTGGTCGTCGGCCTGCTGTTGTGGCGTCTGCTGCCCCCGCCGCTGCCGCGAGAGCTGACCGAGCCGGACGCGCGGGTCACGCCGGTGAAGGTGCCGGTTTCGAAGGTGCTGCGGAACAAGCTCGTGGTCCGCTGCGCGCTGATGTTCGCCTGCTTCAACATGCTGGCCTATGGGATGATCACCTGGGTGCCGTCCTACCTGGTCGAAGCGAAAGGCATGTCGCTCGTCTCGGCGGGCATCTCGGCGGCGATCCCGCAGCTCGTCAGCGCGGCGGCAGTGCTGCTCGGCGGCTGGCTGATGAGCAAGTACTTCGACCAGCGGCCGCGGCTGCTGGTGGTTCCCGCGCTGGTGGTGTCGGCCGCGGTGCTGGTGGCGATGCTGCTCGCTGAGTCCGCGACTCTGTTCACCGTGCTGCAGACGGTGGCGATGTTCATCAGCGGCCTGGCGTCGATCGGCATCGTCGGGTTGCCGCTTCGGGTGCTGCCGCGCGATCTGGTCGGCACCGGGATGGGCCTGGTGAACTCCGGCGGCCAGCTCGCCGGGGTGCTCGCGCCGCTGGTGATGGGCTGGCTCGCGGACCAGTTCGGATTCGCTGCGGCGTTCGGCTTCCTTGCCGTGTCGACGCTGGCCGCGGCGCTGATCTCGCTGTCCACCCGGTCCACCCAGCTGGGTCTGGAGGCGCCGGCGTCCGCGCGCGAACGGGTCAGCTGACCCCGGGCGGGGCCTCGTGGTTTCCCGGGCGGACCACGGGGCCCCGGCGGCATCCGACGAACCGACCCGGCCGTTCGGCCGCATTAATGGTCTAGACCTTGACGGGATATCTGGTCCAGTCCAATTCTGGGAAAGTTCCGGCCGCGCGCCGCCGCGCGGCCCCTTTCCGGCACTGGAGCCCGCCATGCGACGAAGAAGGCACCTGTCCCGATGGTCCGCCCTGCTGGCCGCCGCCGCGGCGCCGCTCGGCGTCCTGGTCGCCACTGCCGGTCCGGCCACGGCCGCGACACCGTTGCCGAACCATGTGTTCGCGCCCTACTTCGAGTCCTGGAACGGCGAGAGCCCGGCGGCAATGGCGCAGGACGCCGGCGTCCAGCACCTGACCATGGCCTTTCTCCAGGCCGCGACGAAGGGCCAGTGCACGGTCTACTGGAACGGCGACAGCGGCATGCCGGTAGCCGACTCGACGTTCGGCGCGGACATCCGCGCCATCCGCTCGCGCGGCGGCGACGTGATCCCGTCGTTCGGCGGCTACACCGCGGACAACACCGGTACTGAGATCGCCGACAGCTGCACGAACGCCGACCAGATCGCCGCCGCGTACGAATCGGTGGTCACCACCTATGACGTCCCGCGGCTGGACATGGACGTCGAAGACAACTCGCTGACCGACTCGGCCGGGATCGACCGGCGCAACAAGGCGATCAAGAAGGTGCAGGACTGGGCCGCGGCGAGCGGCCGCCAGCTGCAGATCTCCTACACTCTGCCGACCACCACGAGCGGCCTGGCCAGCGCGTTGGGAGTGCTGGAGAACGCGGTGTCGAACGGGACCCGGGTCGACGTCGTCAATCTGATGACGTTCGACTACTACGACAACGCCAGTCACCAAATGGCGCAGGACACCCAGACCGCGGCGGCCGGGCTGGTGTCGCAGCTGGGCCGGCTGTATCCGGACAAGACCGAGGCGCAGTTGTGGGCGATGGTCGGCATCACCGAGATGCCTGGCATCGACGATTTCGGCGCAGCCGAGACGTTCACGACCGCGGACGCGACGGCGGTCTACGACTGGGCGGCCTCGAAGGGCATCAACGAGCTGTCGTTCTGGGCGCTGCAGCGCGACAACGGCGGGTGCCCCGGCACCGGCGGCTCGGACACCTGCTCCGGCATCGCGCAGGACAAGTGGTACTTCAGCCATACGTTCGCGCCGTTCACCGGCGGAACCCCAGTGCCGGGCAACGATTCCTCGGTGTCCGCGAGCCCGTCGTCGGCCTCGGTCGACCCGGGCGGCGCTGCTTCCGCGAAGCTGACCACAGCGGTGACTTCCGGTACCGCGGAGCAGGTTTCGTTCGCGGTGAGCGGCGCGCCGGCCGGCGTGGCTGCCTCGGTCAGCCCGGGAACGGTGACCGCGGGGGACAGTGCCACCCTCTCGATCACTACGACGGCGGCCGCTCAGCCCGGCGTCTATCCGTTGACAGTCACCGGTACCACGCCGAGTGGTGGCAGCCGCACTGCGACGTACACGTTGACTGTCAATGGAACCAGCCCGGCTGGCACTGTGAGCAACGGCAACTTCGAAACCGGTGCGCTGGGCCCGTGGACCGGGGCAGGGGATACCGTCGTGTCGTCGCCAGTCCATTCCGGCAGCCACGCGCTGAAGGTGTCGCCGACCGCGGCGACCACCGGAGAAGCGGCGCAGAACCTGACGCTCGCGCCGAACCACGCATACACGCTGACTGCCTGGGTGCAGGGCGGATATGCCTACGCGGGAGTGCGCGGGGACGCGACGGCGAGCGATTGGACGTCACAGGCCGCCTGGACTCAGCTGACGGTGCCGTTCAAGACCGGCTCGACCGGCGCGGTGACGGTATACCTCCACGGCTGGTACGGCCAGGCCCCGATCTACGCGGACGATGTCTCGGTGAGCTGACCGCCGCGCTCCTGCCTCCTGGTGCGGACTGTGCTCGCAGGGAGGTCCCGGTCTGCAACGCTTCGGCCGAACCTCCGGCGCGGTGTCTCACCGGACGTTCGGCACGAAGCGTGCGGGCCGATCACGGCTATGCCCGAGTCGGGCAGGGCGGTCCGTGGCAACTACCGGCCAATATTTCCGTGACCGGCGTGAAAACCATGGTGGTGTATAACGTCCTATTCGGTCAGGCGCTGGCTGAAACGCCCCGAATGCCACATTGGGTGCGTGAGATGCATCGAATGCCACATTGGGTGCGCGAGATGCACCCAATGTGGCATTGGGGTTTTCAACCAGTGCTGCTCGGCGATCCCAGCGGGCGGCACCAGCCGGCTACCGGACGGCGGGCGCTTACCAGGGGTAGGTGCCGCCGTTCTCGTTCAGGAACTGGCCAGTCCCGGTGCCGTCGATCAGCAGCCGCGCGACCTGCTCTCCGCCCACCGATGCCGGGGCCGGGCCGGTGTTGTTGTTGAGGTCGGTGGCGCAGTGCCCGGGGGAGAGAGCGTTGACGCGAATTCCGCTGTCGCGCAACGTGTTTGCGTAGATCAGCGTCACCGCGTTGAGGGCCGCCTTCGACGAGTTGTAGGTGAGCAGGTTGGCATAGGCGCGCAGCGTTGAGCCTGCCTGGTCCGGATCGTCGAGCACCGCGAAGGTGCCGAGGCCGCTGGACACGTTGCCGATCTGCCCGACTGGCGATCGGCGCAGCAGCGGCAGCATCGCGTTGGTCACCGCGACCACGCCGAACACGTTGGTCTCGTACGCCTCGCGCAGGTCCGCGACCGGGATGTCGGCCGGGACGCGGCGGAGGTCCCGGGTGATCGCCGCGTTGTTGACCAGGATGTCGAGCCGGCCGTACTCGGTGTCGATCAGTTCGGCCGCGGCGGCGATCGTGGCCGGATCGGTCACGTCCAGCCGGATGAACCGGGTCCCGGTCTCCGCCGCGGCTTTCGCTCCTCGTTCGGGGTCGCGGGCACCGAGGAGGACAGTGTGGCCGGCGTCGGCGAGCGCGCGGGCAGTGGCGAATCCGATTCCTTTGTTGGCACCGGTGATCAGGGCGATTTGAGACGTCATGCGGCAACTGTGTCCCGGCCTGGCCGACACCGGGAGAGACCTGCTGAAGCTGGTATCGGCAGTCCCCTGGTGACGGTCGGGCCGGAACGGCATGCTGGCAGCATGGACCAGGTGGACCGGACCGAGCTGGCGGCGTTCCTGCGCGGGCGCCGCGCGCGGGTGCAGCCCGCCGACGTGGGGCTCGCCAACGGGCCGCGGCGGCGCACGCCGGGCCTGCGACGGCAGGAAGTGGCGCAGCTGGCCGGAATGTCCGTCGACTACTACATCCGGCTGGAGCAGGCACGCGGGCCGCGGCCGTCGCGGCAGATGCTCGGCGCGATCGGCCGTGCCCTGCGGCTCTCCGGCGACGAACTCGCGTACCTGCACCATCTGGCAGGCGAACCGCCCGGCCCGCCGCCGGGCCTGGTCAAGCAGGTGCGCCCGGGCGTGCTGCACCTGCTCGACCGGCTGGACGACACTCCGGCGATGGTGTGCGACGCGGTCTACACGGTGCTGGCCTGGAATCCGATGGCAGCCGCGCTCATCACCGATTTTTCCGCGCTGCCGGCGGGGGAGCGCAACGTGATTTGGCGGTTCTTCAGCCGCCCGGCCGCCCAGCGCCGGTTCGATGCGGCCGACGCCGACGAGTTCGCGCGCGCCTCGGTCGCCGACCTGCGTGCGGCCGCCGCCCGGTATCCGAACGATCCGGAGGTGCGCGGGCTGATCTCGCGGCTGTCCGCGGAGAGCGCCGATTTCCGGTCTCGCTGGGCGGAGCGGGACGTCGAAGTCGCGCGCTCGACGAGCAAGCGGATCCGGCATCCGGAGGTCGGCTGGCTCGACCTGGAATGCGAAGCGCTGCACGATCCGCACCGCGACCAGTGGATCATCCTGTACACCGCCGCGCCGGGCACTCCGTCGCACGAAGCGTTGCGGCTGTTGAAGGTGGTCGGGACGCAGAGCTTGACGCCCTAAGCGCGCGCGGTGATTTCCTCCACGGCCGTGCAGGTTTGCGCAGGGCTGAGCAGGTCGGTTTCCAGAACGGTGCACTGTGGACGGAGCGGGAGATATTCGGCGAGCCGGTCGTTGATCCGGCCGAGTTCGACCGGAGTGCCGTGCGCTGCCATTGCGTCTGTTGTCGCGTGCTCGCCGCGGGTCGCGAATCGAGCCGCACCGCGCGGCCGCGAGACGGCGAGCATGATCTCGAGGTACTCGCTGCCAGCGGTTCGGGCTGCTCGTTCGAACCGCTGAACCTGCTCGACGCTGGCTACGAGCTGGGGCATGACCACATCGAAACCGGCTCGCAGGTGCGTCTCCGCCATCGCGACCGCGAGCCGTCGCGCGGCCGGCAAGCTGTCCTGGAAGGCGTCGCGCCAGCCGCCGAGCAGGGTGCGGACTTCGTCGGCTTCGAGGTCGAGCACGCCGGGATGCCGATCGGCGTACAACCGGGCCACGGCGGATTTCCCGACGCCGGAGGGGCCGTTGAGGTGGATCAACCGCGGCATGCGGGCAACGATAGCGAGCTTCGCCGGGCTGCTGGCAAGAACTGCGGATCCGGTGGATAACCATGTCCGGGCAGTGCCCGGCGAAGCCGATCGCGCGAAAAGCCGGGCCGGGCAGTGCGGTGCGCGCCAAGCACCTTCGCCGCGCCGATGAAGGGACAACGCTGCGTTTGAGCCGGCGGGAGTCGCCAGGCCTCAATCCGGCGCAGCAGCGAGCCCGCCAGGGGCTGGGGCAAGTGCTGGCCCCGGGCGCAGGCCGTTGAGGATGATCCGCAGGTTGCGCTGCCACTGATCGCTGCGCGGGGCGAGTCCGATGGTGTGGTTCGCCGGGATCGCCGTGGCCAGGGCGAACGGCACGTCGCGCCAGTCGAGATCCGCGCGGATGACGCCGGCTTCCTGTGCGTGCTGGACGAGGGTGCGCATCGCGCGCTGGAGCCGGTTGATCTGCGGGGCCAGGTCGAGCCGGCTGCCGCGATTGGACAGGGCGTCGTGGAGGCCGCAACTCGACGCGCGCAGCTGTACGTAGGTTTCGGCGAATGCCATGAATGCCTGGCTCGTCGCGGGGGAGCGTGCGGCCTGCTTCGCGCGCTCGGTCATCTCGTCGATCGTGTCGGCGAGGATGGCGGCCAGCAGCGCGTCGAGCGACGGCACGCGCCGGTACAGCGTGCCGAGGCCGACGCCGGCGCGCTGGGCGACATCCCGAGTGGTGACGGCGAGGCCGAGTTCGTCGAGCGCCTTCCGGGCCGCGGCGACCAGCCGTTCGACGTTGCGTCGCGCGTCCGCGCGCGGCTGGGGGTCGCCTTGGGCGAGGAGCGCGTCCACCGCGGAACCGGTCATGGTCCGATCCTACTCAAGCGGGTCAGCTCGTTCCGGTTCTGGTAGCTTCGGATAAGTGGAACAACATGACCCGGTTAAGCGGGAGACGATCGGCGTCGGGATTGTCGGCGCGAATCCGGAGCGGGGATGGGCGTCTCGGGCGCACGTCCCGGCCGTTGCGGCATTGCCGGAGTTCGAGCTGGCCGCGGTCGCGACCACCCGGGCAGACAGCGCGGAAGCCGCACGGACGCGCTTCGGGGCGCGGCACGCGTTCACCGACGCGCGAAGTCTGGCTGAGCATCCGGAGGTTGATCTGGTCGTCGTGACCGTGAAGGTTCCGGCGCATGTCGAGCTGGTGACTGCCGCGCTGGCGGCAGGCAAGCACGTGTACTGCGAGTGGCCGTTGGCGGTGACCGCGCCGGAGGCGACCGCGCTGGCCGAAGCGGCGGAGCGAGCCGGAACCCGAGTGGTGGTCGGATTACAGGCGCGGTTTTCACCTGCGGTGCGGCGGGCGCGCGAGATGATCGCCAGCGGACGGCTTGGCACGGTGCAGTCGGCGACCGTGTACAGCTCGCGCAGCAAGGGAGCCAGCCGCGAAGTGCCTGCCTGGACGGCCTACACCTACGACCTGGGCAGCGGCGCCGGGTTGGTCGAAGTTCTGGGCGGGCACGCGTTGGATCTGGTCCAGCACTTGCTCGGCCCGATCCGTGAGCTGACCGCGCGTACCGCGATCCGCAGCAGCGACCATCGCAGCGCCGAGACCGGCGAGCCGATCCCGGTCACCGCACCGGATCACTTCCTCGCCCACGCGCAGCTGCAGAGCGGCGCGGTCGTCTCTGTCCACCTGCACGACGGGGAGGTCTCACAGCCGCGTACTCGGATCGAAATCGCCGGTACCGAGGGGAATCTCGCGCTGACCTCGGCACCGGAAGACAACCCGTGGGCGGCCCAGCTGCAGATCGGCCGGCTCGACCTTCGCTGGTCCCGCCCGGGCAGTCCGGAGTGGACACCGGTAGCGACGGGGCCGGAGCGGGTCCCTGGCGAGGCTGCGAACGTAGCCGGCCTTTACTGGCAATGGGCGCGAGACCTTCGCGAGGGAACCCGCGTCGCACCGGATTTCCGGACTGCCGCGCGGCTGCACGAGCTGCTGTCGCGGGCCTGCTGAGCGGACAAGACGTGTCCCGGCTCACCCTCGGACTCGACGGCGGAGCTGGACTTCAATGGAGGTTGAAGTCTTAGCGTCGGGTGCATCGAGTTCGCGAGACTTCCTGGAGGAGACCATGATTCTGGTGACCGGCGCGACCGGAAACGTCGGACGGCGAGTGGTGGAGCGGCTGCTGGCCGCGGGGCACCCGCTGCGTGCGGTGACCCGCGAGCCGAGCCGCGCGAACCTGCCTGCGGGCGTCGAGGCCGTAGCTGCCGATCTGGCTGACCCGGAGACGCTGCGGCCGCATCTGGCGGGCGTGCGGGCGGTGTTCCTGATCTGGCCCTTCACCGACCCGGCGGTCACCGCGCGACTCGCTCCTCGGGTCGCGGAGGTGTTCGCCGCCGCAGGCGGGCCTCGGGTCGTCTACGTGTCGGCGGCTTCGGCGGGGGAGGACCCGGACTCCTTCTGGGCGGTGGTGGAGCGCGCCGTCGCCGCCTCCGGTGTTCCGTGGACGATGCTGCGCCCCACCGGGATCGCCACGAACGCGCTCGGCTGGGCCAGTTCGATCCGCGCCGGGGGAGTGGTGCGGTGGCCCTACGGTGGCGCTGCCCGGTCACTGGTGCACGAGGACGACATCGCGGCAGTGGCGGTGGAGGCGTTGACCAGCGCCCGGCACGACCGGAAGACCTACGTCCTCACCGGCCCTCGGACGGTCACTCAGGCTGAGCAGGTCCGCATCATCGGGGAAGCGGTCGGTCGTGAGACGAAGTGGCTCGAGACGTCCGCCGAAGCGGTCCGTCCGATGCTGGCGGGGGCGATGGGCAGCCCGGAATTCGCGGATTCCGCGCTCGCCGGGTGGGCACGGCTCACGACGGAGCCGGAGCCGGTAACGGGTGACGTCCAGGCGGTGCTCGGCAGGCCGGCGCGAACGTTCGAGCAATGGGCCGCCGACCACACAGCTGACTTCTCCTAAAAAGTGTATAACGACCTATACGGCAGCCGATCTGAGGAAAACCAGACCTGTGCAGACTTCCGCTCAAACAGCCGCTTAGACCAACCGGCACAGACGAAAGAGTGCCGTTCGACGTCGATCAGGTGCGGTTGAGTTCCGCGGAAACAGCGAAGGCCGCCCGGCGCGATGCCGGGCGGCCTTCACCGCGGAGAACTCAGATGAGGCCCAGCTTGCGGACCGCGTCGCGCTCCTCGGCCAATTCGGCCACCGAGGCGTCGACGCGGGGGCGGGAGAACTCGTCGATCTCCAGGCCCTGGACGATCTCGTACTTGCCGTCCTTGGCGGTGACCGGGAAGGACGAGATGAGGCCTTCCGGGACGCCGTAGGAACCGTCGGAGACGACGCCGGCGGAGGTCCAGTCGCCTTCGGCGGTGCCGTTGACCCAGGTGTAGACGTGGTCGATGGCGGCCGAGGCGGCGGAGGCAGCCGAGGAGAGGCCGCGGGCCTCGATGATCGCGGCGCCGCGCTTGGCGACGGTCGGGATGAAGGTGTCGGCCAGCCATGCCTGGTCGTTGATGGTCTCGGCGACGTTCTTGCCGTTGACCTCGGCGTGCTGGACCGACGGGTACTGGGTGGCGGAGTGGTTGCCCCAGATCGCGACCTTCTTGAGGTCGGTGACGGCCACGTTCAGCTTCTTGGCCAGCTGGGCCAGCGCGCGGTTGTGGTCGAGGCGGGTCATCGCGGTGAAGCGCTCGGCGGGCACGTCGGGGGCGTGCGACTGGGCGATCAGCGCGTTGGTGTTGGCCGGGTTGCCGACCACGAGCACGCGGATGTCGTCGGCCGCGCCGGCGTTGATGGCCTCGCCCTGCGGTTTGAAGATGCCGCCGTTGGCCTCGAGGAGGTCGCCGCGCTCCATGCCCTTGCTGCGCGGGCGGGCGCCGACCAGCAGGCCGATGTTCGTGCCGGAGAAAGCCTGCTTCGGGTCGTCGAAGATGTCGATGCCGGCCAGCAGCGGGAACGCGCCGTCGTCGAGTTCCATCGCGGTGCCCTCAGCCGCCTTGACCGCCTGGGGGATTTCCAGGAGCCGCAGCTTCACCGGAGTGTCGGAGCCGAGCAGCTGACCGGACGCGATGCGGAACAGCAGCGCGTAGCCGATCTGGCCGGCCGCACCGGTGACGGTGACGTTGACAGGGGCTTGGGTCATAGCGGGTTCTCCAGCTTGAGACGACTTTGGCTAGTACCAGGATGCTAGCCCTACCGGCGGGTGTCGTCCGGGTGCGTCCAGTCACTCTCCGGGGCGGTCTGCGTCACGTTTTCCGCGAGCCGGGTGAGCAGGCTGGCCAGGGTGGCGATTTCTTCGTCGGTGAAGCCGGCTCGGAGGCGTTTGTCGTGCGCGATGGCGGCGTCGGCGAGGCGGTGGAAGACGCGTTCGCCGTGCTCGGTGAGCTCGACCTGGTGCACCCGGCGGTTTTCCGGGTCGCGGGCGCGAGTGATCAGGCCGGCGGTCTCCATGCCGTTGAGGTGGTGGGTGAGGGTGGCACCCTGGACGCCGACGGCTTCGGCGAGTTCGCGCTGGCTGGCGTGCCGCCGGGTTTTGAGGGCGATGAGGATCTGCCACACCGGCTGGGAGCCGCCGACTTCGGCGAGGGCGCGGTCGAATGCCTGTCCCGCGGTTTTGGCGGTGCGGGCGAGGTGGACGCCGATCGGCGGCGTGGCGGGGCGGGGCACGGACTGGACGGTACCGGAGATCGTTGCCCGGCTAAGCGTTTGACGTCTAACCATTAGATATCTAACGTTTAGGGCATCGCACCTCGAGCCGCCGGAGGGATCATGACTGCTGGAGAGATCGTTGAGCTGGGCCGGAACTGGGCAGCCGCCGAAGTCGCGGGCGACCCGGACGCGCTGGCCGGGATGGTCGCCGACGAGTTCCGGCTCGTCGGCCCGCTCGGGTTCGTGCTCGACCGGGAGCAATGGCTGGACCGCTATCGCTCCGGCGCGCTGGCGACACAGCGGCTGGACTGGCGCGAGGTCGACGTCCGGGTGCACGGCGACACCGCGATCGCGATCGGCGTGCACGACCAGGAAGCGACCCATCAGGGCAACCGGGTGGACGGTACGTTCCGCGCGACGCACGTGCTCGTCCGCGGCGGAGGCGGCTGGCGGCTCGCCGGGATGCATCTCAGTCCGCTCGGGGCGCCACCGGCGTTCGCCGGCTGATTCGTCGCTGGGGAGACTTCTGCGACGGGCGGGCGAGTGGTGTCGGCTATCGCGAGGGCGCGCACCTCCCGGCGTCTGCCGGTCTTCTGAGCCGGTTCCGTGAGGGCGAGCGGTGTCCCGGCTTGACCGGTAGCTGGCCAGCCGCCGCTGCAATCGAGCCCGAGTCGCCGCAGCGGGCTGATGTCCTGTGGGGTCGGCCGTTATGTCTGCGCAGGGGCTTGTCGCGGGCGGGCTCCGGTGAGGTTCGTGAAACGCGACTTGTCCGGAGTTTCGTGCGCGGTGCGGGTGACGGCTGCCGTTTTCCATCTCGTTGTACCTTTTTGCAGCCATTCCGGCCGGACTTTTTCGGTGGAGTGCCGCGCATTCTTGTTGAATCATCAAATGTCCACAATGGTCTTGATCAAGTATTGGTGAAGCAGTTGCTATGGGCAGCTAACAATGAATTTACTCCATTTAGTGGATCTTGCCGACTGTGCTGTTCGCGCTACTCTGTGTGCGCCCCGTTTCGCCCCCCGAAGTAATGGGAAGGATTCCCATGCTCACCACGATGGCCGCTGCCCTGCTCACACTTTCCTCGACGATTTCCCCGCATTCCTGGCCGCAGAATCCGCCACCGGACAAAATTATCATCGACGTCGCGACCGTGAATGGGACCGGGTGCCCGCCGGGTTCCGCGGCGGTCGCGGTCGCGCCCGACAACACTGCCTTCACGGTCACCTACAGCCAGTACACCGCGCAGGTCGGCGTCGGCGCGCGGCCGACGGACTTCCGCAAGAACTGTCAGATCGCCCTTCGCGTGCACGTGCCGCAGGGGTTCACCTACGGAATCGCCTCGGCGGACTATCGCGGGTTCGCGCATCTCGAAGCCGGCGCGAACGGCCTGGAGCGGGCGAACTACTATTTCCAGGGGAATTCGCCGACCGCCGATGTGAGTCATCCGCTTACCGGGTTCTATGACGACGACTGGCAGTTCTCGGATTCGACGGACGTCGGTGCCATCGTCTACGAACCCTGCGGGGAGGAACGCAACCTGAACATCAATACGGAGTTGCGGGCGTATGCCGGGACCTCCGACCCGGCGAAGACGACCAGCTTTGTGACGATGGACTCGACCGACGGCGGCGTCCAGACCGTGTACCACTTCTCCTGGAAGACCTGCCCGTAACCGTCCGCACCCGAGGAGGGAGGCCCGTGAGCGCTCCGGTGGGCACGGGTCTCCGCGGATTCGTCGAGCAGGTCGCCGCGCCGGTGGAGATGCACGACGGCTGGCCCAGCGGGTGCGGAGTTCCTTGGGCCCGAGCGGACGGCAGAGGACCCGTGGGCCCGCGCTCAACTGTGCGGCGGCGGGTCCTGCGCCCCGACCCCCAGCACCCTCCCGAGCGCGATCAGCCCCTCGTCCAGGTGGCTCATGCTGGACAGCACGGCGCGGGTCTCCGCCTCGTCGATCCGGTCGGCGACCGGTGTCCCGTCGTCGCGGACCAGCTTGCGATCGCGGGTGCTGCCCGGTGCGCTCACCGCTTCGTGCACGAGGTCGACGTTCGCGATGATCCGGCCGGCGAACTGGTCCAGTCGCTCGGAGACCGGGCCGTCGAGCTGGCCGGGCTGCGCTCGGGCCGCGACGTGCCGGGCCCGGAACGCGATGCCTTCGAGCGTGGTCAGCACGTGCCAGCCGTAGTCGCGGCGGGCGCTGCGCAGGTTGATCGGGTGGGTCAGCGGCTCGATGGTCAGCCGCACGTGCTCGACCGCCCGGTCCAGGTCGCGTGACATCTCGATGATGTTCACGTTCTCCCGCCCGGACAGCAGTGTCGCCGCGGACGCCACGAACTCGTGGAGTTCGTCCAGTGCGATCGCGATGTCGTCGAGCATCACCGCGCGGGTGCGCACCGGCAGGACCACGATCGCGGCGAGCAGCCCGCACGCCGCCCCGACCGCGGTCTCCGCGACCCGGATCCACAGCACCTCGATGCTGAACGTGCCGAGCAGGCTGTAGAGCAGGCCGAGCATGCTCGTCACGAAGAACGCCATCAGGAACTGCGACACCCGCGCGGTGTAGACCATGCCGAACACGCAGACCAGCAGGAGCGTCAGGATCGCCGGGGTGTTCCCGCTGACCAGCAGCGCGAGCGCGACGCCGCCGACGATGCCCAGCAGAGTCCCGCCGGTGCGCCGGACCCCCTTCACGAACCGGGCGCCGGCGCTGGAGGTGCCGATGAACACGACGAATACCGTCAGCACCGCCCAGTACCAGCGCTGCGGCGAGATCAGCTGCCCGGCCAGCACCGCGAGCCCGCCGCCGAGCACCGCCTGGATGGCGCCGCGCGTCTGGTTGTCCCAAGCGAACACCTTGGCCGGTTCGTCCTCGTCCGCCTCGCCTTCGGCGAAGTCCACGTCCGCCTGGTGGCTGGCGATCCGCTGCGCGCGGTCGTCGGCGACGGCGAGTTCGGCGATCGCCCGCCGCACCCCGTCGCCGGGATGCGCGCGCTCGTCGATCCGGCTGCCCTCCACCAGCATCCGGCTGTACTCGCCGGTCTCGCTGATCAGCGGGAGCTCGCGCGGATCGCGTTCCATCAGCGAGCGCAGCCGCGCCAGCCGTGCGACCAGATCGTCCGCGACGCCCGGCGGCATCGGCTGCGAACAGGTCTTCCGCACGGTGATCACCAGCCACTGCACGGCCAGTTCCACCTCGATCACCCGGCGGCGCAGCAGGTCCGCGCGGCGCTGGTCGACCACGTCCGGCGCGTGGTCCTCGATCAGCAGCACCACCTCGTGCAGGCGCTCCATCGAGGTCCGGATCTGCCGGGTGCTGCGTTCCGAGCCGCTGGAGGAGATGTACGCAGCGGCCGAGCGCACTACCGCGCCGAGCCGCAGCCGGAACGCCTGGCGGTAGCGGATCAGCTCGGTCGCGGCGTTGTGCCGCAGCAGCGCGAACCGCACGACCGCGTTCGCCGAGACACCGATCGCGAGCGCGATCAGCAGGTGCGGCACCTGCGCGAGACGCGCCTGCAGGAACATCGGGAAGAAGAACAGGAAGAACGCGATCGACCCGAGCGCGACGCCGCGCGCGCCGAAGCGCTGCACGTACACCGCGACGAAGATCAACAGCACGAAGATGATGCTGTCCAGCGGCGCGTACGCGGACCCGACGCAGGCCACCGTGATCGACGCCGCCCCGACGAGCAGTGCGAGGCCCAGGGTGACCGCCTGGCCGCCGTGGGTCGCGTCGTTGATGGTGAACGCGCACATCATCGCCGAGATCGCCGCGACGAGCGTGGTGGTGAGCGGGAAGTGCAGCGGCAGCGTCGCCAGCACGGCGATGACGATGCCAAGCACCGCCGACGCGGCGAGCCGCAGCCGGACCAATCCCGGGTCGGCCGCGGCCAGCCGGTCGAAGAACGCGTTGCGCAGATCGGTGATCATCGGGCGAGCAGCTCCCACTGGGCGAGGGCGACGCGCCGCCCGGACGAGGCACGGACCCGCAGCCGGTAGTGCCGGCACGCGGCAGGCGCGGCGAGCGCGAACGGACGGAGCTGCCGTCGCCAGCGGAACACCTCGCCGGCGCGTTCGTCCAGCGTCCGCCAGTGTTGCCCGTCGTCGGAGCCTTCCAGCACCCAGTCCCTCGGATCGCCGCCGCGTGAGCCGGACGTGAGCGTGTAGAGGACGACTTCGCGCGGCTCGCCGGTCACCGTGAAGGTGACGGCCGGGCACCGGGTGCGGAAAACGGCTTGGCTTCGGCTGGTGTCGTCGACCAGTGCCACCGCCGGGCCGTCGGGGCTGTGCACGGAGCCGTCGAGGTCGGACAGCGGGGCGGGCTCGACCGGGGTGACCGGTCCGCCGCCCCAGCTGCCGGGCTCGGAACGGACGTCGAACTCCAGCACCGCGCCGCGCGCGAGGACCGCGTGCGCGAGGGTGGCCGACGGATGCGGTTCGCCGTCGACGGTCAGGCCGTGCACGTACGGCGTGTCGGCCTCGTCGTCGGCGGTCGCTGCGCGGGGTGCTCGGATCACCAGGTCCTTTCCGTCGTCCAGGTGCACGGTGGCGGAGCGGAACAGCGGCGCGCACGCCGTGTACCGCGGGCTGCCGACGGCCAGCGGATAGAGACCGAGGGCGGTGAAGACATACCAGGCCGACATCTCGCCGTTGTCCTCGTCCCCGGGATAGCCCTGGCCCAGCTCGCTGCCGAGGTACAGCCGGCGCAGCACCTCGCGGACCGTGCGCTGCAGTTTTGCGTGCGCGCCGGCGAACGCGTAGACGAACGGGATGTGGTGCGAGGGCTGGTTGGAGTGGCCGTACTGGCCCATCCGCACGTCCCTGGCCTCGGTCATTTCGTGGATACGGCGGTCCTGGCCGGTCTCCGCGAGCCGGAAGAACTCGTCCAGCTTCGCCTCCAGCGCGGCCGGGCCGCCGTGCAGCGCGGCCAGGCCGGGGCCGTCGTGCGGGACGGAGAACGCGGTGTTCCAGGCATTCGTCTCGACGTAGTCCGGGCCCCACACCCGGGGGTCGAATTCCGCCGCCGGGGTGCGCCAGCCGCCGTGCGGGGTGCGGCCCTGGAAGAAACCGATCCGCCGGTCGAAGTGATTGCGGTAGTGCTGGGCGCGTTGGCGGAGGTAGAGCGCGTTGTCGGCGAAGCCGAGCGCGTCCGAAAGGTTCGCGAGGCCGGCATCGTTGAGGCAGCCTTCCAGCGCCCAGGACAGGCCGCCGCGGGTGGAGGTCGGCGTGTAGCCGAGGTAGGGGGAACGGTCGAGTCCCTTGCGGCCGACACCCCGGCGCGGCGGAGCGACGGTGGCGTTCTTGAGCGCCGCGTCGTAGGCGGCTTCGACGTCGAAGTTCCGGACGCCCTTGAGGTAGGCGTCGGCGAACGCGACATCCGAGCTGGTGCCGGTCATCAGATCGGCGTAGCCGGGGGAGGACCACCGCGCGATCCAGCCGCCTTCGCGGTACTGCTGCACGAAACCGTCGATCATCCGGCCGCACTGGCGAGGCGCGAGAAGCGCGTACGCGGGCCAGGCAGTGCGGTAGGTGTCCCAGAAGCCGTTGTTGACATACAGCTCCCCGTCGACGACCTTGGCGCCGGTGCGGCGGCGGGTGCTCGCCCGGAAGCTGCGGGCGACCGGGCTGGCATGACGCACGCCGTGCGGCGTGTTCTCGTGGGCGGCGTTCGGGTAGAGGAAGAGCCGGTACAGGTTGGAGTAGAAGGTGGTGAGCGCGTCTTCGGACGCGCCCTCCAGTTCCACCCGGCCGAGTACTTCCTGCCAGCGCGCCTTGGCCTCGTCGCGGACCTGCTCGAATGCGGTGCCGCGCGGGATTTCCAGTTCCAGGTTGCGTTTCGCCTGGGCGAGGCTGATCAGGGACGTCGCGATGCGCAGCGTGACCTCGGTGTCGGCGAACTCCAGCCAGCCGGTGACGGTCCGCCAGAACGGGCGGCGGAGCCGGCCGCCGCCGGTCGGGCGCTGGTCGGTCTCGGCGTAGACGAACATCCGGCGTGCCCCGGCCGAGTGGACGCTGCGCACCCAGGCGTGGCCGGTGAGCACGCCGTTGTCCGGGTTGAGCCGGATGCCGCCGCGGTTGCGGGCATTGTCGAACAGGAGCCAGTTGTTCCCGGTGGGAAAGGCGAAGCGGAAGATTGCCGCGTGGTCGGCCGGTGCCAGGTCAACGGTGATGCCGTTGCCGAAGCGGACGCCGTAGTGGTGCGGGCGGTCCAGTTCGTCGGCATGGCGGAACGGGAGCGACCGGCGGACCCGGTCCGGTTCGACCGGTCCGGTGCCGGGCATCAAATGGAAGGTGTGCCGATCGCCCATCCACGGGCTCGGCTGGTGGCTCACGCCGAACGCCTGCAAGCGCGGGCGGTTCTCGGCGTCGTTGTGGCGGTGGTAGGAGTAGAACCAGTTCAGCGCCCGGGCGTCGGTGATCGGCGTCCAGAAGGCGAAGCCGTGCGGGACGGCGGTGGCCGGGAAGGTGTTGCCGCGGGAGAACCGGCTGCTGGAATGCGTGCCGCGAGTGGTGCGCACCCGGTCGGGCAACGACTTCTCGGCGGGCGGTTCGTCGGCGAGGCGGACGTCGTCCAGCCAGCCGACCGCGGTGCCCGCCAGGTCGGTGCGCAGGACGATCCGGCGAACTCGCTTCCCGGCGAACGCGGCCAGCGAGCGGCGGACCAGGTTCCACTGGTCCACGTACAGCGTCTTCGCCTCGCCCTGCTCGGCGGCGGAGAACCCGGCCCGGGTCCCGTCGGCGAACTCGAGGTCCAGCGCGACCCGGGTGCTGCGGTAGGTCGGCACCGGCCCGTCGGAAGCCGGGAACACCACATACGACAGCGCACTGTGGGCGGCGACCGGAATGTCCACTTCGAACAGCACCGCCGGCGGCCCCGCCGAATACCGCAACGCCTTCGCCCCGGTGAACCCGACGCCGGTCTTCGCGGTCGGCGACCGCCGCGGCCCGGAGTCCACCGCCAACGCCGGCGAGACCGGCTGCGGATCGCCCGCTTCGAACGAGGAGAAGAACGCAGCCGTGGTCACCGCCCCCACGGTAATCGGTCCAGCACCGCGAGTGCGGGATCAGCGGTCAGCGTCGTGGCCCGCCGGGCCGGTTCGGGATGCAGCAAGCTGGCGCTGTCGTGATGCCCGGGCGGCCACCTTTGCCGGTCTGTCCGTGAAGGGCCCCATCACGGAATCCAAGTCCGTGAAGGGCCCCTTGAGGGAATCCAAGTCCCTGAAGGAGCCCTTCACGGACAAGACCAGCGGACCGTTCGGCACGCACCACCTGAGACAAGCTCTAATCCTGCGCCGGACGCTGGCGCGCTGCTGCCGCTGACCAGCCGGCTAGACGCGACATGAAACGGGTGCCCCCTCGGGAAAAATCCCGAGGGGGCACCCGCTGGCTCACGCCGTCAGAACTTCGAGCACTGTCCGCCGGCCGGGCCGTTCACCGTGTTGGCCAGCTGATAGTCGGTCGGCGCGGGGGAGTTCCCCGTGCACGCCAGCGGCCCGTTGACGGTGCTGCCGGTCAGCAGCGTCGCCTGGTTGCCGTCCAACCTGACCGGGCCGGTGACGTCGGTCAGCTCGATCGACACCGGGCCGGTGCTGCCGGTGATCGACACCGGGCCGTTCACCTTCGTCCGGTTCAGCACCACCTGCGCCGCACCGCTCGCCGCGAGCGGGCCAGCGATCTGGCCTCCCCGGACGATCAGCGAAGCACCCCGGGCCACGTTCACCGGTCCCGAGACCGTGGCGCCGTTCAAGCACACCACGCCGCTCGACACAGTCAGCGGGCCGTTCTGCTGGCCGGTGAGCGTCTTCGTGCACGACGCGTCCGGCCGGCCCAGCAGCTCGACCTCCGACAGGCTCGCCGGACCGCCGGTCGTCGCGGTGACTTCCAGCCGGTAATAGGCGTAGTGCGCCGGGTTCTTCACCGCGAAGGCCCGCGTCTGCTGCCGCCACCGGAAGGACTGGTCAGTCTGCTGGTCGGCGACCGTCCAGGTCTTCCCGTCATAGGAGCCCTTCAACGTCCAGCTCTTCGCGTCGCCCGCACCGGTGCCCGAGGTCAGCGTGTAGTGCGTGACCGCCTCGTCAGTCGACTTCAGCTGGTACTGCACCGCACCGGTCACCTTCGCCTGCGTGCCCGACGTGTTGTCGAACAGCGCCGAAGCGTCCGAACCGTCCGAAGTGGACAAGGTGCCCTTGCCCGGGCCGGTCTCGTCGTGCAGCGGCGTCGGCACGGCGTCGCCGGTGGTGATCGACTTCGGCGCGTCGTTCGCGCCGGTGCCCCACGCCGACGGGTTCGGGCCCATGTCGAAGTCGAGCGTGGCGCCGTGGGCGAGCAGGTCGTGCGGCAGCGACGTCGACGTCCACGCCTTGCCGTTGACCTTCAAGCCCTGCACGTACACGTTCTTCGCCGAGTTCTTCGGCGCGTTGATCACCAGGTCGCCGCCCGGCAGGTGCACGGTCGCCTTGGTGAACAGCGGCGACCCGATCGCGTAGTTCGGGCTGCCCATCTGCAGCGGGTAGAAGCCCAGCGAGCTGAAGACGTACCAGGCCGACATCTCGCCGTTGTCCTCGTCGCCCGGGTAGCCCTGGCCCAGCTCGCTGCCGGTGTACAGCCGCGACACCGCTTCGCGCACCTTCGCCTGCGTCTTCGCCGGCTGGCCCGCGTAGTCGTACATGTAGAGGATGTGGTGCGAGGGCTGGTTGGAGTGGCCGTACTGGCCCATCCGCACGTCCCGCGCCTCCCGCATCTCGTGGATCGTGCCGCCGTAGCTGCCCGGGAAGGTCGCGGTCTCCTGATCGGCGAAGAACTGGTCGAGCTTCGCGCCCAGCTTGTCCTTGCCGCCGTAGAGATTCGCCAGCCCCTGCCCGTCCTGCGGCACGGTGAAGGCCATGTTCCAGCCGTCGGTCTCGGTGTAGTCGCCGCCCCACACCCGCGGGTCGTAGGACGCCTTGTCCTTGGTGAACTTCCCGCTCGCGTCCTTGCCCTGGAAGAAGCCGACGCTCGGGTCGAACAGGTTCACGTACTGCTGCGCCCGGCTGGTGAAGTACTGGTAGTTCTCCAGGTACTCCGCCTTCCGCGGATCGTTCGCCGGCGCCTGGTCGTACAGCTTCTTCGACAGGTTCGCGATGCCGAAGTCGTTGACGTAGCCCTCGATCGCCCACGAGAAGCCCTCGCCGGTCGAGTTCGGCGTGTAGCCCAGGAACTCCGACTGGTCCAGTCCCTTGCGGCCGACCGCCGAGTTCGGCGGCGCCACGGTGGCGTTCTTCAAGGCCGCGTCATAGGCCGCCTTCACGTCGAAGTTCGTCACGCCCTTCTGGTAGGCGTCGGCGAACGCGACATCCGAGCTGGTGCCGGTCATCAGATCCGCGTAGCCGGGGGAGGACCACCGCGCGATCCAGCCGCCGTCCCGGTACTGCTGCACGAAGCCGTCCACCATCTTGCCCGCCATGTCCGGCGTGAGCAGCGAGTACGCCGGCCACGTCGTGCGGTAGGTGTCCCAGAACCCGTTGTTCACGTAGGTCTGGCCGTCGACGATCTTCGACCCGGTCTGCGTCGGGGTGTCGGTGCCGGTCTTCGGCGACACCGGGCTCGCGTACTGGTACTTCGGCGCCTCCTTCGTGCCGACGTTCTCGAAGCCCTCGTTCGGGTACAGGAACAACCGGTACAGGTTGGAGTACAGCGTCTCCATCTGGTCCTTCGAAGCGCCCTGCACCTCGATCACACCGAGCTGCTTGTCCCACGCCCGCTGCGCCGCGTCGCGCACCGAGTCGAAGCCGGCGTTCGGCGCGATCTCCTGCTCCAGGTTCTTCTTCGCCTGGTCCACGCTGATCAGCGACGTCGCGATCCGCATCGTCACCGTCTTGTCCCCGCCCGCGGCGAACCGCAGATAACCGGTCACGTTGTCCCGGCCCTGCCCGGTCAGCTTCCCGCCGGCGGTGACCGGCTTGTCGAACGTCGCGTAGACGAACATCCGCCCGGCGCCCGCGGACAAGCCGCTCTTCGCGTCGGAGTACCCGCTGAGCGTGCCGCTGGCCGGGTCGAGAGTCAGGCCGCCGGAGTTGTTCACGTTGTCGAAGATCAGGCTGGAATCGGCGCCCGGGAACGAGAACCGCATCATCGCCGCGTGATCAGCCGGCGCGATCTCGGTCTTGATCCCGTTCTGGAACGTCACGCCGTAGTAGTGCGGCCGCGCGACCTCGTTGTCGTGCGTGAACGGCAACGCCCGCTTGTCCCGGTTCGCGTCCGGCACGCCCGCGGCGGCCGAAGGCATCACCTGGAAGCTCTGCCGGTCGCCCATCCACGGGCTCGGCTCGTGGCTCACGCTGAACGCCTGCAGCTGCGGGAGATTGTCCCCGTTGTTCTGCGAGTGGTAGTTGTACAGCCAGCTCGCCGAGCTCGCGTCGGTCACCGGGGTCCAGAAGTTGAACCCGTGCGGCACCGCGGTCGCCGGGAAGTTGTTGCCTCGCGAGAACGTGCCGTTCGCCATCGTGCCGCGCGTGGTCAGCACGTTGTCGCTGGGCCGGGCGCTGGCCGGCGGAGTCGGCGTCGCGGAGATCTTCAGGTCGTCCAGCCAGCCGGCGAACTGCGCCGGCCCGCTCGGGTTGTCGTAGCCGACCACGATCCGGTCGATCGTCTTGCCCGCGGCGACCCGGCCGATCGCCGAACGCACCAGGTTCCACTGGTTCGCGTACAGCACCTTGCTCGCGCCCTGGCCTTCCGGCGTCAGCGGGAAACCGTACTGGTCGGTCGCGCCGAGATCGCGCAGATGCGTGCCGTCGGTGAAGTCCAGGTCCACCGCCACGTTCGTGCTCGGGTACTTCAGATCGCCCTCGACGAACTGCGGCTGCACCTTGTAGGACAGCTCGGTGGTGGCGGCCACCGGCAGGTGCACGTCGTAGATCTTGTTGTAGGAGTAGCCGTGCCCGGCGGCCGGCTGGCTGCCCGAGTACCGGAACGCCTTCTTCCCGGTGAACCCGACCCGGTTCTTGTTGGTGTAGCCCGAAGTCGGGCCGGAGTCGACCACGCTGCGCATGTTCGGCAGCGGCGGCGGAGCCGGGTCGTCGTTGGCCAGCAGCAGCTCGGACATCTGCATGATGCTGTCGCCGTTGTTGCGCGTGACGTCCAGCCGGTAGTAGGTGTAAGCGGCGCTCGGCGCGGCCAGCTTGTAGTCGTTCTGCTGGAAGCGGTTCGCGAACGACTGCCCGGACTGCTTGTCCAGGTCCGTCCAGCTCGACCCGTCGTTCGAACCCTGCAGCGTCCAGTCCCGCGGGTCCCGGCCCGGCGCGTCGTTGGCCGAGCTGATCGCGTAGTGGGTGATCGCGGTCGGCGCGGACAGCGTGAACGTCACCGACGCGGCCGGATCCCAGGACAGCCACTTGGTCCCGGTGCTGCCGTCGATCAGGTTCGCGGCGACCTCGCCGCCTCCGGTGTTCTCGCTGGTCGCGCTGATGTCGGTGATCTTCCCCCGGATGTCGCCGGGGATGGCGGTGCCGTTCGCGCCGTTGACGCCCGAAGCGCGCGGCTTCCCGGCGGCATCGGTGTCGACGGCGTCCTGCGTCGCGGGCGGGTCGTTCGCTTCGAACGACGAAACGAAGTCCGGCGGGGCGGCCTCTGCCGGCGCGGCGGCGGCCGCGGCAGGCAGGACGACCAGGCCGGCCGCCGCCACCGCCGCGGCGAGCACGGCGTGGAGCGGTCTGGCACTTCGGGGCATCGTTGCTCCCAATTCGTCGGGCGGGTGAGTCGGGGAATCTCGGGGCCCCGGAAGTGAAAGACGCGGGTGACATCGATGTCAAGGCCGGTCCGCAAACCTGACTCGAAACGGACAAGCGCCGGTGGCCGCGCTGCGCCGGCCGGCGCAGCGCGCTCCGGAAGCGCCGCGGCCAGGGGCTTGCCCGGCGGGACTGCGGCGGGCTTTCTCGCGCGGGCGCACCCGGCCCGACTGTCCGTGAAGGGCCCCATCAAGGAATCCAAGTCCGTGAAGGACCCCTTGAGGGAATCCAAGTCCGGCGAGGGGCCCCTCACGGGCGGCCGGGAGCGGAGCCACGGCCGACCCGCCACTGCCGGTAGGGACCCGGGCGCGCGGGAACCGGTAAGGACTCGGGCGCGTGGGATGGCGGAAGCTTCTCCGCTCCGGCCAGTCGAGCACCCCCGCGCCCCGGCCCGGGAGGTATAACAGAACCATGTCGACCGATCCCGACGAGGAGGCCCGCCGCCGGGCCGAAATCGCTCTTGCCGACGGTGATCCCACCGGATGGTTCGAACCTCTGTACGCGGCGGCGGAAGCCGGCGAGGCAGTCGTTCCCTGGTTCCGCGGCGAGCCGTCGCCGGAGCTGGTCGCCTGGGTCGCCGAGCGGCCGGGCCACGGCAAACGCGCGCTGGTCGTGGGATGCGGGATGGCCGACGACGCCGAACTGCTCGCCGCGGCGGGATACGAAACGTCCGCGTTCGACGTGTCGCCCAGCGCGATCAAGGCGGTGCTCAACCGCTTTCCGGACACCGAGGTCTCCTACCGCACCGCGGACCTGCTCGCCCCGCCGGCCGAGTTCCACTACGCGTTCGACCTGGTCGTGGAGATCATGACCGTCCAGTCGATGCCCAAGGACGTGCACGACCCGG
Source organism: Amycolatopsis benzoatilytica AK 16/65 (assembly GCF_000383915.1). Lineage (NCBI taxonomy): Bacteria > Bacillati > Actinomycetota > Actinomycetes > Pseudonocardiales > Pseudonocardiaceae > Amycolatopsis > Amycolatopsis benzoatilytica. The sequence goes on from NZ_KB912942.1 coordinate 2,441,992, forward strand.
CCATCGCCTCGGTCTCCGGCTTCCTCGCTCCCGGGGGGACCCTGATCGTCGGCGCGGTCGCCGAGGAATCCATCGATCTGGACACCTGGGCCGGTCCGCCCTGGCCGCTGAACAAGGCCGAAGTCGAATCGTTCGCCCGAGACGGCGTCACTGTCGCTTCGCTGGACCGCGTGCGCGACGGCGCCCGCTGGTGGGCGGAATTCACCCGCTGACGTCCGACGACCGGGCCCCAGCCAGGCGCGAACGCCAAGCAGGCAGTCCGCAGAAAGACCGGGCCCCGTGGGACATCAGCCGCCCGCAGCCGGCGTTCGAGGAACTGGCCGCCGAGGGCGGATTCCGCGACGCGGTGCTCGACGCTGGATGCGGGACCGGGGAGAACGCACTGCACGTCGCCGCCCTCGGCTGGCCCGTGGTGGGCGACCTCGCGAAAGCCCGGGAGCGCGAGCTGGCCGCCGAGTTCACAGTGGACGACGCGCTCCGGCTGTCCACCGTGGACGGTCCGTTCGACGCGGTACGCTGCGCCGGACGGGCTCCCCGCCTGGCTCGTGACAGCGGAGCGCGTGACGGCTTCGTGAGTGGTCCGGACCGCCGGTCCGGACCACTCGCCAACCGCCTCAGCAAGACTCCAGGAACCGCTTCACCACTCGTTCGCCGAACCTCAGCCCGTCCACCGGCACGCGCTCGTCCACGCCGTGCGCCATGGCCCGGTACGGGAAGCCCTCCGGCAGCGCCAGCGGCGCGAACCCGTAGCACGCCATCCCGAGCTGGGTGAACGCCTTCGCGTCCGTGCCGCCGCCCATGCAGTACGGCACCACCACCGCCTCCGGATCCTCCGCGCGCAGCGCCGCCGCCATCGCGTCGAACCACGGAGAATCGACCGGCGCCTGCACTGCCGGCTGATGCGCCACGAATTCCCGCGTCACACCCTCGCCCAGCAGCGAATCCAGCACCGAGAACAGCTCGGTCTCAGCCCCGGGCAGCACCCGGACGTCGACTTGCGCGGTCGCGGTGGACGGGATCACGTTCACCTTGTACCCGGCGTCCAGCATCGTCGGCGTCGTGCTGTTGCGCACGGTCGGCACCACCAGCGACCCGGCCGGCCCCAGCGCGGCCACCGTCGCGTCGACGGCGTCTCCGGACGAAAGATCGACCGGCACGCCGAGCGCGGCGCCGGTGCGTTCCAGGAACGCCTGCACGGTCGGCGTCAGCTGCACCGGCCACCGGTGTTCGGCGATCCGCTGCAGCGCCCCAACCAGCCGGATCACCGCGTTCTCGTCGTTCGGCCGCGAACCGTGCCCGGCTCGCCCGCGCGCGGTCAGCCGCAAGTGCGCGGTCCCGCGCTCGGCCGTGCCGACCGGGTAGAGCCGCACTTTCCGGCCGTCTGCGGCGGGAACGTGATAGCGGTAGCCGCCGGACTCGCTGATCGCCGCGGCGCAGCCATCGAAGAGCTCCGGATGGTTCTCGACCAGCCAGTGCGCGCCGTAGTCGCCGCGGTCCTCCTCGTCGGCCACGAACGCCAGCACCAGATCGCGGCGCGGCCGCAGCCCGGACGCGACCGACGCCAGCACCATCGCGCAGAAGTCCTTCATGTCGACCGCGCCGCGGCCCCACAGGAACCCGTCGCGCACCTCGCCCGAAAACGGCGGTACAGACCAATCCGCCGCGTCGGCCGGCACCACGTCCAAGTGGCCCTGTACGAGCAGCGCGGGCAGCGCCCGGTCCGCACCCGGGATCCGCGCGATCACGTTCGCCCGGCCCGGCGCGGACTCGAGGAGCTGCGCGGAAACCCCGTGCCGGCCAAGGAATTCCGCCACGTACTCGGCGGCGTCGCGTTCCCCCTCGGACTGTCCGTTGCCGTGGTTGGTGGTGTCGAACCGGATCAGGTCCGCGCACAGCGAAACGACGTCGACCTCAGCCATAGATGCCTTGCACCGCCCCCGCCGCGATGGCCGTGACCACCTTGAACGCCTTCATCGCTTCGGTCATGCTCGACGCCTCGAACGCGACCCGGCGCGTCCCGGTCTGCTCCACCGTCGGCACCACCGCGGTCGCCTGCGCGAGATGACTGGCGTCGAACTCGACCTCGATCCGGTGCCGCCCCGGCGTCCGTTCCACCCGCCCGGCACGGGACATCGCGTCCCGGGCACCGGCCTCCAGCAGCCGCGCGGTGCGCGCCGGCGGCAGGCAGATCGCGGCGTACCGGCTCACGCATTCCTTGACCTGCACCAATTCCGCGTCCGGCGCGTAGTCCCGGGCGTCCTCGCAGGTCTGGTCGTCACCGCTGACCAGCAGCACCGGCACGCCGTACTCGCCGGCCATCGCCGCGTTCAGCCTGCCCTCGCTGGCAGGGACGTCGTCCAGCCACACGCCGGTGATCTGGTTCTCCAGGTACGTGTGCGACAGGACGCCGTCGAAACCGGCGCCGGCGTGGTAGCCGAGGAACACCACGCCGTCCACGCCGGAGTCGATGCCCTGCATCATCGAGAGCGGCTTGTGCCGCCCGGTCAGCATCCGCGCGCGCTCGTCGAGGTCCTCCAGCAGCAGGTTGCGCTGCGACGAGTGCGCCTCGTTGACCAGCACGTCGGTCGCTCCGGCCGCGTACAGGCCGGCCAGCGCCGCGTTGACGTCGCCGGTGAACATCCGCCGGAACCGCTGCCACTGCGGGCTCCCGGGCACGACGTCGTCGGTCCAGGTAACCCCAGTTGCGCCTTCCATGTCGGCCGAGATCAGGATCCGCATGCGGCGCACTCTAGTGATCGGCGCCCGGTCGATAACGATCGGCACGGCGGGCCGGTCAGATATTGCGCGGTTCCCGTCGTATGTGGTTACTTTTCGTCTCTGGGGTCGGGGATGGACGATGGGGTGATTCTCAAGTGCGGATGAAGCACGTACGACGCGGGTTCGGTCGCGTATTCAGCGCCGCGATGGCGGGAACATTGGCGATTCTGCCGTTGGCGGCCACGGCGGCCGCGCAGGAGCCGGCCAAGCCGAAGGTGCTGCGGGTCGCGCTCACCACTGGTATCGACCACTTGAACCCGTTCACCGCCAGCCTGGTCGCCTCGACCCAGGTCGGCCGGTTCATCTACGAGTTCCTCACCATCCCGTCGCAGGACAAGGCCGTCGCGGCGCCCGCGCTCGCGGAGTCCTGGTCGACCTCGCCGGACAAGCTGACCTGGACCTTCAAGATCCGCAAGGGCGCGAAGTGGTCCGACGGGCAGCCGGTCACCGCCAAGGACGCCGCCTACACCTTCAACCGGATGCTCACCGACGAGACCGCGCGCACCGCGAACGGCAACTACGTCTCCAGCTTCCAGTCGGTCAGCGCGCCGGACGACACCACGCTGGTCATCAAGACCAAAACCGTCCAGGCCACCATGCAGCTGCTCGACGTCCCGATCGTGCCCGAGCACGTGTGGTCGCAGATCAAGGACCTCAACGACCCGAAGTCCGACAGCCTCCCGGTGGTCGGCGTCGACGACGGGCCGTTCACCATCACCGACTACAAGCAGAACGAGTACGTCAAGTTCAAGGCCAACAAGGACTACTGGCGCGGCGCGCCCAAGGTCGACGAGCTGCAGCTGCTGGTGTTCAAGGACGTCGAAGCCGCGGTGAACGCCCTCAAACAGGGCGAGGTCGACGTGATCAACCGGCTCACCCCGACGCAGTTCGACGCGCTCAAGGGCCAGCCGAACATCGCGCAGAACAAGGCGCCCGGCCGCCGCTACAACTCGATCAACCTGAACTTCGGCGTCGAGAACAACGAGAACAAGCCGATCGGCAACGGCAACCCGGTGCTCAAGGACCTGCGGGTGCGCAAGGCGATCGCGCAGGCCATCGACATCAAGACGATCGTGGACAAGGTCGCCGGCGGCTACGCCCAGCCCGGCACCGGCGTGGTGCCCGCGGTCTATTCGGACTACCACTGGGAGCCCTCGCCCGCCGAGGCACGCCCGTTCGACCTCGCCGCGGCCAATGCCGCGCTGGACGCGGCCGGCTATCCGAAGGGCCAGGACGGCATCCGCACCGCTCCCGGCGGCGCACGCCTCGAGCTGCGCCTCGCCGGCCACGCCAACCGCGCCAACGACCAGCGTCTCGCCCAGTACGTGACCGGCTGGCTGCACGACATCGGCATCTCGGTGAAGCAGGAACTCGTCTCCGACGACGAGCTCAACGACCGCACCAACGCCGGCAACTACGACCTCGCCATCTCCGGCTACGGCACCAGCCCGGACCCGGACTACGCGCTGTCGCTGCACACCTGCGCCTCGCGGCCGAACGCCCAGGGCAAGGGCGGTACTTCCGACAGCTTCTTCTGCGACGCGGAATACGACGCGCTCTACGCCAAGCAGCTCGCCGAGACCGACCCGGCGGTCCGCGCCGGGTACGTCAAGCAGGCGCAGGCCCGGATGTACAGCCAGGTCCCGAACATCGTTTTCGACTACGACAACGTGCTCGAGGCGTACCGGACCGACAAGTTCTCCGAGTTCGGCAAGCAGCCGCAACCGGAAGGCCAGATCCTCGAGCAGACCGGCTACTGGGGCGTGTACGGCGCGGTCCCGGCCGACAGCGCGGCCGCGTCCGGCGACAGCGGCTTCGGCGCGAACGTATGGATCATCGTCGGCGCCGTGGTGGTCGTCGCGCTGGTCGGCGGCGGCGTCGCACTCTCGCGCCGCGGCAAGTCCGCGGACGACCGGGAGTGAACCGGATGTCCGGCCAGCGAGCCGTGAAGGGAACCTTCACGGACTCTGAGTCCCTCAATGTTCCCTTCACGGCACGTCGTCCGCCGGAGGCAGGCAGATGAGCCAAGCCCTCGCCACCGACCAAGCCGCGGCGCTCGCCGATCCCGACGAACGCCGCGGCGGGACCGGGACGCCGCGGTTCGTCCTGACGAAGATCGCCGAAGCGGTCGCCAGCATCCTGCTGGTGATCGTCCTCGGGTTCTTCCTCTTCCGGATGCTGCCCGGCGACCCGATCGCGTTCATGGCCCGCGACCGGCCCACCGACCCGGGCCAGATCGCCGAGCTGCGCGCCCGGCTCGGCATCGACAAGCCGATGCTCGCCCAGTTCGGCAACTACTTCCTGGGCTTGTTCCAGGGCGACTTCGGCGAGTCCTACATCGAGCGCCGCCCGGTGCTCGACATGATCGGCGAACGCCTCTGGCCGACCGTCCTGCTCGTCGGCAGCGCCACGATCCTGGCCGTCGCGTTGGGACTGTGGCTCGGCATCCGCGCCGCCTGGAAGCGCGACAGCTTCTTCGACCGCGCGCAGACCGGCATCGCGTTGACCCTGTGGTCGGTCCCGCAGTTCTGGCTCGGGCTGCTGCTGCTCGTCGCGACCAACGGCCTGTTCCCCAGCCGAGGCATGCACTCCCCGGACGCCGGACCCGGATTCTTCGCACAGGGCCTGGACGTGCTGCACCACCTGATCCTGCCGTGCCTCACGCTGCTCGCGGTCTTCTACGCGCAGTACATGCTGGTGATGCGCTCGTCGCTGCTGGGGGAGATGAACGCCGACTACCTCACCACCGCCCGCGCCAAGGGACTGCGCGACGACCTGGTCCGCCGCCGGCACGCGGTCCCGAACGCGCTGCTGCCCGCAGTGACGCTGGTCTTCATGCAGTTCGGCGCGGTCGTCGCGGGCGCGGTCACCGTCGAGGCGGTGTTCAGCTGGCCCGGACTGGGCCAGCTCACCTACGACGCGCTGCACGGCCCGGATCTGCCGGTGCTGCAAGGGGTGTTCGTCGTCCTCGCGAGCGCCGTGGTCCTGATGAACATGTTCGCGGAGCTGCTCTACCGCGTGCTCGACCCTAGGGTGCGTACCGCATGACCGCCGCCGGAACCACCGCCGAAAGCCCCCGCGCGATCGCCTGGCGGCGCCGTCGCGCCGGGATCGTCCGCACCTGGCACGAATTCGCCGGCCAGAAAGCCGCGCTCGTCGGCTTCTGCCTGCTCGTGCTCACCGTGCTGGTCGCATTGGCGCTGCCGCTGATCAGCGACCAGAGCGGGCTCGACGTCACCAAGGTCACCGGGCGGCCGCTCAGCCCGCCGGACGGCCAGTTCTGGCTCGGCACCGACATCGACGGCCGCTCGGTGCTGCTGATGACGGTGTGGGGCACCCGGATCTCGCTGCTCGTCGGGTTCTGCGCGACCGTCCTCAGCGTGTTCATCGGCACCCTGATCGGCATCGCCGCCGCGCACTTCGGCGGCTGGGTGTCGGCGATCCTGCTGCGGTTCACCGACTTCTTCCTCGTGCTGCCGTCGCTGGTGCTGGCCATCGCACTGTCCGCCGTGCTGCCGCAAGGAATCTGGACGATCGTGCTCGCCATCGGCGTCACCGCCTGGCCGGGCACCGCGCGCCTGGTCCGCGCGCAGACCCTCACCATCGAAAGCCGGCCGTACATCGAACGCAGCCGCGCGCTCGGCGGCGGGCACCTGCACGTGATCGTCAGGCACGTGCTGCCCGGCGTCGCGCCGCTGGTGCTCGCCAACACCACCCTGGTGGTCGGCAACTCGGTGATCGCCGACGCCACGCTGTCGTTCCTCGGCGTCGGCGACCCGAACTCGATCTCCTGGGGCGCGATGCTGGAAACGGCGCTCAACAACGGCGCGGTCACCCGCGGCGCCTGGTGGAACCTGCTCCCGCCGGGCATCGCGATCGTGTGCGTCGTCCTGATGTTCACCCTCGTCGGACGCGGACTGGAGACGGTGCTGAACCCGCGGCTCAAAGGACGGCACTCGTGACCACCCCGCTGCTCGAACTGAAAAACCTCGGCGTCACCTACCTCACCGGCAGCGGCGACGTCCCCGCCGTGCGCGGCGTGGACCTGCGCCTGGACGCGGGCGGCACGCTCGGCGTCGCGGGGGAGTCCGGCTCCGGCAAATCCACCGTCGCGATGAGCATCCTGCGGCTGCTGCCGCGCAGCGCGCGGATCTCCGGCGAGATCCTGCTCGACGGCGAGAACGTCGAAGAGATGCGCTGGGGAAGGCTGCGCGCGGTCCGCTGGGCCGAGGCGTCGGTGGTGTTCCAGGGCGCGATGCACGCGCTCAACCCGGTCCGCCGCATCGGCGAGCAGATCGCCGAACCGATCCGGATCCACGCCCCGGCCGGCAACGCGCCGTCCGAAACGCAGGTCCAGGCCCGGGTCACGGAACTGCTGGAACAGGTCGACCTGCCGCGCTCGCGCGCGGACGCCTACCCGCACGAGCTGTCCGGCGGCCAGAAACAGCGCGTGATGATCGCGATGGCGCTGGCCTGCGAACCCCGGCTGGTGATCGCCGACGAACCGACCACCGCGCTCGACGTCATCGTGCAGGCCCAGGTGCTGTCCGTGCTGTCGAAACTGGTCGCCGAACGCGGCATCGGGCTGATGATGATCAGCCACGACCTGTCCGTGCTTGCCTCGACCTGCGAACGCATCGCGGTGATGTACGACGGGCAGCTTGTCGAGGAACGGCCCAGCGCCGAGCTGATGTCGGCGCCGGAACACGAGCACAGCCGCGCGCTGGCCGCGGCGTTCCCGACCGTCGGAGACCCGGCGTCGCGGTTCGCCCCTGCCACAACCACGCCGCTGCCGCCGGAACCGGAGGAACGCGCCGGGACGGGGCAGGCGCCGCTGCTCGCCGCGCACGACCTGCACGTCGCCTTCCGGGACCGCACCGGCAAGCGGATCCACGCCGTCAACGGGGTGGATCTGGAAGTCGCCCGGGACGAGATCGTCGCGCTCGTCGGCCAGTCCGGCTCCGGCAAAACCACCCTCGCCCGCACGCTGCTCGGCCTGCAGAAACACGACGCCGGCACGATCAGCTACGCGGGCAAGCCGCTGCCCTCGGGCGGAGCGGAGCTGCGCGCGTACCGGCGGCAGGTCCAGCTCGTCCTGCAGGACCCGACCAGCGCGCTCAACCCGGCGCACACCGTCTACGAAGCCGTCGCCGAAGGACCGCGCATCCACGGTCTGCCGGAAGAACGCGGCATCGTGCTCAAGGCACTGGAATCGGCCGAACTGCGCCCGCCGGAGAAATACCTCGACCGGCTGCCGCACGAGCTGTCCGGCGGCCAGCGCCAGCGCGTGGTCATCGCCGGCGCGCTCGCGCTCGGCCCGTCGCTGCTGCTCGCCGACGAGCCGGTGGCCTCGCTCGACGCGTCCGTCCGCGGCGAAATCCTCGCCCTGTTCCTGCGGCTGCGCCGCAACCTCGGCCTGTCCGCTCTGGTCATCACGCACGACCTCGGACTGGCCTGGAACATCGCCGACCGGGTCGCGGTGATGTACCGCGGCGAGCTCGTGGAAACCGGTACTGTCGAACAAGTCCTGCTGGACCCTCAGCACGAATACACGAAATCGCTGCTCGCCGCCCTCCCCGGCGGCACCGCGCAGCGCAGCGCCGCACCGCGCTGACCCCGACCGCGCTCCGGGCACGGGCCGACCGCCCGCGCCCGGAGCCCGCGCGGGGACAGCCGACTGCACCCGGTAATCTTCTGGATCGAAATGGCCACTACGACCGACACTGCGCAGCCGAACGCCGGCACTCTCGACCGGCCGTTCCTGACGCCTGCGCGCTTCCCGTACCGCACCATCGCGATGGGCACGGTCGGAAGCACCCTCCTCATGCTCGCCGCGCTCGGCGCGGGCGGCATCCTCATCCGCGACCCGGTCCTGGGCCACGGCCCGCTGTCCTGGATCCGCTACGGGCATGGCCGGGCGCTCGCCAACGCGGTCCTCTACACCGGCTTCGGCCTGGTGGTGTGGGCGTGGGTGCGGCTCGGCCGCTACGCGCTGGCCGGCCGGATCGGCAGCAAACCGATCCTGATCGCGGCGCTGTGCTGGATGGCGCCGCTGATCGTGTCGCCGCCGCTGTTCACCCGTGACGTCTTCTCCTACCTCGGCCAGGGCGCACAGCTGCTCTACGGGCTCGACCCGTACGCCAACGGCCCGGCCGAGCTCAACGCGCTGCCGAACGTCGTGCAGAACGTGCACCCGCTGTGGCAGACCACGCCCGCCCCGTACGGGCCGCTGTTCCTGCTGATCTCCAAGGGCATCGTGTCGGTCACCCAGGACGACATGATCGCCGGCGTCGTCCTCACCCGGCTGGTGCTGCTGGTCGGGCTCGGCATGACGCTTTGGGCGCTGCCCCGGCTGGTCAAGCACCTCGGCGGGAAGCTGCCGGTCGCGCTGTGGGTCGCGGTGGCCAGCCCGATGATGGTCATCCACCTCTTCGGCGGCCCGCACAACGACCTGATGATGCTCGGCTTCCTCGCCATCGGCGTGCTGGCCGCGCTCGAACGCAAGCACGCGGTCGCGGTCGTGCTCATCACCATCGGGATGCTGATCAAGCCCACCGCCGCGGTCGCGCTGCCGTTCACGGTCTGGATGTGGGCCGCGGACATGGCCGGCCCGTCCAAGACGAAGAACTTCTTCAAGGCGGGCGCCGCGTCCGTCGCCCTGTTCCTGCCGGTGTTCCTCCTGGGCACCTGGGTGTCGCTCGGCTCGCTCAACCTCGGCTGGTGGTCCGGTCTCAAGGCCCCGCAGCTGATCACGAACTGGCTGAACTTCCCCAGCGGCGTCGGCGAAGCGGTGTACAACCTCGTCCACCTGCTCGTCAACGTCCAGCCGTCGCCGTTCGTCACCGTCGCCCGCGCCATCGCGATGATCGGCCTGGTCGTCTTCGGCGTCCGCCAGTGGTGGCTGGCCCGCGAAGGCGGCAAGGAAGCGGTGTACCGCGCCGCGATCACGCTGCTGGCCGTCGCGATCCTGATGCCGCCGACCCTGCCCTGGTACCTCACGTGGGGCTTCGTGCTGATCTCCGCGTTCCCTTGGGAACGGCGCAACCTGTCGGTGATCGTCGGGGTCTCGGTGTTCGTGACCCTGGTGTACTACCCGACCGGCGAGCAGGCGCTCTACGACTGGTGGTTCATCGCGATCGTCGTCGTGGCCAGCCTCTACGCCGCCGCGTCGCTGTTGCGTCCGGACCCGCTCGGGCTGATCGCCGCCTGGCGGAAGAAGCCCAAGGACGAAGAGTTCCTGCCGGCCGCCGACTGACCGATCGACAACGGGCGGTGCTCCCCAGCCGGGGAGCACCGCCCGTTTTCCTTCGCTACTTCCGCGCCGCCTGGTAGTTCCGGAACATCAGGTAGGTGTCCAGGATGTCCGACGGCGTGCTCTCCACCGACCGGTAGATGCCCCACTTCGGACGGACGTAGTCGCCTTGGTCCGGCAACTTCACGCCGGTCTTGCGGCCCTGCGCGGCGATCGGCGCGCCGGCCCCGGTCCCGTTCCGGATCACGCAAGCCGCCGCACCCGAATCGCCCGGCGTGAGCGTCCACTCGACGGTGATCCACTTCTCTCGCAACGGCGCCAGCGGAGCCGACGCGATCGACGGCGAGCCCGGGTTCGCGTACGCCCGCGCCGAGATCATCTCCGTGCCGCCCTCGCGGATCAGGTCCAGCGTCACCCACGGGCCGTACGCGGCCGCGTCGCCGCCGCTGTTCCCGCTCGGGTTCTTCGTCTGGAAGATGTGCGTGAACCGGTTCGTCCCGTGCAGGCTCGCCGGCATGAACATCTCGTAGGAGATCGTCCAGGTCTCGCCGTTGTGCATCTTCAGCATCGTGCCGTTCTGCACCATGCCCTTGACCTCGGTCCGCTGCCGGTCGCCGCCGCCGGTGGAATCCCGGTCGTCGCGCCAGATGTTGAACCGGTAATGGTCTCCTTGCACGACCACGTACTTGCGGTCCGGGTGCAACCCTGCCCGGTCGGCTTCGACTCCCTCGAACGCCTTCAGCCCGTCCTTGTTCGGATCGGGATGCCACGCCAGGCTCGGTGCAGCGGGGCCGGCGGCGGCGAGCCGGGCGAGCGGCCCGGCCGCGAACGGCGCGGCGAGCGCCGCTCCGGCGAGCGTGCGCAGCGCTGTCCGGCGCGGGAAATCTGGGAATTCCGGCATCGCGGAGTGTCCTTTCCGGCAGGAGCGAAAGGGGCACATCGGTCGGCGGCGGCGGACCTCCGATGTCTGGGAGACCCAAGGTAGGAGTCTTTCCGAATCCAGGTCAAATGAACACCGCGGAGGAACACGATCTTGTCCATCGGTGCCCGGTTTCGGTTCCGGTCATCGGAGCACTGGGTCAGCGATGCCGGCAGCCGCCGTCGACGTGGACCGTCTCGCCGGTCACCCATCCCGCCCCGAGAAGCCACCAGGCGGCGTCGGCGACGTCGTCGAGCGTCCCGACCCGGCCGGCGAGCGATGCCGCGGCGGCCCGCTCGTACAAGGCGCTGCGCCGCTCCGCCGGAAGGCCGTCCCAGGCGCCGGAGTCGGTGATCCCCGGTGCGATCGCGTTGACCCGCAGCGGGGCGAGCTCGACGGCCAAATGCGTCACCAGCGCGGCCAGCGCAGCGTTCGCGGTGCCTTTCACGACGGTGCCGGGCTTGGGCTGCCAGCCCACGATGCCGGAGAAGAACAGGAACGACCCGCCGGCGGACATGCGCGGGGCGAAGTGCTTGGCCAGCAGCAGCGGGCCGACGACCTTGGCGGAGAAGGCCGCTTGGATCTTGTCGTGTTCCAGGTCGGGCACCGGCACGTCGTGGTGCGCCGAGGCGGTGGAGATCACGTGGTCCACCTCGCCGAGCGACTCCGCCGCTCGCGCGATGGTCGTCTCGTCGGTGACGTCGATCCGGAGCTCGGACCCGGACCGCGCCGCGACGAAGACCTCGGCGCCGGCCTGTTCGCCGCGCCGGGCGATCTCCGCGCCGATGCCGCGCGCGCCGCCGACGACCAGAATCCGCTTGCCTGTCAGTTTTTCGTTCATGACCAGGACGGTATAGATTTGCTACCGGTATCTTCAACGCTACCGGGAGGACCTCATGGGCAAGGCGTACAACGTGATGGCAGCGACCTGCCCGAGCCGCACCGTGCTGCACCGCATCGGAGCGCGCTGGACGGTATTCGCGGTCAACGCGCTGGAGCACGGTCCGATGCGATTCACCGAGCTCAAAGCGCACATCCGCGGGATCACCCCGAAAGCCCTCACCGAGACGCTGCGCGCGATGGAGACCGACGGCCTGGTCGCCCGCACCGACCGGGGCGGCAACCCGCCGCACGTCGAATACGCGTTGACCGAGCTGGGCCGCTCTCTGCTGATTCCGCTGCGCGCCGTCCGCCAGTGGGCCGAGACGCACGTCCCGGACATCCTCGCCGCGCGCGAACGAGCCGGCGCCGAGGCCGCCCTCGGCTGACGATTACGCCCGGCCCGCGACGTCGTTCTCGAGAAAGTCGACCAGCTGCGCGGAAAAGACGTCGTTGTCGTCCCCGGCCACCATGTGCCCGGCCGAGACCTCCTCGAACCGCGCGCCCGGCACCAGCCGGCGGAGGTCCTCGACGCTCTCGTCGGTCACGATGTCGGACTCGCTGCCGCGCACCAGCATCGTCGGCACCCGTACCGCACGCGCCGCGTCGGCCAGCCGGTCCTCGCCGATGTCGCGGCTCGGCTCGTCGCCGAAATCCAGGAATCGCGGGTCCCAATGCCAGTACCAGCGCCCGTCCGCGCGCTGCCGCACGTTCTTGCGCAGCCCGTCGAGACTGCGCGGCCGCCGCCGGTGCGGGTTGTACGCGTGGATCGCGTCCGCGACCTCCTCCAGCGACCCGAACCCGTTCGGCGCGCCCGCCATGAACGCGACGATCCGCTCGCGCCCGGCAGCCGAAATCCGCGGCGTCACGTCGACCAGCACCACCCCCGCCGCACACCCTGGCCGCTCCCCGGCCGCGGCGAGCGACGTCAGACCGCCGAGAGACGCGCCGACCAGCACCGGAACGTCGTCGAGCGCTTCGATGACCGCGTAGAGGTCGTCCACGAACGCGTCGAGCGAGTAGCCCTCGTCCGAAGCCCACTCGCTGTCGCCGTGCCCCCGGGCGTCGAGCGTGACCGCCGCCCAGCCGCTGCGCGCGACCCGTTCGGCGGCCCGGCCCCAGGAATGCCGGGTCTGTCCGCCGCCGTGCAGGAACAGCACCGTGCCCCGCCTGGCCGCCGACGGCTCCCAGCGGTCGCCGGCGAGCCGGACGCCCTTGCCTTGAAACGAAATCGAAGCCGGTCGGATGTCGCTCTCGGTCACCTGCACTCCGTTTCGTTCAGCGCTGTGTGCACTGTAATGGGGGAGTGGGGGGACGCACCGATCGGTCAGTCGTCGACGACGGGTCAGGGCTCGTAGAAGGCAGCGACCGGGGTCGGCGCGATGCACTTCAAGTCTGCCTGCTGCGCCGCGGGGCCCGCCTCCGGGCTGTCAGCGGTCAGCGCGAGTGCCCGGACGCCGCAAGCCAGCCCGGTCCGCAGCAGCGTAGTGGCCGAGGAATGCGGACAGGTCCAGGGCGCTGAAGTCCAGGTTCTGGGGACGAACCCGTTTTGCGGGGCGGGCCGGGACAGTGGTGCTGCGCTTTCATCGAAATGTCATCCGGCTGCGCTACGTTACGTGCATGAGCGCTTCCAGACATCTTAGACGTGCCGATCTGGGCATGAGGCGTGTCGCCGCGCTCGGGGACGATTCGGATGAGAACCGGGGGCGATTGATGTGAGCAAGGACCGCTTGGATTCGTACGCCAAGGGCCTCCTGGAGCTACGAAATCTGGTCCCCCGGCATCTGCGGACCGGTGTCGTGCAGATCTGCGCGGACGACGGCAGCGCCAACGGGTTTCCTATTGGCTGGGCCGAGAAGGCACCGCATCCTTATTATCGACGTCTTACCTGGCAGACAGTGGTCCGAGGCGTCCCCGGCGACGACGACAGCTACTGGCAAGGGGGCCTGGCCCGCCGTGCCAAGTACAGCCCGTCGGACCACGGAGGACATGAAACACTCGGCCGCGCAATACAGGAGATTCTCACGCTCGCAATGTGGGGGGACGCCCTGGCCGCCCATGAGATTAGAGCAGGCAGGGCCGGAACCTATACCGCCACTATGGACGAGACGAAGGCTAATTGGTTCGCTCGGCTCTATCAGCCTGAGGGCATCACCCATCTCGGTGGGGGAAGGATGCGATTCACCAACGTCGCCATCGCTTACTTTCGCGGCAATCCAGAAGTCAGAGCTTACGTCGACGCCAACGATGTGTTTCACCTCAATCCGCTGGACCCTACCGTCCCATTGACTCGCGAACGCTGAGCTCACGTCAACGGGCGAAAGGCAGGATGACGCCTCACCGGCTGACGGGAGCGCGATACCTGTGCGCCGAATGCTGTGGGAACCGCCAGCGTGGGACTGTTCGATTTTGCGTCTTGGCTCACCGCCCAGCGGAGCGGACGTCTCCGGCGTCTACGCGCAGCTATTCGCCAACCCGTGCCCAGGCGTTACGCCCCGGCCCACCCCCGCCAGGTGTGCACCTCGGTCACCACCACGGAATGCTCCGGCGGTCGCTCCGCGTATTGCGGATACTTCTCGATCAGCCAGCCGGCGAACCGGTTCCGTTCCGCCTCGGCCGCCACCCGCGCCGTCCCGTCCGCGCGCACCCACCACAACCGCGTCCAGTCCTCGTCGTACACGTCGGCCAGGAACGACACCTGCGGGTTCTCCGCGATGTTCGCCAGCCGCCGCAACGCCGTGGTGGTCTTGGGTTTGTGGTCGATCGCGAACACCACCTGGTCGTCGCGGACCGCGAAGGTGACCGGCACCAGGTGCGGCGCCCCCCGACCGTCCACTGTGGCCAGCCGGGCCACCCGCGCCCCGGCGAACCGGGTGCGGGCCTCCGCTGCGGACAGTCGCATCGGGAGTCAGTCCAGCGCGGGGGCGTCGAGGGTGAGCGTGGCCAGGTCGGTGTCCAGCGACGCGGACACCCCGAGCGGCAGCGTCGGCGAACCGGGCACGTGCCCGAAGCCGAACCCGCTCAGGATCGGCACCCCGAGCGGCGACAGCCGTTCCCGCATCAGCTCCCGGATCTCGTCCGGGTCGCCGCACGCGGCCCACGAGCCCAGCACGACGCCGCGCACGCCTTCGAACCAGCCGGACCGCAGCAGCTGGGTCACCATCCGGTCGATCCGGTACCGGCTCTCGGTCACGTCCTCCAGCAGCACGATCCCGCCGCGCGCCGAGCCCTGTTCGGCCGCGCCGATGCCGGACGCCAGCAGCGACAGGTTGCCGCCCACGAGGACGCCCAGCGCGCGGCCGGGCACCAGCACGTCCGGTTCGTTGGCTCGCAGCACCCGGGTGTGGTCCGGTTCGAACAGAGTGCGCCGCAAATGCTCGGCGGCGTCCTGGTCGAACAGAACGCTCGCCGGCATCGGCGACAGCAGGGTGGCGAGGTCCAGATGCGTGTGCACCGCCCGGTGCAGCGCGGTCACGTCGCTCGACCCGGCCAGCAGCTTCGGGCCTGCGGCCCGCAACGCGGACCAGTCCACCAGGTCGAGCATCCGCTGCGCGCCGTAGCCGCCGCGGGCGGCGAGCACGCACCGGACCTCCGGGTCCAGCCACGCCTCGGTGAACTCCGCCGCACGCGCAGCGTCCGGCGCCGACAGATACGACCCGACCGCCTCCGCGCGCACCCCGGCGCCGATCTGCACCTTGACGCCCCAGCCGCGGAGCACCGGCAGTGCGGCGTCGAGCAGGTCCTGCGGCACCGGACCGGAGGGCGCGACCAGCGCGACCGTGTCGCCGACGACCAGCCGAGCCGGTCTCATCGGGACAGCTCCAGCCGCGGCACGTCCGGCGTCTCGAAGCCGAACACCTGGCCGTAGAACGACAACTCGGCTTCGAGCGCGGCGACGATCGTCTCCGCCTTGCGGAACCCGTGCTGCTCGCCCTCGAACCGCAGGTACGCGTGCGGAATCCCGCTGCCGTCGAGCCCGGCGACGAACCGGTCCGCCTGCTCCGGCGGGCAGATCTGGTCCTCCAGCCCCTGCAGGAACAGCACCGGCCCGGCCAGCGAGCCCACGTGCGTCATCGGCGAGCGCTCCCGGTAGCGCTCCGCCTGCTCCGGGTACGGGCCGACCATGCTGACCAGGTACTGCGACTCGAAGTCGTGCGTCTCGCCGCCCTCGCCGGTCCAGCCCGCGAAGTCCAGGATCGGGAACTTGACGGTCGCCGCCGCGTAAGTGCGGGTCGTCGTGATCGACGCGGCCGAGGTGAACCCGCCCGCGCTGCCGCCGCGGATGCCCAGCCGGGCGCCGTCGGCGATGCCCTCGGCGACGAGCGCCTCCGCGACCGCCGCACAGTCCTGCACGTCCACCACGCCCCACTGCTCCCGCAGCCGCTCGCGGTAAGCGCGTCCGTAGCCGGTCGAGCCGCCGTAGTTGACCGCGACGACGCCGATGCCGCGGCTGGTGAAGTACGCGAAGTCCAGGTCGAGCGATTCGTCGCTGCTGCCGGTGGGGCCGCCGTGCACGTGGATCACGTACGGCGGCAGCTCCCCGTCCGGCGCGGCGAAGTCCGGGTTGGCCGGCGGGAACACGAACGCCGGGATCTTCGTGCCGTCCGCCGCGGCGAACGTGCGTTCCTGCGGCACCGGCAGATACTCCGCGGGCGGCAGCGCTGCCGGCTGCGGCGTGAGTTCGCGCCAGGTGCCGGCGGCCGGGTCCAGGACCACGACCGCGGCCTCGTGCCGCGGCCCGCCCGCGATCCCGGCGACGCCGTCCGGCAGCGAGACCAGGCCACTGGCCGACCACACCGTCAGCTCGGTGCCGACCGGCGTCACCGACCGGTCGCTCTCGTCCAGGATCGCCAGCCGGTGCCCGTCGACGACCGCGTGCCGGCCGCCGCCCAGCGGTGTGAACCAGCTCAGGCCCAGCTTCCACATCGGCCCGCCCAGTTCGCGCTCGACCGGCGCGAGGTTGACGACCGAACCGTCCAAGCCGACCCGGTGCAGGTTCCACCAGCCGTCCGGGTCGGCGAGCACCAGCAGCCGCTCCGCCGACTCCCATGCGACCTGGCACACCGCGACCTCCGGCCCGCCGGCCAGCACGCGCGCCTCGCCGAACGAACCGTCGGCCGCCACCGGCGCGACGAACAGCTCGGTCCCGTCCCACGGCATCGCCGGGTGGTCCCACGCGATCCAGGCGGCGTGCCCGCCGTCCGGCGACAGCTGCGGCGCGGTGAAGAACCGGTGTCCCTCGGCGAGCACCCGCTCGGCCGAACCGTCCAGCGGGATCGCGACCAGCTCGCGCGAGATGTCCGTGCGCCGCTCACCGGTGCTGCGCTCGCGGACCGCCCACACCTCGCCTTCGCGGCCGGCCCGGAGATCGCCGTACCGGACGCCTTGCGGCGTGGCCGGTTCCGGGGTCAGCGCGGAGACTTCGCCGTCCTTCAGCGCGTATACGCGCTGATCGGCCCAGTGCGTGAAGACCACCGTGCCGTCGACCGCGATCCACGGCCGACCGCCGTACTCGTGGACGCGGTTCCGCACGTTCCACGGCGCGGGCAGCACGTCTTCGGCGCCGCCGCCGGGCAGCGCGCGCACGAGCGCGACCCGGCCGCCCTCGGCGGGGCGGGCTTCGGCCCACCAGAGCGCGCCGTCGACCGCGGCGAGCCACTGCGCGCCGCCGCCTGCCGCCGCGGCGTCGGCGGCTGTGACGGGAGAGGTCCAGGTTCCATGAGGAGCTATGCGAGGCACCCGGAAAGCCTAACGAGGATTCGCTGCGTGTCCGGATCCGCACGCACCGCGCAGGGAGCGCCCGGCGAGTCGCGGGAACCCCGGGGCGGCGGATGCCGATCATGCGCCGGTGGCCTAGGGTCGAAGGCGTTATGTCACGCGTAATCCACGTCTTCCGCAAGCCCGACCGGTTCGTGGCCGGCACGGTCGGCGAGCCCGGCGACCGCACCTTCTACCTCCAGGCGACGGAGGACGTGCGGACGATCAGCGTCACGATCGAAAAACAGCAGGTCGTCGTCCTCGCCGAACGGCTCGGGGCGCTGCTGGAGGAGGTCGCCAGCCGGTTCGGCGCCGACGTCCCCGACGAGGCCCCGGCCGACCAGGTCGACACCGAACCGCTCGCGGTGCCGGTCGAAGAGGAGTTCCGGGTCGGCACGATGGGGCTCGGCTGGGACGCCGAGTCCAGCGCCGTCGTGGTCGAACTGCTCGCGATCACCGAGGGCGAGATCGACGAGACGGTCGTGCTCGACGACACCGAGGAAGGCCCGGACGCGGTCCGCGTGTTCCTCACCCCGGTCGCCGCGCGCGCCTTCGCCGAACGAGCCGAACGGGTGGTGAACGCCGGCCGCAAACCGTGCCCGCTGTGCGGCGAGCCGCTCGACCCGACCGGGCACATCTGCCCGCGGCAGAACGGCTACCGGCGCGACGTCGATGTGACCGAGGACTGAGGGCGGCCGTGCCCAGCACCCCGCCCGGGCCGGCCGACCCGGCCGCCCGCGACTTCGTCTCCCGCGGCCGCATCGACGTCGAGGGCAGGTTGGTCGACGCCTCGAACGTCACCCTCTTCTGCGCCATCGAGCTCGACGGCGTGACCGGGCGGGTCGTGTACAAGCCGGTGTCCGGCGAGAAGCCGCTGTGGGACTTCCCGGACGGCACGCTCGCCGGCCGCGAGGTCGCCACCGCGATGATCTCCGACGCCTGCGGCCTCGGCGCGATCCCGCCCACCGTGCTGCGCGACGGCCCGTTCGGACCGGGCATGGTGCAGCTGTGGGTCGAGACGGCCGACGAGGAAGTGGTCGACGTGTGCGCGCCGGACGAGGTCCCGGAAGGCTGGCGGGTCGTGCTGCAGGCGCAGGACCGGTTCGGCGACCCGGCCTACCTCGTCCACGCCGACCATCCGGACCTGCGCGAACTGGCCGTGCTCGACGCGGTGGTCAACAACACCGACCGCAAGGGCGGGCACCTGCTGGCCGGCACGGACGGCCACGTCTACGGCGTCGACCACGGCATCTGCCTGCACACCGACCCGAAACTGCGCACCGTGCTGTGGGGCTGGGTCGGCGAGCCGCTGCCCGCGGACGCGGTCGAGAAACTGCGGAAGCTCCGCGCGGACCTGGACGGCCGGCTCGGCGGCGAGCTGGCCGAGCACCTCACCAAGCCGGAAATCCGCGCCCTTTCCGACCGCACCGACGTCCTGCTGGCCGAAGCGGTGTTCCCGCAGCCGGGCGAAGACTGGCGCGCCGTCCCGTGGCCGTTGTTCTGATCGACGACGCCTCCCGCGCGCGACTCGTCGACCGGTTCGGCCCGTCCGTCGAAGCGTGGTGCGCCGCGCTTCCGGCGCTGGCCGACCGGCTGTGCCGGCGCTGGGGCCTCACCGTTGCGGAGGTCCGGCCGGGCAACACTGGCCGCACTCTGCTCTGCCGTGCCGGCGGGAACCGGCTGCAGGTGCTGAAACTCTGCCCGGACAAGGAGGTCGCGAGCGCCGAGGCCGCCGCGCTTGCCGCGTGGGCCGGGCTGCCCCGCGTCGTGCAGGTCCTGGACAGCGACCTCGAACACGGCGCCGTCCTGCTCGAAGGACTCGAACCCGGCACCACGCTGGTCGGCGCCGAGGTCCCGTGGGACGAGATCGGCGACCTCCTCACCGCGCTGCACAGCGTCCCGGCCACCGGCCCGTTCCCGACGTTGCTCGACCGCGTCCGGTTCATGTTCGACCTGGCCGAACGCCGCCTGATCGGCTCCGCCGCCGAACCGCACCTGCCGGTGGAGCTGCTGGCGGCCGGGCGAGCCCTCGCCGAAGAACTAGCAGTCGGCGGGCCGGCCGCTCTCCTCCACGGCGACCTGCACCCGGCCAATGTCCTGGACGCCGGACCGGCGCGCGGCGCGGTCGCGATCGACCCGCGACCCTGCGTCGGCGACCCGGCGTTCGACGCGGTCGACTGGGCCGTCCTGCCGATCGCGGAAGGCGGCACGGTCGAGGACGGGATCGCCAACCTGCCGCGCCTCGACGCGGACCGAGTGCGCGGCTGGTGCGTGGCGCTGGCACCGCTGGTCGCGATGGGCCCGCTCACTCGCGGCGGGCCCGCCCAGTTCACGGACGCGATGCTGCGGCTGGCGTCGAGCTGAGCCGTTCCTGCAGCCGGGCGTGCCGGAACTGATAGGTCGCGCCGATCTGCCGCAGCACTCCGCGGGCGTAGGCGTCGCCGAGGAACTCCGTGACCGCCCACGGCAACCGGCCGGACAACGGAAGCCAGATCTTGGCGAACAGCACCCACTGACCCCACGCGGTGAAGCTCAGCGTGTAGCACACCGAGCCGGCGATGCCGGCCAGTGTTCCGGCCACGAACCCGTAGGACAGCTCCCAGTTGATCTGCCCGAACACCGGCGAGATGACAGCACCCACCAGTCTCCCGCTGAACGCGATCGTCACGGCGAACGTCGGCGCGAGCACCAGGATCCGCCGGATCGCCGTCGCCCGGTCGCCGCACGGCAGGAGCAGCTGCGCGGTCGCGGATTCCAGCTCCACCGGAGCTTCCAGCAGCGCCGCGGCCGAGAACACCAGCCCGGCGGCCAGCCCGATCGTCAGGCCGAAGAACACAATGTCGACCAGCGCGACCCGGGCCATGGTCCCGAACGGAAGATCGGTGCCCGCGACGAGATTGACGACGGTGGTCGCCAGCAGCACGTAGCCGAGCCCGGCGACAAAGCGGCCCGCGAGCCCGGCCGCGAACCGCTGCGCCGCCGTCGTCGCCGACACTGCCGGATAGCTTCGGCCGAGAAGCCGCAGCCGGATCCGGGCCGGCTCGAACCGGCGGTTCCGGTGCACCACCATCACCCCGTAGACCAGGCCGAAGCCGAGTCCGGCGGTCGGCCCGAGCACGAAACCGTCGATCAGCACGCCGATCGGAGTGCCGTAGCCGAACAGCAGGGCGACGCCGAACACGAGCCAGTCGCACACCGCCGTCACCAGCGCGCAAGCCAGCACGACGCCGACGATCCGGCGCGGCTGCCCGAGCGCGTCGCCCAGCCGCCACCACGCCAGGTCCTGGCCGTCGACGTGCCGTGCCAGATGCCGCAGCCACCGCTGCACCCGCTCCGACGTCCAGTCCCGGCGCGGCCGCGCCGAGGCGGGGGACTGGTAGACAGCCGGGACGAAGCTGTCCAGCAGATGGTTCTCCAACGCGGCTGCGGTCGGGAACCGCTCCAGGTCGAGGAATTCCTCCGGGTCCTGGCCGGCGTCGTCGCACGCGGTGCGGGCCAGCATGACCATCAGCGGCGTCGACAGCACCGCTGCCAGATTGCGGCAGGCCGGGTCGTCCGGCCGTTCGGCCCACGCCGCCAGCACCACGTCCCATCGTCCGGTCCGATGCGCACGGCGCAGGTAGTCGGACAGGTCGGCCGGGGTCAGGCCGACGAGGTGGATGCCCGCGGCGCTGGCGAGGACGGCGGTCTGCGCGGCGGCCGCCGCGTACTCCTCAGGACGGCTGGTCAGCAGCAACGGCAGGGAAGTGCCGTTCAGCGTCTGCAGCGCGGCCCGGCGCGCCCGCTCCGGGATCTCGTCGAAACCGTCGAGCACGGGCAGGATCCGCCCGGTCGACACCAGCGCGGTAGCGAAATCGGTGCCGCCGGGTGCGGGCGCGTTGAGCTCCGGATGGTCGCGCTGGAGCCGGTCGACCAGCCAGTCGCGCAGCGCGCTCGCAGCCGGGTCCCACGAGCCGATGCTGAACAGCACCGGCACCGGATCCGCGTCGCTGCGCGTGCGGAGGCAGTCGAGCAGGAAACGCAGCGTGAGGATCGACTTGCCGGAACCGGCCTCGCCGAGCACCACCAGCCGCCCCGAAGGGATGCGCCGGTACACCTCGGCAATCGTGCCCAGGTTGCCTTCCAGGTCCAGCGGTTCGGCGTCGCTGCCGGCCGGCAGCGACGCGACATTCGCCCAATGGTCCGCCAATCCGTCGGCGACCGGCCGCCAGCGCACCGGCAGCGGGAACGGGTAGTCCGCGCCCCGCTGCTCCAGCTCCCGCTGCCATCGCCCGGCGAGGACCGCCGCCAGCTCCACGGCGACCGCTTCGAGCTTCGGGTGCCGCGGCGCGTTCGGCCGCGGGCTGGGCAGCGGAGGACCTGCGCTGATTGCGGGCTCGGCCGGCTTCCGCTGGCCGGGGAGCTGTGCGGGCGCAGTGTCGGCGTTGTCGGCGGCGGCCAGGAACTCCAGCCGGGCTTCGCCGGCCAGTCCGAGCGCGTTCGCCAGCCGCATCAAAGTGTCCTGCTGGCAGTTCTGCTTCGGCCGGTTCTCCAGCCGGCCGACCGTCTTGGTGCTGATCTCGGCCCGCTGCGCGAGCTGCTCCTGGGTCAGTCCGGCGCCGGTGCGCAGCCGCTGCAACAGCGCGCCGAAATCGCTCGCCACCCGATCTCCCTCCCCGGTGATCCCGAACCCGGCGAGCCTAGCGGCGATCGGACATAGATGTCCGGCCCCGTGTCCTCGACCGCTGACCTGCGCGGACCCGAAGATCGGACCGGTCCGCATCCGAACCAGGAGGGAATTCGATGCGTCTCCGAACTGTGCTCGCCGCGGTCTCGGCGGCCTGCCTCGCCACCGCGCTGGCAGCCCCGGCCGCGTCCGCCGCCGACGAACCGCCGCGGCTGCACGACGGCTTCGGCCTCAAAGTGACCGAGCAGCCGGTGTGGGTGGACGGCCACCACCGCACGTTCGTCTTCTCCGTGCACTCCGACGCGGTGCCGAACCCGACCCTGCTGCCCGGCCAGAAAGCCGGCCAGCACCCGGTGATGGTGACCCTGCCCGACGACTACGCCAGCTCCGGCTCGACCCGCTACCCGGTCCTGTACTCCCTGCACGGCAACCCGGACGTGCCCAACACCCAGGTCAACCAGCAGCTCGCGGAGCGCTCGACCGAGCACGTGCCGCTGATCACGGTGTACCCGAACGGGGTCCGCAGCTGGTACTCGAACTGGGTCAACCCGGGCTCGCTCGGCCCGCAGAACTGGGAGACCTTCCACCTCGACGAGCTGATCCCGTTCCTCGACGCCAACCTCCGCACCATCGGCGACCGCGCCGGCCGCGCCATCGCCGGCCATTCGATGGGCGGCTTCGGCGCCTTGCACTACGCCGAGCACCGGCCCGACCTGTTCAGCTACGTCGGCAGCTTCTCCGGCGGCCTCGACCTGCTCAACCAGGGAGTGCGCGCGGCCGTGGTGGGCACCGAGCTGATGCCCGCTTCCGGCGTCCCGACCGTCGGCGCGGACGCGATCTTCGGCCCGCCGGTCTGGCCGCTGGACGGCGTCTGGAACGCCCAGAGCCCGGCCCAGCACGTCAGTTCCCTGCGCGGCATGGGCGTCGCGCTCTACACCGGCAATGGCGGCGACCTCACCGTCGACCCGGTGCTGGCGGTCGTCGAGAACCAGGCCCGCGACACGAACCTGGTGACCGCCGCGAACCTCACCGCCGCCGGCATCCCGTTCGACTTCGCCGACTACGGCGACGGCAGCACCTGGGCGCCCGGATGCAACGGCAAGCACGCCCAGCCGGCCTGCCTGCAGGCCGACCTGGACCACTTCGTGCCGCTGCTGATGCAGCGCCTGCAACACCCCTGACAAGGAGACAGCCATGTCCGGCAACTACCGGTACTGGTGCGGCGAATGCAGCTATCGCACCGCCTGGGTCACCGAATCGGAAGTCGCGGGCGTGCGGGAGATCCACTACGCCAGCAAGCATCCCGGCATCGTGCCGGGCGGCCGGGTCGAGTCGAACCACGGCGGCAAGTCCGGCGGCGGGGCGGGCTGCCTGGGACTGGTCGGCGGGCTCGTGCTGATCCTGGTGCTCGCGAGCATGTGCAGCGGGCACAGCCAGCAGAGCGCCCCGCCGCCTCCCGCGCCGACGGTCAGCCACGTCGCGCGGTGAGGGGGTCCGGGGTGCTGGCCCGGGGCTGGCCCCGGTTGCCTCCCCGGTGTCACACCGCTGATCCCGCCCGCGAACGATCCGTGAAGGGCCCCTTGAGGGACTTAGATTCCCGCAGGGGGCCCTTCACGGACAACAAGCCAGTGTCGGGAGCCGGAGCCGGTCGGCGTGGCGGCGGGACGGCCTGCCGCCGCGCCGATACCGTCCCTGTTCGTGCGCTCCCGTTCCTACGACGACGTCCTCTCCGGCCCGCGCAAGCGGAAGATCCCGGAGGTGCCCGCCGAACCCGGGCTGGTGGTCGAAGACCCGGCCAGCGGCTACTGCGGCGCGGTCGTGAAGATCGAATACGGCAACGTCGTCCTCGAGGACGCCAAGGGCCGGCACCGGGTCTTCCCGCTCTCGCCTGCCGGGTTCCTGCTGGAAGGCAAGCCGGTCACGCTGGTCCCGGTCAAGAAGGCCGCCGCGCCGGTCCGCCGGGTTTCGGCATCCGGTTCGGTCCGGGTGGAGGGGCTGCAGGCGCGGGTCGCGCGCGACTCCCGCATCTGGGTCGAGGGCAAGCACGACGCCGAGCTCGTCGAGCGTGTCTGGGGCCACGACCTGCGCGTCGAAGGCGTCGTCGTGGAACCGCTGGACGGCGTCGACGTGCTGGCCGACCGGATCGCCGAGTTCGGCACCGGCCCGGGCCGCCGGCTCGGCGTGCTGGTGGACCACCTGGTCGCGGGCAGCAAGGAATCCCGGCTGGTCGAGCAGATCCGGGACGAGCAGGTGCTGGTCACCGGCCACCCGTACATCGACATCTGGCAGGCGGTGAAGCCGGCGTCGGTCGGCATCCGCGCGTGGCCGGAGATCCCGCGCGGCATCGAGTGGAAGGTCGGCATCTGCGACGCGCTCGGCTGGGGCGAGCCCTACGAGGGCTGGCAGCGGGTGCTGCGCGGAGTGCGCGGCTTCCGCGATCTGGAGACCCCGCTCCTCGGTGCGGTCGAACGGCTCATCGACTTCGTGACCGAACCGGGTGATGACCCATCGTAATGCCCGGTATGTCGTATTTTTCCAAGGTCACGCGTCGGTTACGTCGGGTCACTTGCCCGGTGCGACGCGGCGCGATCTGAGAGCATGAAGGCATGGCAGCGGCTCTGATTTGGCTGATCCTCGGCATCGCGCTGATGATCGCGGAGGTCATCTCCGGCGACTTCGTGCTGATCATGCTCGGGCTCGGCGCTCTGCTCGGGGCCGGTGCCGAGGCGCTGACCGGCAACATCGTGATCGACGTGGCCGTTTTCGCGATCAGCTCGGTCGGACTGCTCGTCCTCGCCCGCC
Organism: Amycolatopsis benzoatilytica AK 16/65; assembly: GCF_000383915.1. Classification (NCBI taxonomy): domain Bacteria; kingdom Bacillati; phylum Actinomycetota; class Actinomycetes; order Pseudonocardiales; family Pseudonocardiaceae; genus Amycolatopsis; species Amycolatopsis benzoatilytica. The sequence continues at coordinate 2,467,045 of NZ_KB912942.1, forward strand.
CGGCGCTCAAGCGCAGGCTCATCAGCGGACCCGCGGTCGCCACCGGCACCGACGCACTGGTCGGAACCAGGGCGGTTGTAGTGTCCACTGTGGACTACGACGCCGGTCAGGTGAAGATCGGCGGCGAGGTCTGGTCGGCACGCTCGGTGCACGAGCACCAGCCGCCGATCGCTCCGGGAACCAGCGTCACGGTCGTCCAGATCTCCGGCGCCACGGCCGTGGTGGACATTGTCTAGCGAGGCGCCGCAACCGAAAAACGGCACTAGGTAAGGGGAGACGCTCTTGTCCACAATTGCGATCGTCGTGGTCGCGCTGCTGGCTCTTTTCGTCGTCATCACCGTGGTGAAGGCGATCATGGTGGTGCCACAGGCCCAGTCGGCGGTAATCGAGCGGCTCGGCCGGTTCCGCACGGTCGCCTCGCCCGGTCTGACGTTCCTCGTGCCGTTCCTGGACAAGGTCCGCGCGCGCATCGACCTGCGCGAGCAGGTCGTCTCCTTCCCTCCGCAGCCGGTGATCACCGAGGACAACCTGACGGTGAACATCGACACCGTCGTGTACTTCCAGGTCACCGACTCGCGCGCGGCGGTCTATGAGATCTCGAACTACATCATCGGCGTCGAGCAGCTCACCACCACCACGCTCCGCAACGTGGTCGGCGGCATGAGCCTGGAGGAGACGCTGACCTCCCGCGACGCGATCAACACCCAGCTGCGCGGCGTGCTGGACGAGGCCACCGGCCGCTGGGGCATCCGGGTCGCCCGGGTCGAGCTGAAGGCGATCGAGCCGCCGCCCTCCATCCAGGACTCGATGGAGAAGCAGATGCGCGCCGACCGGGAGAAGCGCGCGATGATCCTCACCGCGGAAGGCCAGCGGGAGTCGTCGATCAAGACGGCGGAAGGACAGAAGCAGAGCCAGATCCTCGCCGCCGAAGGCCAGAAGCAGGCCGCCATCCTCGCTGCCGAGGCGGAACGGCAGTCGCGGATCCTGCGCGCACAGGGTGAACGGGCCGCCCGCTACCTGCAGGCCCAGGGGCAGGCGAAGGCGATCGAGAAGGTGTTCGCCGCGATCAAGGCCGGCCGCCCGACGCCGGAGGTGCTGGCCTACCAGTACCTGCAGACCCTCCCGCAGATGGCGCAGGGCGACGCGAACAAGGTCTGGATGATCCCGAGCGACTACGGCAAGGCCCTCGAAGGCTTCGCCCGCGCGCTCGGCGCACCCGGCGACGACGGCGTGTTCCGCTACGAGCCGCCGAAGGACGACACCCCGGCCAAGCCGGACCTCGAAGACGACGAGGTCGCCGGCTGGTTCGACACCTCGAGCGACCCGAAGGTCGCCGAGGCGGTCGCCGCCGCGGAAGCCGTGGCCCGCAAGGAGGTCGAGGGCCCGCTGGGCGCGCCGGCCGAGCACCGGCGCCGCGCCATCGCGCCCGCCTCGCAAGAACCCGCGCCCATCCCGGCGCCAGTTCGGGAGGAAGAGCCGCCCGCGCCGCCTGCCGCTCCGCAGCAGCCGAGCACCCCGCCGTCGGGGCAGCAGCAGGGGCTCCCGCAGCCGCAGCAGCCCCCGGCCGCACCGCCGGGCGGCCCGTACCAGGGCCCGCCGCCGCAGTACGGCGGACCGCACGGCCCCGGCCAGCCGGGCAGTGGACCGTTCCCGCAGCAGGGTCCGTTCGGCGGCCCGCAGGGCGGACCGCCGCAGCGCTGATCACGTAGCGAAACGGGGGCTGTTCCACCGGATTTCGGTGGAACAGCCCCCGTTTTGTCGTGCCGGGAGTCAGCGCGCGTACACCCGCACGTCGTCGATGTCCGCCTTCGACCGGTCCGGCAGCGCGAGCACGCACAGCACCGTCACGACCACCGACCCGACGATGTAGATCGAAATCGAATACGGCGTCCCGGTGGCGTGCAGCAGCCAGGTCGCCAGCAGCGGGGCCGGCCCGCCCGCGAACACCGACGCCAGCTGATAGCCCAGCCCCGCGCCGCCGTAGCGCAGATGCGTCGGGAAGCTCTCGCCGATCAGCGCCGCCTGCGGTCCGTACTGCATCGAGTGCGCGACCATCGAGACGATGATCGCGAGGAAGATCAGCGCGTGCCCGCTGTGGGTGAGCACCGTGAAGTACGGGAACGCGATGACGCCGGTCAGCACCGAGCCGACGAGGTAGATCCGCTTGCGCCCGATCCGGTCGGAGAACTGGGAGAACAACGGGATCAGCACCAGTTCCGCGGCCGCGCCGACAAGCACCGCGTTGAGCACGAACGTCTTGCTGAACTCCGGCCGCTGCACCACGTAGACCAGGACGTAGCTGGTGAACAGGTAGAACGGCATCTGCTCGCTGAACCGCAGCCCGGCCGACAGCAGGATCTCCCGCCAGTGGTGGCGCACGACCTCCTTCACCGGCGCCTTGGCGGTCCGCTTCGCCGCGACCGCCGCCGCGAACATCGGCGTCTCCATGATCCGCAGCCGGATCACCAGCCCGATCCCCACCAGGACCAGGCTGAGCAGGAACGGGATCCGCCATCCCCACGACTCGAACGCGGCCGGCGAAAGCGTCGCCGACAGCAGCGTCATCCCGCCGGTGCCCAGCACCAGCCCGACCGGAACGCCGACCTGCGCGAAACTGGCCAGCAGCCCCCGCCGCCGCTGGTCGCCCCATTCCATCGCGAGCAGCACCGACCCGCTCCACTCGCCGCCGATCGCGATGCCCTGCACCAGCCGCAGCAGCACGAGGATCAGCGGCGCGGCGACCCCGATGCTCGCCGCCCCGGGCAGCACGCCGACGATCGCCGAGGACAGCCCCATCAGCAGCAACGTGACGATCAGGGTGGCTTTGCGGCCGAGCCGGTCGCCCCAGTGCCCGAAGATCGCCGCACCGACCGGCCGGGCCGCGAACCCGACCGCGTAGGTGGCGAAGGACTGCATCACGCCGGCGTAGGCGGACGACGCGGGGAAGAACAGATGCGGAAAGACGAGCGCGGCGGCGGTGTTGTAGAGAAAGAAGTCGTACCACTCGATCGTGGTGCCGATGGACCCGGCGAGCGCGGCTCGCCGCACCTGCACCCGGCGATCGCCGGTGGATGCCTGGACTGACTGGGTGACTTCGTTGTCGCCTAGGACCATTTCGTGCACCTCTCGTGACGGGCGTCACACAATAGTGTGAATGACAAGAGAGGGTTTGACGATTCGGCAGGGTGCTCCGGACGGGTTGTTTCCGATCGGCCGAAGGCGGAGTCGCGCTCGCCTGACGATCCGCCGTGTCCAGAGCGTGGTGCCGGGGCGCGTCGCTCCTCGGCACCACGCGACTACCATCGCCGCTGTGACGGAGGAAAAGCCGCTGCGCGCCGACGCGCGGCGTAACCGGGCGAAGGTGCTCGAAGCCGCCGAGACTGTTTTCGCGGCGAAGGGCACCGGTGCGCCGACTGAAGAGGTCGCGCGCGAGGCCGGGGTGGGCATCGGCACCGTCTTCCGGCATTTCCCCACCAAGGAAGCCCTTCTCGAGGCCGTCCTCTATGCGCGGCTGCACCGGTTCGTCGACGAGGCGGACGCGGTAGTCGCGCAGAACGCCGCCGATGCCGGGGCGGCCTTCTTCACCTTCCTCACCAGCTGGGTCGAGATGTCCAGCGCCAAGAACGCCTACTTCGAGGCGCTCACCACCGCAGGCGTGTGCGTGCCGAGCACCGGCTCGGAGATCGGCGAGCGACTGCGCGCGTCGCTCGGCGTGCTGCTGAAACGCGCACAGGACAGCGGCGCGGTCCGGGCGGACCTCACCACCGCCGAGCTGATCCCGGTGATCATCGGCACCGCCAAGGCCGCTGAGCACGTCGGCGCGGACGGCCCCCTCCGGGACCGCACGATCGCGATCTTGTTCGACGGCCTGCGCGCCTGACGCGCTCCGGCCAGGCCGGGACGCGCGGCGTCGCGGTCAGTTCGGCGTGTGGGTCCGGAGCCGGAGAAGCCGAGAGCGGACGCGGTCCTAGACTGGGAGAATGAGCAAGCGCTTAGTGTGCCTCGGGGACTCGTTCACCGAGGGAGTCGGGGACGACGATCCGGCCGCGCCGAACGGGGTGCGCGGATGGGCCGACCGGACGGCCGCCGTGCTGGCGGCAGGGGAGTCCGGGTTTCGCTACGCCAATCTGGCGGTGCGCGGGAAGCTCCTGCCGCAAGTCCTGAACGAGCAGGTCGAGCCGGCGCTGGCGATGAAACCGGACCTGGTCACGTTGTACGCCGGCGGAAACGACCTGATGCGCCCCCGGGTGGACCTCGACGCACTGGCGGACTCGTACGAGCGGGCGGTCGCCCGGTTGCGTGCGTCCGGGGCGCAGGTGGTCTTGTTCACCGGAGTGGACGGGGTGGAGGACGCGCTGTTCCGGACGATCCGCGGACGGGTGGCGATATACAACGAGCATGTCCGCGGAATCGCGGCCCGGCACGAGACGCTGCTGGTGGACATGTGGTCGATGCGGCAGCTGCGGGACCGCCGGATGTGGGCGGCGGACCGGTTGCACCTGAATGCCGCCGGGCACACGGAGATCGCGATCGCGGTGCTGGACACGCTCGGGGTTCGGCACGAGCTGAGGCACGTGACGCTGGGAGCGCGGCCCCGGCTGTCGGCCCGGGAGCGCCGGGCGGAGAACTTCCGGTGGGGACGGGAGCACGCGCTGCCGTGGATCGGGCGGCGGTTGAAGGGGGAGTCCTCGGGGGACGCAATGAGTCCTAAGTGGCCGGTGCTGGAGGCGTTCGGCGGAGACTGAGCGCTCAGGGCACCGTCGCGCCCCGGAGCTGGATTGCGAATACGGTTCTGGGTCGCTGGACAAGGCGGTCGTTGATCAACGACCCAGAACCGTGCTCGGCTTGGGATCGAAGTGCGCGCGGGTCCCTACTTCGGCGGCTGGAAGCCGCCGATCTTCTCTTCGAGCAGCTCCGCCAGGCGCAGCGGGGTGCGGTCTTCGAACATCGGGCCGATCAGCTGCACGCCCACCGGCAGGCCCGCAACGGTCCGGTCCGCTGGGACCGCGGTGGCGGGCAGGCCGGGCATCGTAGCCAGCCCGGCCCAGACGAGCTGGTCGAAGAACGGGTGCTCGACGCCGTCGATGTCGATCCGGCGGTCCAGCAGATCCGGATTGTGGTCGTGCGGGAAAGCCGGCGTCGCCGTGATCGGGCACACCACGGCATCGAACTCGGCGAAGAACTTCCGCCAGCCGTGCCGGTGGAGTTCGCGCTGGTGGTTCGCCTCCAGCCAGTCGCGGTGAGTGAACACCATCCCGCGCAGCCGCGCCGCGTCGAGGCTCTGGTCGGCTGAGCTCAGTTCGGCGGCGCGGGTCTGCAGCTGCTCGTAGGCTTCGACGGGAAAGCGCGCGACGGAGCCGGAGACCAGCAACTGCGTGTAGAGCTTCCCGGCTTCGGCCAGGTCGGGAAGCAGCGAGCTGTGCCGTTCGACCCGGGCGCCGCCGTCGGCCAGCGCTTCGGCAACCCGGGTCAGCCCGGCCCGTACCGCGGCGCCGGTCGGAATGAGCGGATGCTCGTCGAGGATCAGGACCCGGAAATCACTCAGCCGCTGGTGGCGTGCGGGCGGCAGAGCCAATTCGTAGGCCAGGCCGTGGGTGAGCGGGTCCGGCCCGGCCATCACGTCGAGCAGCAGGGTGAGGTCGCGGGCGGTGCGTGCCATCGGACCGACGACGGCGAGGTCGAGGTCGAGCGGCAAGGCCGGCGTGTCCGGCGGGACCATGCCTCGGCTCGGGACGAGGCCGAGGGTCGGCTTGTGCGCGTAGACGCCGCAGAAATGCGCCGGGGTCCGCAGCGAGCCGGCGAGGTCGGACCCGATCGACAGCGCGCCGAACCCCGCCGCCAGAGCCGCCGCCGATCCGCCGGAGGATCCGCCCGCGGTGCGGTCGTGATCCCACGGGTTGCTGGTGGTGCCGTAGATCTCGTTGAAGCTCTGCAGGTCCTGCAGTCCTAACGGGACGTTCGTCTTGCCGAGCACGACCGCGCCGGCCGCTTTGAGCCGCGACACCTGCAGCGCGTCCTCATCGGGCAGGAAGTCCCGGTACTCCGGCATTCCCCAGGTCGTGGGCAGCCCGGCGACGTGGTAGCACTCCTTGACCGTCACCGGAATGCCAAGCAGCGGGCGATCGTCGCCGCGGGCAAGCGCCTCGTCGGCGTCGCGCGCGGCGGACCGGGCGCGCTCGAAGTCGGGCACGCAGATCGCATTGATCGCCTTGTCCTCCCGCTCGATGCGGGCGATCGCCTCGTCGGTCAGCTCCGCCGAGGTCGCTTCGCCCGCCCGCAAAGCGACCGCGAGCTGTTCTGCACTGTGAAAGTTCCGCTCCATGAATTGGACCGTATCGACCGGCCGGCGCAGCCATAAAATACTGATGTGCACAACAACGCGGAGGCCGCGATTCGCCGTTTCCCCGCCGGCCGCGGAAAACGCGCCGGCCGGTTAGTTGCAGCGGCCCGCCGCAGCCGGTTTGACCTGCGCAGACTGCCGCTACGGGCCGACCCGGGCGCTTCGGCCGCTGGAGGCCAGGGCACAGGCGCCCCGTCCGGTCAACGATTGCCGCTCGCGGTAATGCTCACAACTGACAACTCGCGACAGTTATGCGGGCCGCCCAGTTTTTCTCAAAGGCACGAAGCTGCGATTTTCGCAAGCCGGTCAGTGCGCCAGATGCCGAGCGCGGTGGTCCGCGACGTTGACCCTCGTCCCACATCTGGTCGAGCAGAATCGGCGGCGGCCGTTCCTGGAGGTGTCCACGAACGCGACGCCGCAGCCTTCCCGCGCACAGACTCCCAGCCGGTTCGGCTCCTCGCAGACCAGGTGCGCCAAGCCGCCTGCCGTGTACGCGTGAAAGCGCTCCACGACGCCTGCGCCCTCGTTCGAGTAGTGCAGGTGCGGAGGCTTGCCGTCGTGGCTGGCGATGTTCGGCCTGCACGCGGCGACGGCGAGCAGATCGTTCACCAGCTCGACGCGCTGCGAGGTGGTCGCGGCCACGAACACGCGGCGCAGCCGTCGTCCCCAAGCGAGGATCTGAGCTGCCTCGTCCGCGGTGATCCGGGGCAGCGTCATCTCGTGCGCCTGTCCGGCGGCCCGCACCTCGGCGGCGGTGACGTCGGCGCGCTGGGCGAGGGTGGCCAGGTCGGCGGCCACTTGCGCGCCCGCGCCGCCGTAAGGGTTGAAGTGCACCCAGTCATTACATCATCCCGGCGGCGAAAGATAAACCCGCCTCTTCGAAAATAGGATTGACGCGCCCCGGGTCCATGGTTCAGGATGAATGCACATCAGAGATTGAAGGAGTGGTCATGACGAGCACGGGCATGCGAGCGACGGGTCGCCGGCGACCGGCAGCGGTCATTGCTGCCCCCTGTTCGTCGGACAGCGCGCGGTCGATGCTGTTCTCCTGCGGCAAAGGCAGCACCGGCTCCCCACCGTGACGCGGAAGCGTCCGGTTCAGGGAGCCGCCCGTCGGGAAACCGACCCGGGCGGCTTTCTTTGTTTCGTGCTGCGTGAAAACAATTCTTCGCGGTGATGAGAATTCGTCGCGCGATGGTTCGCGGCGGTTTCTCGAATAGCGTCCGGGCTCGGACGCGGCTGATTGACATCTGCATAGCGGAGCAAGACATTTCCCCAAGCTTGTCCCCGTCGCCTCACCCGCGGCCAGGACAAGCGCCCGGTTCGTCGGCCACGCCGGCGGACCCCGGTGAAGGCGGGACTCGCGGACCACGCCCGGCCGTCAACCGGGCAGTGCCCAGGTCTTCCTTCCCCCAACGCCCCCACGGCCACCGCGGACTCGTCCGCGTGGCCGAGGGAGCGCGCCCGCCCTGGCGAGAGTCCGGGCGGGCTCCGCGGTCGTGGTGAACTCGGCGGACACGTCGGTCTTCCAAACCGAAGCAGAGGGTTCGATGCCCTCCGGCCGCTCGCGGGAACGCAAGGCCCCGGTAGCTCAGCGGGAGAGAGCGCCGCACTACGAATGCGGAGGTCCCAGGTTCGAATCCTGGCCGGGGCGCGACCGGCGCGGGGGAGCGCCGGCGTCTTCGCTCAGGTGGTCCGCGCTCGCCGTATCGTCGACGCCGTGGCGTTGGGTGCATCTGACGCACCCAATGTGGCATTGGTTGCATGCGACGCACCGAATGCCACATTGGAGCGCGGGCTGGAGTCCCAGCCTGAGTGTTTCGGCCGGCGACGGCCGAGGTTGCGGGTGCGAGGGGCACTGGCGACCCCACCTGAGTTGGGATCAGGAGACACCGCGTTCGACTCGCGGGCATCTGACGGCACCGCCGGGCAGGACCGGCGAAGGAACAAGCCCAGCGCGGTGGACACGTTGTCGCGCACGAACTTCTCCGGCCCGGCAGCCAGGACGGCACGCTTCGGCTCGGCGCTCCTTTCGGCGCCGGGCAGGTCGAACCCCGCGCAACCCGCTGCCGCGCGGACGTCCCAGTCGCCGTCCTCGCGGGCAAGCCGCAGCAGCGCGTCCCGGCACCGCTCGGCGAGCGCCGGCAGCGGCGAAGTCCAGCAGCGGAATCTCCCGGATCGCCTCGCCCCGGACCAGGTCGTCCTCGGCGGCATCGTTTCGCAAGCGGGAACGGCCCGAGCACCGCGAATCCCCGCGTCGGGAACCAGCAGCCGCAACGCCTGGAAGCGGTCGTCTGCGTTGAGCCGGCCGAGCCAGGCATCGCAGCTGCCCCGGGAACTGAGCCCGGCATGGGTTCGTCCTCCGCGGGCCGCTAGCTCAACAGCGCAGAGCAGCCGGCTTTTACCCGGCGGGTTCAGGGTTCGAGTCCCTGGCGGCCCACTCCTGCCCGCGACACCGTGCTCGGGCATGTCCAGCTGAAGGTCGCCGACGCGGACCTGGCCGACACCGACCCGGTCTATTGCGACCTCCTCGGATTCGAGGTCGGCGCCCGGACGGGAAGCAGGTTCCTCGGCGTCGGCCCAGGGGAGCACCGCAGCATGATCGTGGTCACGAACCGGTTCGGCACCGGGGCGAGCGCGGCGGCGCCGGCGGACAGCGCACGCCTGCTCGCGGTCAACTTCACGCTGCCCGGGGCGCACGATGTCGAGGCTCGCAGGGCGGGTGCGGGCAGCGGGTCGTCCGGCCGAGCTGACCGGCGGAATACTGACTGTTCAGGACCCGTCGGGCAATTCGCTGCGGTTCGCCCCGGCCGCCGCATGCTGACCGGTCCGCGGGACCGCCTGCGGTAACGTCGGGGATCGATGTCGGCGGGCAACAGGAGTGCGGTCATGAGCGCGAGGCGAACACCGGTCAGCAGGTGAGAACGGCCTGCGAAGCCGGCGCTGTCGCGCGAGGGAATCGTGGCCGTCGCGGTCGCGATCACTCGGTCCGAGGGCCTTGACCGGCTCACCATGCGGCGCTTGGCGAAGGAACTCGATACCGGGGCTGCCTCGCTCTACGTCTATGTCGCCGACATCGAGGAGCTGCACGCCGCGGTCCTCGACGATTTCCTCGGCGAGGTCGAGGTCGGCCGCGCGGAAGGCGACTGGCGGGAACGGCTTCGGGCGCTGATGCACTCGCACCGGGCGGTGCTGTTCGCGCAGCCGAGCTTGGCGAGAGTGGCGCTGGTGACGAGGATGAGCGGGCCGCGCTATCTCCGGGCGGTCGATGCCGCGCTGGGGCTGCTCGTCGAAGGCGGGCTGTCGGCGTACGGGGCGGGCCTGGCGGTGGATCAGCTGTTCCTGCAGGCCACCGCTTCCGCGGTGGAACACGGCACCCGGGCGAGGACGCCGAACGCGCATCGCCAGCACGAGGACCTGATCGCGGAAATCGACGCGGCCCCGGCCGAGGAGTACCCGAACATCGCGCGCATCGGAAGGCTGCTGGTCGCGGGCACCCCCAGGCGGCCGGACGAAATGGTCGTTCGACGTGATACTCAACGGAGCACTGGCGACACCGAGCCCCAAGCCGGACTGATCCGGCCGCCTCCAGCGCGGCTCCGCCGGTAGGCACCTTCAGTCCGTGAAGGGATCCTTGCGGGAAACTGGTTCGGTCAAGAGGCCCTTCACGGACCGCAAACCCCGCGTCAGCCGGTGGGTTCGTCGAGCGAAGGGGCAGGTACGAGCCATAGGGAGCTCGTGCTTCTCGGCAGCAGTCATGACGTTCCTTCCGCGACGTCACGGACATGCGATAGCGGCTGGACAACGAAAAGCCTGGTGTGAACGGCAGTTGGTCGACCGGTGCGACCGGGTTTGGCCCTGGGACGCGGCGGGCAAAGGAGCGGCAACGGACCACCGGGACCGACAACGTCGGTAAATCAGACTCGACCCGTCTCCTCGCGGGCGAAGTGCAGTTCCGCCGCTTCCAAACGCGGTACGGAGATGCCGAGCCGTCGTGCTTCGGCCAGGACGTCCCGGCAGACCGCGCGCGGCTCCTCGGCATCGGGGTCGTCGTGCATCGTGAGGCTCACGCGCGCGAGCGGGACGTGAGTAGTCAGCCAGGCGAGCGCGGGGGCGGTCAGCCAGGTGGGCGCCCGGAAAGGCAGCAGACCGCCCCGGTGCCGTCGCAGGTCGAGGCCGCGCGCTTGGAGGAGCGGCAGCAGCTCGCGGCCGGCCAGCAGCGCCTCGCGCAGGTCGCCCCTTGCCCCGGCCAGTTTGGACAGGGAACCACGCCGCAGGCCCTGCGAGAACATGCCGGCATCCGACACGAAATGGATCCATAGCCGGCCGCGGAAGTCAGGCCGCTCCTTGATCCGGAGCCCGGCCTCGCGAAACGCCTGGCGCACGGCCTGTTCCCGGTCAGTCGGGGGCTGGCCGAGGGTGCCGAAGACGACCGACCGCAGCAGTGCCCCGCGGAGCACGCCGTCCGCGCCGAAACCGCCACCGGCCTGGGGCGAGCCCCAGGCGATCTGGTCGGGCGGGAGTGTGCCGATCGCGGCGAGCGGCTCGGCCCAGAGGTTGCCGAAGATCAGCACCGTGGCCTGACCGACCCGCGGGGACAGGAAGGCCGTCGCCTCCGGGAGGCGGTGGTGCGGCACGCTGAGCACGATCAGGTCGAAGTCGTGGTCCGGCTCCAGCGCCTCGCGGTAGCGCACCGGCCACTTCTCGGCGACGCGCTGCCCCCACACCCGGTGCCGCATATCGATCAGGTCGAGGTTCACTGCGTCGCCGTACGTCGCCGCGCGGCCCGGCCGGACGTAGAACTCGACGTCATGCCCGGCCCGTTCCAGCACCCAGCCGTAGATGGTGGCGATCACGCCTCGGCCGAACATCAGGATCTTCACGCTGCACCTCGTGGGGTAGGATCGATTTGGAGGTAATCTCCACTTTAAAAATATGGAGGTCATCTCCATTTGTCAACGGGAGGCAGCGCATGACCGCCGACAAGCCGCTGCGGGCCGACGCCCAGCGCAAGCGTGAGGCGCTGCTCGCCACAGCCCGGCAAGTCTTCGACGCCGGAGAATTCTTCGACCTGCGCTTCGATGACTTCGCCCGCCTGGCCGGGGTGGGCACTGGCACGCTGTACCGCCATTTCCCCACCCGGGAGGCACTGGCCGAGGCGGTCTACCACGGCGAGGTCGCCACGCTGTGCGACCGCGCCCGCCAACTGCAGGCCACACTGCCCGCGGCAGAGGCATTGGCGACCTTCCTGCGCAACATGGTCGATCACATCGCTGCTCACGAGGGCCTGGCTCGGACGCTGGCCACGCTCATGGCCGATCGCTCGGGTGCCCTCGCCGAGGGCAGCAGGGCGTTGGAGCAGGCGGTCACCGACCTGATTGCCGCCGCCAGGCGGGACGGTTCCGTTCGCGGCGACGTGAATGCCGGTGCCGTGATGATGGCGCTGCACGGCATCGGTGCGGCCCACAACCGCCCCGCCTGGCGGGCCGAGGCCGACGATGTCATCACCCTCGTGCTGGACGGGCTGCGCCGGCCGCGATGACAAGGTGCGACACGAGGTCGCATGCCGCGGCGCTTGAGCACCGGCCGCTCGCCATCCAGCACCGGCTCGGTGTTCGCCGGGAACCCGGCGTTCACGGTCGCGGCGGTGCGGGTCAGCTCGTGCCGGTAGTGCGCCACCAGCGCGGCCGCGTCGACACCACCCTCTTGAACCGCGGATGCGCGGTCCGATGAATCGGTGCGACCCAGAACCCCGGAAGATCACCTCGTAGGACGTGATCACCACAGCCGCACCGTCGCCCGCAGCGGTGTCAGTGCCGTTGATCAGCGCCTGCCGGAGTCGGCTGCAGGTTTCTGGCGTATTCCGGTCCCACCCCTCAACCGACCTAGGCCGTCCGAAACCTGGTCCAACCGACCTTTACCCGGCGGGTTCGAGGTTCGAATCCCCGGCGGCCCATGCCCTTGTGGTCCAACGGATACGACTCCGGCGTCCGAAGCCGGCGATGCAGGTTCGACTCCTGCCAAGGGCACTGCCAGCGACGGGATGCGAGCCGGACAACGCCTCGCCCGCCTCCCGCCCCCTCGGCCACGGCCGGGAACGCGCGCGGTTCGGCAACCAGCGGGACCTCATAAGCCCCGCCACCGTGGATCGACACCACGGCGCGCGACCACGCCGGCCGCTCGGCCGGTGCTGACCCGTTTCACGACGGTAGTGGGACGGCCCGCAAAGCCGTTCGTGCCGGGTTCGACTCCCGGGCGGGTCTCGCCGGAATGCCTTGCTCCGCTGTGCAGATTTCCGCGGGAGCCCGCCGTTCGCCGGAATCGACGGATCTCGACCGGCAGGCACGGACTGCGAAACGGGTCGACGAGCTGGCTGCGGCCCGCGACGGCCTGCTCTGCCCTGCCCGGAGACGGGTCTCGATCGTCGCCGGGCCGGTCCGCCGGGTCAGTCGTCGTACGGGTCGTCCACCGCCGAGCCGTATTCCCACTCGCTGGCCAGCTCCGGGTCGATCAGTGCGAACCGGGTGCCGAGCGGGTCGGACAGCACCGCGACTCGGCCGAGCGTCGACGCGTACGGGCGGAATCGCAGCTTCGCCCCCGCGGCACGAGCGCGTTGCACCGCGTCGTTCAGCCCTTCGCGAGGCTGCACGGCGAAGTGCGCGATCCAGCGCGGCGGCACCTCGGCCGGAGTGTCCGGGGCCATCCGGACGCGGGCGAGGACCGAGTCATCGCCGAGCGCGTAAACCACGTAGTCGACGTTCTTCCCGTCGCCGAACTGCCGTTGCGTGTAGCCGAAAAGCTGAGCGTAGAAGCGGTCGGCCCGGACCGGGTTGCGGGTGATGAACTCCAGCCAGACGAGGCTGCCCGGCACGCCCGCGGTGAACGAACCGTCCGGCGCGGGCTGGACCAGCCCGACCGTCGCGCCGGACGGGTCGTCGGCCAGCGCGGTCGCGCCGACGCCGGGTATTTCGCGCGGTGCCGGGTCGAGCATCGCGCCGTCGAGCCGCAGCACGTCCTCCGCGGTGCCGACGAGATCTGCGGTCGCGAGATACGGGGTCCAGTCCCGGACCTCGCCGGCGTGCGGACGGATCCCGGCGACCGGTTCGCCATCCAGCAGGGCGAGCGCGTAGTGCCTGCCTTCGCCGTCCTGGACCCATTGGTAGTCCCAGCCGAGCAGTTCGGCGTAGAACCGCATGGTCCGCTCCGGATCGGCGGTGGCGAGTTCGAGCCAGCACGGGCTGCCGGGCACAACCGGCGCCTCGTTCATCGCGTGCTCCGGACCCGGTCAGGGCGGCGAAGTTGCCGGGAATCGCGTCGGTTCGAGGCAGCCATGCGCCGACCGTATCGGGTACCGCTCGCAGCCCGCCGGCAGACTGGCCAGCAGTAAGGGTTGAACTGCACTGAACCATTACCAGAAGATCGGGGCATGGAAGAAAGCCGTTGTCCCCGGTGCGGTTGGCCGCTGGCCGAACTGCCCGCCTCCGCTGTCGTGCCCGCGTCCGCCGGCAGTCGTGCCGACTACGTCCGCTGCCTGTGCGGCAGCTGGATCGCCCGGCTCGGCGGGGTTGTCGTGGGCGCTACCCGACCGAAGCCGAGCTGATCACCAATGACTCGGGCGGGCCAGTCGCGGCGGCAGCTTCGTCTCCCGGTCGCCGCGGGCGGCGTTGACGTGGGACTGAGTAAGGAAAATGCTGCCGGTCAGGTCCGCGCCGCGCAGATCGGCGTCGCGCAGGTCGGCCCCGATCAGATCCGCCTGCCGCAGGTCCGCGCCGCGCAGGTCGGCGGCGATCAGGTACGCCCCGCGCAGATTCGCGCGCCGCAGATCGGCACCCCGGAGTTTGGCGCCCATCAGGTCGGCTCCGCGCCGGTCCTTCTTCCGCCCAGCGCCGGCGCGGACGAGTTCGCTGGTGCGCACCAGCAGCGGGTTCACCCGGGACCGCTGCGCATCGACGTCCACGGCCAGCACGGTGTCCGCGTCACCAGCGCTGACCTGCTCGATCTCGGCGATCGCGGCGTCCAATTCGGCGTGAATCTCGCCGGTTTCGGCCAGCGAGCGCGCTTCGGTGAGGTACCAGAGCAGTTCGTGCAGCAGCCGCATCGCAGGGAGCGCGGCGAACATCTTGGCGCGGGTCTCCGGTGCCTCCCGCCAGTCGCGACCGGCGAAGGTCACCTGCGACACCTGCTGTCCGGCTCCGAAGCAGTCGTACCCGGTGCAGCCGGCGAAACCCTTGGGGCGCAACCGGTCGTGGATGCCGCATCGGAAGTCGGCCAGCAGGTTCGGGCACGGCTCGCCGGCGGGCTTGTCGATGGCGAAGTCCGCGGACCGGGTGAAGGTGAGAGCGACGCAGCAAAGGGCAAAACAGCTCGTGCAGTCGGCGGTCAAGGTGCGGTCGGGCAAAGTCTCTCCTGCGCAGGCGGGCGAACCTTCGCAGGGTAGTCCCCGCTCAGCCGCCCGAGACGGCGCCTGCGGCGATCGCACTGCGCCGGCGGCGCAGCCGCATCGCCAACGCGGCGATGGCGAAAACCTGCAGCCTCAAATCCGTGCCGGCTAGGTCGGCGTCGATGCCGCTGTGCCCGACCGCGATGCTGCCGATCGCGTTCCCGGCCGCGTCGACCTGCGTATGGTCGCGTCCGCGCAACGCCGCGCGCTCGAATCGCAGGTGCTCGCCGCCAGATTCCACGCTCCAGGTGCGGTCGCCGGGGCGGGCAGCGGTCGCGAGCACCGATCCGTCGGCGGAGAGCAGCTGATACGCCCGCCCGAGCGGACGGCGGAGCTGGTAGGTCGCACCGTCCAGCTCGAACCGCCCGCCGGACCGCGCTTCGACGACGGTGAGCGGCTTGCCGTCGCTGGTGATCTCGTATCGCCGGCTCGCGAGGCCGGACTTCTTCGCGTGCAACATGTCCTCAGTGGACCATCGTCCGCAGCGGCCCGCAGGTGCCGTTTGTCATGGATGGTCACGAACGGGTTAGTTCTTGCCCGTTCTCGCCGGCCGTGCCTTGGTCTTCGACATCTGTCACTTGAGCCTCCTCGGCTTCCCGGAGCCGATGCAGCTCTGCCTGCGCCGCGCTCACTCGCGCACGCAGTTCCCCGAGTTCGGCGTGCAGCGGCGCGAGGGCATCCGCGTAGTTCTTCGTCGCTTGGCTCAGGTGCGCCGCTGTTTCGGCTACGCGCTGGTCAGCCGCCTGCTGGACGGCGCGCACTCGTTCGTCCGACTCCGCCGTCTGCTCCCGGAACCGCTCCTCCTGCTCGCGCAGCCGACGCTCGTGTTCAGCGCTGAGACTGGCCCGGAGTTCCTGCTGAGCTTGATCCGCTGTGCGACGAGCCTGCTCCAGGTCCTCGACCGCCGTCGCACGCAAGGCGGAAATCTCTTGCTGAAGCGCGGTGACTCGATCGTGGGCGACGGCTGCCTGCTCGAGTGCGCGCTGCCGGTTGTTCTCCGCTTCGTCGCGGATCGCCAGCGCGGTCTGCTGCGCTTTCCTTGCCGCAGCGGTGCTGGCGAGCGCTTCGTCCCGCTCCGCCCGATCCATTTCGGACTGTCGCCGCGCCTCGGCTTCGACCGCGCGTGACTCGTTCGCGGCCGTCAATGCCCGATCCCGCTCGGCGTTCGCGGCCCTGGCCTGCTCCAGTGCCTGGTCCCGAGCCGCTTCGGCTTCCTCGCGGGCGGCCAGGGCAGCCGCGGTCTGGTCCGTGACGTGGGTCCGCAGTGAGGCGAGTTCCGCGTGCAGCGGGTCCAGTGCGGACAGGGCGGACGCGAGCTGCTCGTCCAGCGCCCGCGTGTCGAGGAGGGTCATCGGCTGGTCCGGGCCGTAGACGGTCACCCAGATCTCGCGCTGCTCGTCCAGCATCGCGCAGGTGATGACCTTCGCGCCCCACTTGCCGTAGCGCTCCGGATCGGCCGGGCAGTACGGAGTCGGCCGGCCGCCTTGTCGGGGGATGGGCGGCAGTGGTTGCCCGCAGTACGCGCATCCCGCTTCGTCTCCGGCCGCGAGCGCGCGCACGGTCGCCTCTCGACGGTCGTCACGGCTTCCGCGTCGAATCGGCGGTGCTTCCGGCTCCATCACTGCCCCTTTCTGCAGGCAGAGGAGACCTTACAGTTATAGATTCACTACTTAAACACGGGGTTCGAGTTGGGAAACTAATACAGGACCTATGCCGAGCACCGGTGAAGGCTATATGGATAACTGAGATTATTCATATAGTCCGATCGCAAGCGGCTGCCGCGACGGCCGAGCAGGCAGGAGCGTCAGCGGAGGCGGCGGAAAAAGTGGGCAGGCAAGGATTTCGCGGCCGGAGGCCACGGGGCGCGCCGGGTCGAAGCAGCCCCTGCACATCCCGAACGGCCGACGGATTACAGGCCGATGGACCTGGTTAGTGCCCCGCTCGGGTCGTTCTGACGCGGAGCGTGGGTCGGTTGCTGCTTCGTGCCCGCACGGGGTCAGACCGGTTCGGTGAGTGCTTCGCGGGCCCGCATCAGCGCGAAGCCGAGCAGGTTGAGCCCGCGCCAGCGTGCCGGGTCCTCGACGGCCGGGTCGTCGGCCGCGAGCCCGATGCCCCACACCGGGTCGACCGGGCTCGCCTCCACCAGCACCCGCTGGCCGGTGTTCAGGAGAAACCGGCGCAGCTCCGGATGCTGGCCGAACTTGGCGATGCTGCCGGTGAGGACGATCTCCTCCCGGCGCTCTTCCCAGCGGCCCTGGTCGAAGCCGGGCACACCCCGCCCGAATTCCTTCGCCTGCTGCGGATGCCCGGCGGCCAGGATCTGCCCAGCGGTCGCTTCGTCGCCGAACAGCAGCGCTTTTCGCCACATCATGTAGTGCTCTGCGGTGGCAAAGGTCCGGCAGTCGAGCACGAAGGGCGCGGGCCACCACTGACTCAGACAGCCCTGCCCGACCCGGCCGTCCCGTTCCGGTTGATGTCCCCAGAAGAACAGGAACTCTGTCCGCTGTCCCCGGCGCACCCGGTCCGCCGCCTCGGCGACGTTCTGCGGGTTTCGTTCCATGAGCGGGCAGTATGTCAGCCGCTGCGGCGCAGTCGCGACCGCATTACAGCTGACCGGGCGCGACCGGATGCGCGGCCGGTCCCGGCCGCGGCGATCGCCTGGACGCTGTCGGCGGTCCGGACGATCCGCAGGTCGGTGCCGCCGATCCGGAACGCGGTCCGCGCTCTGGTATGCCATTCCATTTTTGGAACGTCGCTCCAGGTATGTCAAAATGCGGGCATGGCAACGCGGACTCGGCGGGCGCACCGGCGCACGGAGGCGCTCTCCCGCGAGCGGATCGTCGAGGCGGCGGTGGAGCTGCTGGACGTGGCGGGCGAGGGCGGCCTGACCTTCCGGGTTCTCACCGAACGACTGGCAACCGGGCCCGGGGCGATCTACTGGCACGTGGCGAACAAGGGCGAGCTGCTGGCCGCCGCGACGGATGCGGTGGTGGCCGACGTGCTGGCCGGGGAGTCGGACGGGCCGCCGCAGGACGAGATCCGTGCGGTCGCGCTCGGGCTGTTCGGCGCGATCGACCGGCATCCGTGGCTGGCCGCGCAGCTCCTGCTGCAGTTGTCGCGGAGCCCGAGCGGTCCGGTCACCCCGCGGATCCTGGAAGCGCTCGGCAGGCGGGTCCGCGCACTGGGCGTGCCGCAGGAGCACTGGTTCACCGCGACGTCGGTGCTGATGCACTACGTGCTGGGCGCGGCCGGGCAGAACGCGGCGAACAGCCAGGTCGTCGAGCCGGTGCCGGACAGAGCGGAATTCCTTGCCGCGACGGCGAAAGCGTGGGAAGAGCTGGACCCGGTCGAGTATTCGTTCACCCGGGCGGTGGCCGGTCAGATGCGCGAGCACGACGACCGCGAGCAGTTCCTCGCCGGGATCGACCTGGTGCTGGCCGGCGTCGCCGAGCTCCACCCGGCTGGGCGCGCATGACTCTCGCGCTGACCGGCACCGGGGGAACCGGCAAGGACGCGCAGGAGCGGTTCGGTGAATTCCTGCGCATCTACGCATCGCTCAACACCCGGGTCGCCTACGCGACCGACCTCGGCATCCCGCTGGAATGGGTTCCCGGTTACCAGCCGCCGGACCCGAACCGCCGCCGCGGCCGGGCGCGGCGGGCCGAGCCGGACGGGCTGGCGTGGCTGCCGTGGTGCCTGCGCAACGGGTTCACCTCGTTCGCCGACGTCCGGGTCGACCATGTCGAGCAGTGGCTGGACGAGCTGGCCCAGGCCGGGTACCGGGACGCGACGCGCGGCCGGATGCTGTCCGCGGTCTCCGCCTTCTACCGCAAGTACCTGCTGCGGGAAGGGCTCGCCGGGCACAATCCGGCGGCGCTGGTGGACCGGCGCGCGCAACATCTCAACCGGCCGTCCGGCGTCCCGTCCCAGACGGCGCGCTGGTCGTTCGACGCGTGCCGAGCGCTGCTGCTGGGCGCGTGGCTGCTGGTCGAGCACAGCCGCAACGGCCTGCGCGACCGGGCGATGGTCGAGGTTCTCGTAGGCACCGGCGTGCGGGCGGAGGAACTGGTCGGCGTCGACCTGGGCGACTACCGGCGGCCGGCTGCGGGCGGGATCGGCGTGCTTCGGGTGCACGGCAAGGGAGCCAAGGACCGGGAAGTCGCGCTCGCCGCGCCGGTGGCGGACGCGCTCGACGCGTACCTGGGCGAGCGGGTCACGCCGCAGGTGCCGGCGCTGCGCGGGCAGGTCGGCGCGAAGCGAGCGGAGCCGCTGTTCGTCACGAGCACCGGCGCGCGCGTGCACGTTTCGCATGTGACGGCGCTGCTGCGGCGGTTGTGCGCGACGTTCTGCCCGGCACCGGGCAGTGCGCCTCGGACCGCTCGGCTGCAGGAGTTGCTGGACACCGCCGAGGCGAGGTTCGTCGCGACGCATCTGCGGCCGTTGTGCGACAGCATCCATCCGCATTCGGCGCGGCATTCCTATGCGACGCATGCGATCGAGCGCGGGGTGCCACCGCGCCAGGTGCAGCGCGACCTGGGCCATGCGGCGTTGTCGACGACCGAGGGGTACCTCCACGACGAGAACGCCATCCGGGATTCGGCAGCTCACGAGCTGGCCCCGGCGCTGCACCGGGGATGGTTGGCGCAGCGCTAGTTTCCGCAGCCCAGCCGGGCCGCGAGGTCGGACGCGGACGTGGCGGCGAGGTCGCAGACTGCGTCGGCGGCCCGGTCGGCTTCGCGGTCGGGGCCCTTCTCCGCCGGACGTTCCAGAAACGCGGTGCGCAGCCCGGCTGCCCGTGCTCCGTCGAGGTCCCAGCTGTGCGCGGCGACCATCAGCACCTCGTGCGGAGCGACGTCCAGCAGCCTCGCGGTGGTCTGGTATGGCGCCGGATCCGGCTTGTACCGGCCGGCGAGTTCGGCGGACGCGATCGCGTCGAAGGTCAGCCCGGCGTGCTTCACCAGGTTGACCAGCAAAGCGAAGCCTCCGTTCGACAACGCGACCACGAGGTAGCGGGAGCGCAGGCGAGTGAGCAGCTCCGCGCTGTCCGGCCAGGCAGGGAGCCGATGCCAGGCCCGCACCAGGTGCGCGCGGTCGGATTCGCTCACCGCGTCCGCCACGCGGTGTTCGGAGAGGAGGGCGTCCAGTGATTCGCGGTGCAGCGTGTCGAGGTAGACCCACTCCCGCTCGGCGTTGTTGACCCGAGCCATGGCGGGCAGGTAGCGGTCGCGCCAGGCGTCGGCGAACGCGGCTGGGTCGAGGTCGATCCGGAGGCGGGCGAAGACCTCGCCGACCTGCGAGGTGATCCCGGTGTGCCAGTCCACGACGGTGCCGAAGATGTCGAACGCCACCACGCGCACGTCGTCGAGCATGTCGCTGTCCCTCCGCCTTGCCCGAAGGCTCAGCACGGGCGGCTCCCGCGCTTGTACGCCGCATCCGGGACTCGCCCTGCATCCTGACGCGGCGTGGCAGCGACCGCAGCACGGCCGCGGATCCGGGCCGCTTCGCGTCCGCGCTCAGGTCTCGGCGAACGGCTCGGTGCACAACGTGCACGTGATCGGTCCGAGCTCGAGGATCGACCGGGCCGCCCGGATCCGGCGCGGCGGTTCGCACCGGCAGATCGCGGCCACGTAGTTCGGGCCGCCGCGGTGCGCGCCGCGCCCGTCGACCGGGGCGATCACCACCGGCGGCGCCAGCGGCTCGGGAAGTTCGCCTTCGGGCGCGTCAGGATCGTCCGGCGGCGCCGCGACCGCGCGCCGCGCGACTTCCTGCTCGGTGTGGCGCCACACGGTCAGCGCGGCTTCGAGCTGGGCCATCTCGTGCTGGTAGGCGTCCAGGGTTGCCGGAAGAGCGGTGGTCGCGGACCAGCCGATCCGGTCGGCTTGCTCGGCCCGCACGCCCAGCTCCGCGGCGAGCGCGGCGAAGCGTTTGTTGTGGTAGCGGCCGTCGCTGACGTCCACGATGTCGCGGGTGGCGGCGAGCCCGTGAGCGGCTTCGTGCAGCGTGGTGGAGAGAATCTCGGCGGCGCCGCGGCGCAGTCCTTCCGCGCCGAGGAAGAACTCGGCGCGCGGCTCGACGCCGTCGCCGACGTGCCAGCGCGAACGGGCGAAGTGGCCGTGGATCTCGGTGGTCGTGCCCATCGTGCCGGAGGCCAGCACCAGGATCGCGTCCGGAACGTCTGGATGGCGGCGGCGGATTTCGGCCCAGAGCTGTTCCATCGCGTGCATCACGCGGGTCGTGGGGCCAAGCCCGCCGGCGGTCATGGTCTTATCTTGCCGCTTAAGCGGGAACTGTCACCGGGTGAGCCCGGCGAGCACTCGTTCGAGGCCGGTCGCGAAGACGGTGTCCGCGTCCGGATGCTCGGCTTCGTAGACGGTGCGGGCGAGGGTGGGGTAGCGGCCGGTGGCGAACATTCGCACCAGGTACGGACCGGAGGCGCGCTGCCAGGCTTCCTCGTCCAGGCCGGTGTCGCTCGCGAGCCGCCGTTCGCGCAGTTCGCTGCGGACCGCGCCGGCGACGTAAGCGTGCACGGTGGACACGGTGATCATGGCGTCCTCGACCCCGGCCTCGCCGATCGCTGCGGCGAGCGAAGCTTCCAGGTGCGCCAGGGCGTTCGGGCCGAGGCCGGGCCGGCCGCCGATGAGGTCGGCGAACCAGGGGTGCCGGTGTGCGGCCGTGCGGGTGCCGTGCGCGAGGGCGCGCAGGGCGGCGAGGCGTTCGGTGTCCGGGTCCGGAAGCGGGATTTCGCCGTAGACCGCGTCGGCCATCAGGTCGAGCAGTTCCTCTTTGGTGTCGAGGTAGCCGTACAGCCGCATCGGTCCGGCGCCGAGCGCGGCGGCGACCTTGCGCAGCGAAACCGCCTCCAGCCCGCCGGAGTCGGCGAGCTCGCAGGCGGTCTCGACGATGCGGGCGCGGCTCAGCGGCGCGGGGGTCGCCCGGGCCGGCGGTTCGGGCCGTTCCCACACCAGTTCGTCCATGCTCGCTCCCTTTTTCGGGCGACAGTACCGCTCGCCGTTCGATACAGTGTATTCGATCAATACAGTGTATCGGAGGGTTGGCATGCGGATTGTCATAGCTGGCGGCGGGCTCGGCGGGCTCACCTGCGCGCGCGTGTTGCGGGTGCACGGCATCGAGGCGATCGTCTGCGAGCGCGACGCGGGTCCGGCGGCACGGGTCCAAGGGGGAACGCTGGACTTGACAGTGGAGGGCGGCCAGTGGGCACTGCGCGAAGCCGGGCTGGTGGCCGGTTACCGCGCGATCGCCCGCCCGGAGGGCCAGGACATGGTCCTGTACGACTCCGGCGGAACCCTGCTGCGGCGCGAGGTCGCGCGCGAAGACGACTGGGCCCGGCCGGAGGCAGACCGGCCGGCGCTGCGGAAGCTCCTGCTGGACGCGTTGCCTGCGGGCGCGGTCGGCTGGGGGCAGGCGGTGACCGGCGCGGTGCCGTTGGGCGACGGGCGGCACCGGGTCTCTCTCGCTGGCGGCGAGACGATCGAGTGTGATCTCCTCGTCGGCGCGGACGGCGGCCGGTCGAGGATCCGGCCGCTGCTCACCGGCGCGGAACCGGCGCACGCCGGCGCGAACGGGGTGGAGCTGGTGATCCACGACGCGGACCGGGCGCATCCGGCGGCGTCGGCGCTGGTCGGGCGGGGCAGTTTCTCCGCGCTGGGCGACCAGCGGACGCTTTCCGCGCAGCGCAACGGGGACGGCACGATCCGGGTGCACGCCATGCTGCGCGGTGCCGCGGACTGGGCGGAGACGTCAGGGATCCCGTTCGACGACCCGGACCGCGCCCGCGTCGCGCTGAAGGACTGGTACGCGGGCTGGCCTGAGGAGTTCACGGCGCTGCTGGACGCGACGTCCGGACCGGTGTCGGTGATCCAGTTGACCGCGCTGCCGGTCGGGCTGCGCTGGGAGCACGTCCTGGGCGTGACGCTGATCGGCGACGCGGCGCACCTGATGTCGCCGTTCGCCGGGCAGGGCGCGAACCTGGCGATGCGCGACGGCGCAGAGCTCGCGTTGACGCTGGCCGAGGGCGGCGACGTGCGGAAGTTCGAGGACGCGATGTGGGAGCGGGCGGAGCCGTGGGCGCGGATGTCGGCGGAGAACCTGGAGTTGTTCTTGTCCGACGGCGCAGGCGAGAAGGTGCGGGACCTGTTCGCTTCGATGGCCGGGGAGTGACGGGTCAGAGTGCGTTGTCGGCGGCGAGCACGCCCGCGAGGACGAGAAAGCACACACCGGACCCGGCGTCGATGCGGCGCTGCGCCTTGGCGCGGATCCCGGCCGTGCCGAGGCCCCTGCCCACTGCGAGGTAGCCGAACCCGACCACCAGCTCCACCAGCAGGTACGCGGAACCCAGTTCGGCGAGCGCGAGCTGCGTGCCCGGGCCGGTGACGGTGCTGAACTGCGGCAGCAGAGCGGCGAACAGCAGCAGTGCTTTGGGGTTGCTGAGCGCAACGCCGAACTCGCCGACGGCGAGCGAGCGCCAGCCCTTGCGTGGCTGTTCGACGGCCGCGGGCCGCGCGCCGTCCCGGCGGAGACGGAGCAGGCTGCTGATCCCGAGCCACAGCAGGTAGGCCGCGCCTGCCCACTTGAGCACGGTCATCACCGTCGCCGAGGACGCGATGACCGCGCCGAGCCCGGCGGCGACGAGGCCGACCAGCACAACGAACGCGACAAGCCGTCCCGCGATGCCGGCGAGCGCGTATCCGAAGCCGTAGCGGGCGGCGTTTCGCAGGCCCAGGAGCTGGTTCGCGCCGGGGACCAGGGAAATGACGAAAGCGGCCGGGAAGAAGCCGATCCAGTTGATCACGGAGGTGCCTCGCGACGTGCCGATGGGAACCGTTCTCCGACGTTAACCCGCCGCGCTCCGGAAGCGGTCAGGCAGGTTCCCGGAGCCGGTAGTGCTGCGGGCTGCGGCCGTACTCGCGTTTGAAGGCGGCGCTGAGCGCGAACGGGCTGCGGTATCCGACCTGGCGGGCGATCGCCGCGAGCGTCGCGTCCGGTTCTTGGCGCAGCAGGTCGGCGGCGAGGGCGAGCCGCCAGGCCGAGAGGTAGGTCATCGGGGGTTCGCCGACCGCGTCGGTGAACCGGCGGGCGAGCGCGGCGCGGGAGACGCCGGTGGCGGTGGCGAGCCCGGCGACGGTCCACGGGTGTTCGGGCTGGTCCTGCAGCAGCCGGAGGGCGTGGCCGGCGACGGGGTCGCGGTGCGCGCGGTACCAGGCGGGCGCGGCGGGACGGCCGAGCCAGTCGCGCAGGACGCGGACGAGCAGCAGGTCGAGCAGACGGTCGAGAACGGCTTCCTGCCCGGGGACGTCGCGCTCGATCTCTTCGGCCAGGAGCGCGACCAGCGGATCGTCCGCGGTCTCGGCGGTGACGACGGCGGGCAGCGCCGCGAGCAGCCGCCGGGAGACCTCGCCGACGGTCGGGTAGGTGCCGGTGAGCAGCACGGTCGGGCCGTCGGCGGCCGAACCCCAGGTGCGGACGCCGAGTTCGGTCAGGTCGGCGAGGTGCCCGCCGTCCGGCGTGACGCAGACCTGGCCGGGCTGGATCACCGCCTGCGGCGGAGTGGCCGGGTCGTCGGCGACCAGATACGCGTCGGGCCCTCGGACGACCGCGACGTCGCCGGCGCCGAGCCGCACCGGCGCATCCGCGTCGGGCGCGAGCCAGGCATCGCCGCGGACGACGGCAACCACGGTGAGCGGCGCTCCGTCCTCGATCCGCAGCGACCACGGCGGGCGCAGCACGGACCTCAGCAGGAATGCGCCGTGCGCGCGGGGGCCTTCGAGCAACGCGGTGAGCGGGTCCACCCGGCCGAGATTAGCGGCGGGCAAGGAAAATTCGGGCGAGCTCCGGCTCCGGCCCGGGCTAGGGTGGCCGCCGGCGAGGGGAGCGACCGATGCACGACGCGGAAAGACGGGCGGTTTCGGTGACGATCGGCCGCGAGCACGGCAACCGGCTAGTGATTTCCGTGCTGGGCCGGATGCACGGCCAGGCGACCGATTTCTGGGACGGCAACTGGCTTTTGAGCCCGATCGAAGTCTTCGCTGGCGGGTTCTCCGGGCGGGTGCCGGCCGGGTTGCGGACCGACGAGCTGCAGTCGTTCCGGGAGGAGCTGGAGAATGCGCACGAGGACTTCGGCGGGGTCGCGCGGCTGACTTCGATGGAAGAGTGGCTGGAACTGACCGTCACCGTGGAGAAGTCCGGCCGGGTGGAAATCGAAGGCGCCGTCGCGGACGGCGAGGGGCTAGGGAACGATGGGACCGGAAACCGGCTGTCGTTCCGCATCGACGGGCTGGACCAGTCCGAGGTACCCGCGATCATCGACGGGCTGTCGGCGATCGAGGACGCGTTTCCGGTGCTGGGCGCGCCGCGCGCCAGGAACGGCCTCTTCGGCCGGAAAGGCTGACGCGGCAGCCGTTTTGCCGGGTCAGCACCGGGTCAGCATCGCTGCGACGATTTCCGCGGTCGCGGCGTCCGGGATCGCGCTCGCCGCATCTTCCAGGATGTGCAACCGGGCGCCGGGGATCTCGCGGGCGAGCGCTTCGCCGTTGCCGAGCGGGAAGAACGCGTCGCGGCGGCCGTGCACCACGAGAGCCGGGACGGCGAGGTCAGGGAGGCGTTCGCGCCAGCGCGGGGCGCAGTCGAGTTTCGCGAACACCAGTCCGAGCTGGTTGGCCATCTGCACCGACGGTTCCCGGCTGGGAGTGCGGTCGAAGATCCGGCCGGCGGTTTCGCGGGCGGCGTCTGGGTCGTTGCCGATCGCGATCGCCGCGGCGGCGGCGCGTTCGGTCACCGCGCTGCGATCCGACCAGTCCGGCATCTGCACGGCGAACAGGTTCTGCATCGCTGACCGGTGGTGGTCGGGCAGGTCGGCGTCGACCGGGCCGGGTGCGACCGGGCGGGTGCCGACGAGGGTGAGCGCGGAGAACGCCTCCGGGTGGTCGAGCGCGGCGACCTGTGCGACGAACCCGCCGACCCCGATGCCCGCCAGGTGCGCGGGCCGGTGGTCGAGACGGCGAGCCAGCGCGGCGGCGTCGGCGGCGAGGTCACGCAGGGTGTAGCCGGGCTTGTCCGGGTTCAAGGTGGTCGAGGCGCCCGCGTCGCGCAGGTCGTAGCGGACGACATGCCGTCCGCCTCGGGCCAATGCGGCACACAGCGCGTCGGGCCAGGACAGCATGGTCACGGCGCCGGCGAGCAGCACGAGCGGGTCGGCGGGATCGCCGAAGTGCTCGACGCCGAGTTCGAGGTCGTCGGCAAGACGGACGGTGGACGGCACAGGGACCTCCGGTGAGACGATCGCGCATGACATCGAGCGGACAGCCGATGGATCGTCCAGGGCTGGCTGGGTTGAATGAATTCCGTTCCCGACGGACGGAAGGCCGGGCGATGGTGTTGGCGTCGAAGGTGGTTCTGATGGCGGCGCTGGTCGCGGCCGGGCTGATCGCGGGGGTGTTCTACGCGTACACGGTGTCGGTGATGCCCGGCCTGTCCCGCGCCGACGACCACACGTTCGTGATCGCGATGCGCGAGATCAACGCCGCGATCCAGAACGTCTGGTTCATGCTGTCGTTCCTGGGTGCGCCGCTGCTCGCGGTCGCAGCCGTGGTCCTGCACTGCACGAGCGACGCGCACGGCGGGTTGCCCTGGCTCGTCGCCGGCAGCGTCCTTCTGGTGGCGACGCTCGCGGTGACCGGCGCGGTCAACGTGCCGATGAACAACGCCCTCGACCAGGCCACCGCCGACCTCGCGGTGCTGCGTGCCCGGTTCGAGAAGCCGTGGGTGCGGTGGAACACGGCGCGGACGGTGTTGTCGGTGGCCGGATTCGGTTGTCTCGTCGGTGCGTTGGCGAACCGGGGCGCGTGACCCCGGCCCGCCGGCGGGTCAGTCGGCGAGCCGGAAGCAGAGGTCGGTGTCCCAGTTGTTCGGGTCCGGCTCGATCTGCGGGTGCGTGCGGTAGATCTCCAGCCGGGCGGCCCAGTGCTCGCCGTCGGGCTCGACGGCGCGGTCCCAGCGCACGCCCTCCTTCTCGCCCCAGGCGAGCAGATCGGCGGTAGCCGCGAAGAGGCCCTCGGGCGAGCCGTGGTGGGTGGCCTGCGCGTATTTCCCGGCGGGCAGCACAGCGTTGAAGTACTCGTCGCCGAGGTCGAGCGGGTCGACGACAGGCACTCCTGCTTCGACGGTGACGGTCCGCATGTCCGTGCCGAGAACCAGGTACCGCAAGAACGGTGCGCAGGCAGGCTCGAGGCCGCGTTCGGCGAGTTCGCCGATGATCGCGGCGATCCGGTGCGCTACGTCGGCCATTCCGTCGAAGGCGACCGTCGCGCGGTAGCCGACGTAGCGCTGTTCGCTTCTGTCCACAATGGTGGGCATGGGGTCCTTTCCGGGCTGGGGCGCGGGAGTCAGCCCAGGAGCGGGCGGACTTCGATGGTGCCGTAGGTGGCGGCGGGATGCCGGGACGCATGGCCGACCGCCTCGTCGAGATCGGCGCACTCGAGGACCGCGTATCCGCCGATCTGGTCCTTGGTTTCGGCGAACGGCCCGTCGCTGAGCAGGACGTCGCCGCCGCGGACTCGGACCGAGGTGGCGGTGCTCGGCGGATGCAGGCCGCCCCCGCCGAGCAGGATGCCGCGTTCGAGCAGGTCTTCCGACCAGCCGCCGCAGCCGAGGGCGAGCTGTTCCGGGGTGGGCTCCTCGGACCCGGCGATCATCAGCAGGTAGCGCATCGGTCCTCCTAGTGCTGAGCGAGCGTTTCGACGAGACGGGCGGCGAAGGCCTGAGGTTGCCCGGCGAAGCCGGCGTGGTCGCCCGGGAACGTGACGGGCTCGCTGCCGAGCGCCCGGGCCAGGCCGAGCCCGGCGGTGTGCGCCGGAGTTCCGGCCGCCGCTTCGCCGACCGCGACGACGATGCGGGTGTCGGCGGCGGTGAGCGCGTCGAGGTCGGGTTCCCAGGCGCCGATGGCGGGCATCAGCGTGCCGAAGAACAGGTCGAAGTTGCCGCGCATCCGCTTGCCCTGTTCGATTTCCTCGGCAGTCGGCTGCTCCGGCGCGGGCGGGATGTCGAACCCGCTGGCGGCCATGAACGCGCCGATCGCCGCGTCGACGCCGCGCTCGCGGTGGATCGCCGGAATGTCCGGGAAGTCGGCCAGGAGATCGCCGAGGTAGCGGCTGACCGGTGGTTCGTGCGCGATCAGCGTGCGCACCGCGCCCGGGTAGCGCACGGTGTGCTCCAGCATGGTGATCGCGCCGCCGCTGTTGGCCAGCACCGAGACCGGCCCGGCGTCCAGTTCGGTCAGCAGCCGGTGCACGTCCTCGGCGTGGTCGCCGACCGGGTCGTCGCCGGGCTCGCCGGTGATCGGGCTGCGCGAGATCCCGCGCGGGTCGAACGTGACGACGGTGTGCCGGTCGGTCAGCCGGGGGCGCAGCGCGGCGAATCCGGTGGCATCGGCCGGGCCGCCGGGCACGAGCAGCAGCAGCGGCCCTGCTCCCGCGACGTCGTAGGCGATTTCCGCACCGGGCACGCGGAGGGTCTTGGTGATCATGGCGGTCCTTCCTGGGTTCGGGCCGGTTCGTACTCCCGACGAACGGGCACGGCCGGGACAGACACCTCCGGCGAAGAAATTTCCGAGATTCTCCGGCGCAGGTAGCTGCGCTCGGCTCCGGTGCGGGCGAGAGCGACCGCTTCGGCGTACGCGACCTGGGCTTCTTCAACGCGGCCGAGGCGGCGCAGGAAGTCGGCGCGAGTGGCGGGCAGCAGGTGGTAGTCCGGCAGTTCCCCGGCGAGCCGGTCGGCCAGGGCGAGGCCGGCCGCAGGCCCGAAGGCCATCCCGACCGCGACCGCCCGGTTCAGCTCCACGACCGGCCCCGGCCGGAATCGCAGCAGCTCGGCGTACAACGCGGCGATCTGCGCCCAGTCGGTGTCTTCCGCGCGCGCGGCGGTGGCGTGACAGGCGGCGATGGCGGCCTGCACCTGGTACGGGCCGGGGTCGCGGCGGCGGAGCGCGTTGTCCAGCAGCTCGGTGCCCTCGTCGATCGCGGAAGCGTCCCAGCGGGCGCGGTCTTGTTCTTCGAGCGGGACGAGCTCGCCGCTCGGCCCGGTGCGGGTGCCGCGCCGCGCGTGCTGGAGGAGCAGCAGCGCGAGCAGTCCGGCGGCCTCGGGTTCGTCCGGTAGCAGCCGGACCAGCAAGCGGGCCAGCCGGATGGCTTCGCCGGCCAGGTCGGGTCGTTGCAGGTCGTCGCCTTCGCTTGCCGAGTAGCCCTCGTTGAACAGCAGGTACAGGACGCCGAGGACGGCCGCGGTGCGTTCGGGCAGCAGGTCCGCGGGCGGCACCCGGTACGGGATCCCGGCGGCGCGGATCTTGCGTTTCACCCGGACGAGGCGTTGCGACATGGTCGATTCGGACACCAGGAACGCGCGGGCGATCTCCGCGGTGCTGAGGCCGGCGAGGGTGCGCAGCGCGAGCGCGACCTGGGCTTCGAACGCCAGGGAGGGGTGGCAGCAGGTGAAGATGAGCCGGAGCCGGTCGTCCTCGAGCCCGCTCTGCTCGGCTGGTTCGGAAGGCTCGTCCGCGACGGCCAGGCGCGCGGCCTCCCGGAGCTTTCCCGCTCCGGCGGCTTCCCGGCGGAGCCGGTCGACCGCGCGGTTGCGGGCGGCGGTGGTGAGCCAGGCGCCGGGACGGCGCGGGATCCCGTCGCGCGGCCAGACGCGCACAGCGAGCGCGAAGGCGTCCTGGGCGCATTCCTCGGCGAGGTCCCAGTCGCCGGTCACCCGGATGAGGGTGGCCACGACCGCGCCCCACTCGTCCCGGAACGCCTGCGCGACCGCGGCTTCCACCGCGTCGTGCTGCCCCGTCACCGCGTGCTCCCTTCTCTGGCCGGACCGGTCCCGGCCTTCGCACCGTAAACCGGGGAGCCGACAATTTCTCCCGCTCAGCCGTGTTCGCCCGGTCGGTCTTGGGGCGGCTGGCCGGCGAGCTGCCCGATCCCGTCCAGGATCCGGCCGAGGCCGAACCGGAAATGGTGCTCGGGATCCGACGGCCCGCCGTAGGCGTTGCCCGCGGTGGTCCCGACGCGGCTCGCGCGCGGGAAATGGTCCGGATCGGCGGCCGGGATCTCGGCCAACACCGGGGCGGCACGGCCCCACCAGACCAGATCGGTCATCCCGCTCGCGCGGGTGGCGGTGGCCGTGTCGAGCGCACCGCGCACCGCGCCCGCGACGAGACCGTTGACCAGGCTCACGATCGCGTCCAGCTGGACGTCGGTGAGATTCAGCTCGTCCATCGCGGCGAGTTCCCGCTCGTACTTGGCGAAGGTGTGCGGTCCGAGCGTCGGACGGCCGCCGCGCAGTTCGAGCAGCCACGGGTGCCGGTGGTAGAGCCGCCACAGGTCTTCGGCGACCGCGGTGAGCCCGGCGCGCCAGCCTTCCGGCAGCTCACCGGGCAGTTCGCCGTGCGCGTGGTCGAGCATCAGCTCCAGCAGTTCGTCCCGGCCGGGGACGTAGGTGTAGAGCGACATGGTGGCGACGCCCAGCTCGTCGGCGACCCGGCGCATGGTGACCGCGGCGAGGCCGTCGGCGTCGGCAATCCGGACACCGGCACGGACCACGTCCGGCACGGCGAGTTTGGGTTTCGGGCCGCGTCGAGGGGGACCGGGCACGGCCCACAGCAGCTCGATGGTCCGCCGCGGATCGCCCGGCGCGTCGCCGCCCATTTTTCTCCTCGTACGTCGTACAGGGTTTTCCGGTATAGTAGCCCGGACAGAGCTGCCAGGGGAGGGCGGAGCACTGAATACAGCAATCTCAGCCGTGGTCGAGCCAGGACAGATCGTGTTCTGGCGAGCCGACGGCGCGGAGCCGGCCGTCCCCGGTGCGCCGGGGATGGCCGAGGTCGTGCTGCCCGAAGGCGTCCGCACGGTGCCCGCGCTGCGGCTGCCGACCGCGGAAGCGGTGCCGGTGCTGCGGACGCTGAACAGTCCGGCGGCGCAGTTCTGGGCGCGGGCCGCCGAGGCCGCCGAGCGGCTGGCCGCGGCGGGCTGGACCGGCACGCTCGACCCAGGCGAAGAACGCTGGCTGCGTCGGCTCGCCGACGCGATGCCGCCGCACGCGCACGCGGCCCCGATCCCGGGCGATCCGACCCGGCTGCCCGAACCGTATCCGCTGCTGATGCGGTTCCTCGCCGACGTCACCGGCGTCCGGCCGGCGCTGCGGGTCTCGCTGCGCATCGAGTCGGACGACTTGGCGGGCGGCCGGTTCCGCGCGGTGGTCCAGGTGCACGGCGGGGCCGAGCCGCTGGTCGACGCCGAGGAACTGTGGCGCGGCGACAGCCAGGAGGCACGGCACGAGGTCCTGCTGGCGCTGCGGCACGGCGCCGGGGTCTGGCCGGCGCTGGCGCCGTTGCTGTCCGCAGCCGTTCCTTCGTCGGTGCCGCTGGGCGACCGCGAGATCGCCGAACTGCTCGCAGGCGCCCTCGACGCCGCGGAGCTGTCCGTGCACTGGCCCGCGGAGCTCACCGGGCTCGCGGCGCGGGCGGTGGTCCGGCACGGGGACGCGCCCGCGGACGTGCGGTCCTTCTTCGGCGGCGACCAAGTCCTGCAGTTCGACTGGCAGCTCGCGCTCGGCGACCACGAGCTGAGCGTCGCGGAGCTGGACGCGCTGGCCGAGGCCCAGCGCCCGGTGGTCCGGCTGCGCGACCGGTGGGTGCTGCTCGATCGCACGACCGCCGACCGGGCTCGCGACCGCGCGCTGAAACCGCTGACCGCGATCGAGGCGCTCGGCGTCGCGCTGACCGGCCGGACCGAGATCGACGGCGAACAGGTGGAGGTCCGCGCCGACGGCTGGCTCGAGAAACTGCGCGAGCGGCTGTCCGCCGATCCGGTCCCGGTGCCGCAGCCGGCCGGGCTGGCCGCGCACCTGCGGGACTACCAGCTGCGCGGACTGCAGTGGCTCGACACGATCACCAGCCTCGGGCTCGGCGGATGCCTCGCCGACGACATGGGGCTCGGCAAGACCGTCACGCTCATCGCGCTGCACCTGCATCGCGCCGGCGGCCCGACGCTGGTCGTGTGCCCGGCCTCGCTGCTGGGCACCTGGGAAACCGAAATCCGCCGGTTCGCACCCGGCGTCGCGGTCCGCCGGTTCCACGGCGCGTCGCGGTCGCTGGACGACCTCGACCGCGGCTTCGTCCTCACCACCTACGGCACCCTGCGCACCGACCCGGGCCCCCTCGCCGGGATCGGCTGGGACCTGCTGGTCGCAGACGAGGCGCAGCACGTCAAAAACCATCGCTCGGACACAGCCAAAGCGCTGCGACTGCTGCCTTCCGCGGCGAAAGTCGCGCTCACCGGCACGCCGGTGGAGAACACGCTGACCGAGCTGTGGGCGATCCTCGACTGGACCACGCCCGGTCTGCTCGGCCCGCTCGCCGACTTCCGCCGCCGCTGGGGCAAGCCGGTCGAATCCGGAGCCGACCCGGCGGCCGCCGAGCAGCTGTCCCGGCTGCTGCGGCCGTTCCTGCTGCGCCGCCGCAAATCCGACCCGGGCATCGCCCCCGAGCTGCCGGCCAAGACCGAGACCGACCGGCCGGTGTCGCTCACCTCCGAACAGGCCGCGCTCTACGAGGCGACGGTGCGCGAGCTGATGGCCGACATCTCCGCGAGCGACGGGATGGCCCGCCGCGGCCGCGTGGTCAAGCTGCTCACCGCGCTCAAACAGATCTGCAACCACCCCGCCCAGTACCTCGGCGAGCCGGCCGGCAGCACGCTCGCCGGCCGGTCCGGGAAGCTGGAGCTGCTGGACGAGCTGCTCGACACGATCCTCGCCGAGGACGGCGCGGTGCTCGTGTTCACCCAGTACGTCGTCATGGCCCGGTTGCTCGAACGCCATCTCGCCGCGCGCGGGATCCCGTCCCGGCTGCTGCACGGCGGCACCCCGGTGGCCCGGCGAGAGGAGCTGGTCCGCGCGTTCCAGGACGGCGAGGCTCCCGTGTTCCTGCTGTCGCTCAAGGCGGCCGGCACCGGACTCACCCTCACCCGCGCCGACCACGTCGTGCACTACGACCGGTGGTGGAACCCCGCGGTCGAGGACCAGGCGACCGACCGCGCGTACCGGATCGGGCAGACCCGGCCGGTGCAAGTCCATCGGCTGATCGCGGAAGGCACCGTCGAGGACCGGATCGCGGTGATGCTGCGCGAGAAACGAGCGCTGGCCGACGCGGTCCTCGCGTCCGGCGAAGCCGCGCTCACCGAACTCACCGACGCCGAACTGGCCGAACTCGTCACCCTCCGGAGGCAGCGATGACCGACCGGGTCCGCGGATTCCCCGCGTTCCCCGCCCGCCCCGGCCGCGGCGCGTTCGCCCGCACGTGGTGGGGCCGGGCCTGGGTGCAGGCGATGGAAGACACCGCACTGGACCTGCAGCAGCTCAAGAAGGGCCGCCGGTACGCCGCCGCCGGGATGGTCGGCCCGATCACGGTCAGCCCGGGCCGGATCACCGCGACCGTCGAAGACGCCGACGACGGCCCGTACCGCACCGGCGTGCAGCTGTCCGAACTGTCCAAGCCGGACTGGGACTTGCTGCTCGACCGCGCCGCCGAGCACTCCGGCCACCTGGCCGCGCTGCTCGACCGGCACCTGCCCCCGGAACTGGCCGAGGTGGTGCCGCTGCTGCCCGGCATCGGCGATCTCGACCCGGACTGCGACTGCCCTGGCTGGGAACTCCCGTGCCGGCATGCCGCGGCGCTGTCGTTGCAGGTGGCGTGGCTGCTCGACGAGGACCCGTTCCTGCTGCTGCTCGCCCGCGGCCGGACCGAGCAGGAAGTCCTGGACGAACTCGGACGGCGGACGGCGACCCGGGTCACCACCGGCGCGCCGGCGGCCGAGGCATACGCGAGGAAGGTGCCTCCGCTGCCAGCGCTGGCGGAGTTCGTGCCGCGCACCCGCTGAGGTTCACCCGGCCACGGTGAGCCGATCCGGGCGGCGGTCGCCTGGGCACGCGGGGGATGCGTGCGGGGACATCATCCGTCCCCTTCCCGCTCGTTTCCGGCGACCATGCCTGGCAGCGCCGCTCTTCTGCCCGGTGCTGGCCGCGCCCATCGCCTGGTTCTGCGGCCAGCACCGGACAGGACGGGCAGCCCAGGTCAGCTCGCGCTGCCGAACCACCGAGCCAGCGCCTGGGCCAGTCCCGGTTGGTCCTCTCCGGCCCAGGCGACGTGCCCGTCCGGCCGCAGCAGCACCGCCGGCGCGGCCAGGTCCTCGCTGACGTCCACGGTCAGATCGACCCGGTCCGCCCAACCCGTCACCGAAAGCCGCCCAGTCTGGTCCAGCACCACGCCGCGCCCCCGGTGCAGCAGCTCGTAGAGCCGTCCGTGCTTGAGCACCAGGTCCGGCATCCGCCGGCCGAGCAGCGGATGCCCGGCGCCGAAGTCGTAGCGAACGTCGAGCGCCAGCACCTTCTCCAGCAGGAGCCGGTTCACCTCCTCGAATTCCATCAGCTCGGTCATCAGCCGGCGCATCGCCCGGCCGTCCGGGTCGGGCGACATGAGCACCGACTGGGCACGCACGTTCGTCAGCACCGAGTCGGCGACCGGGTGGCGTTCGGCCCGGTAGGTGTCCAGCAGCCGGTCCGGCGCCCAGCCGTTGACCGCCGCGGCCAGCTTCCAGCCCAGGTTCACCGCGTCCTGGATGCCGAGGTTCAGCCCCTGCCCGCCCAGCGGCGGGTGGACATGCGCGGCGTCCCCGGCCAGCAGCACCCGGCCGACCCGGTAATGCTCGGCCTGCCGGGTGGCGTCGCCGAAACGCGACAGCCAGCGAGGGGAGTGGACGCCGAAATCCGTCCCGGCGTACCCGCGCAACTGCTGTTTGACCTCGTCCAGCGTCGGTGTCCGCGCGGACCGGTCCTCGACCACGCCCGCCGCGGGCACCACGACGCGGTACCGCCCGTTGCCCACGGGTCCGACACCGAACCACAGGTTCGTCTTGCGGATCTCCATCACCACCGCGGTGATCTCCGCGGGATCGGCGGTCGCCTCCATCTCGCCGAGCAGCATTTCGCGGCGCGCCGGTTCACCCGGGAACGCGACACCGAGCGACTTCCGCACCGTGCTCCGCCCACCGTCGCAGCCCACGGCATACCGAGCGGTCAGCTCACTGCCGTCGGCCAGCGCAACGGTCACCCGGTCGGCGTCCTGCCGCAGCCCCGCGACCTCGCAGCCGCGCCGGATCTCCGCGCCCGCCGCGACCGCGTGCTCGGCGAGCAGCCGGTCGGTAACCGGCTGCGGAAGCCCCAGCACATACGGGTGGGTCGTGTTCAGCTGCTCCGGCGCGGGCTTCGCGATGCCGGCGAAAAACCCGCCCGCCGGATGCGTGCTGCCCGCATCGAGGAACGGACCCAGCATGCCGCGCTGGTCGAGCACCTCCATGGTCCGCGAGTGCATCCCGAGCGCCCGCACGAACTCCGGCGGCCGCGCCTCCTTCTCCAGCACCACGACACACACCCCGTGCAACCGCAACTCGGCCGCCAGCATCAGGCCGGCCGGACCCGCCCCGACCACGATCACGTCTGCCATCTACCTGTCCGCCCCTGTCCGGGAGCCGATCCCGCCTGCAGCGTTTCCGCAGGCAGCGGCCCCGGCGAGAGATTCTGGGCGATCACCCGGGTCTTGCCGCAAGCCCTGGGGTGCGCTATACGTTGGAGGGGGCGAGGAAGACCCACGCCCCCTCCAGTTCTCGCCGGGCTCTCTCACCCGGCCTTGCGCGCCACCAGGTACGCCTGGTCCGTCGCCTCGTACTCCGGCCCCGGCTCCCGCACCGTCCGCGCCTCAACGACGAAACCGGCATCAGTCAGCAACTTCACCATGAAATCGACGTCCAGCCGATACGCATCCGCGGAAATCGCGTGACCGTACGCGTTCTCGATCCGCCGACGCACATTCTCGCCGACCTGGAACGCGGTCAGCAGCCGCCCGCCCGGACGCAGCACCCGCGCCAATTCCTTGGCCAGCACCGGAAGCTGCTCCGGCGGGGTGTGGATCAGCGAGTACCAGGCGAGCGCACCGGCCAGCGATCCGTCCGCCAGGTCGAGCGCGGCGATGCTGCCGACCTCGAACCGGATGTCCGGATGCGTCCGCCGCGCCACCGCGACCATTTCCGGGGACAGGTCCACCCCGAACACGTCCAGCCCGAGCGACTTGAGATACCCGGTCAGCCGACCCGGCCCGCAGCCCAGATCGCCGACCGGGCCCTCGCCGGTCAACTCCGCGAACGCGGTGATCATCGCCCGGTCCCAAGTGGCGTTCTTAAGAAAATCCTTGAGCATCTCGGCATAGGACTCGGCAACAGTGTCGTAGGCGGTCCGGGTCTCGGACACGTAAACAGGTTCGGTCACGGGCACGGACCCTAGCCCGCGCCGGCCCGGCCGCACCGCCGAAACACGCCGCCTACACGCGGGCGCGGGCGATGATCGCGGAAGTGTCGGTTCCAGCGGGCAAAGTACCGAAAGCCACGCCCCAGTCGCCGCCGAACCGCGTGCCGCAGAACGCGTCCGCCACCGCACGCGGCGCATGCCGCACGAGCAGGGAACCCTGCAGCACCAACGCCATCGACTCGACCACCCGGCGCGCCCGGAACTCCAGATCGTCCACATCGGACAGATCCTTCTTCAGCATCCCGACGGCCTGGTCCAGCCGCGCGTCGCCGCCCGCAGCCTGCTCGACCTCCGCGAAGAACGCCGCCACCGACTCAGGCTGCCGTCCCATCGCCCGCAACGCGTCAAGCGCGGCGACGTTGCCCGAACCCTCCC
Organism: Amycolatopsis benzoatilytica AK 16/65; assembly: GCF_000383915.1. Classification (NCBI taxonomy): domain Bacteria; kingdom Bacillati; phylum Actinomycetota; class Actinomycetes; order Pseudonocardiales; family Pseudonocardiaceae; genus Amycolatopsis; species Amycolatopsis benzoatilytica. Next base: position 2,503,611 of record NZ_KB912942.1, read on the forward strand.
AGATCGACATCAGCGGGGCCTCGCGATACAACCGCGGCATCCCCGATTCCTCGACGTACCCGTTGCCGCCGAAGCATTCCAGCGCCTCCGCCGCATGCGCCGGAGCCCGCTTGCACACCCAGTACTTGGTGACCGCCAGCCCCAACCGCCGAAACGCCTGCTCCTGTTCGTCATCGCGCCGATCGCCCGCGGCGGCGAGCCGCATCGACGCCGCCACCGCCGCCTCCGACTCGAGCACCAGATCCGCCAGCACGTTCGCCATCAACGGCTGATCCACCAACGCCTTGCCGAACGCATGCCGGTGCGTCGCATGATGCACCGCACGCACCACGCCCAGCCGCATCCCGGAAGCACTGCCGAGCGCGCAGTCGAGCCGGGTGTTGTTCACCATCTCGATGATCGTGCGCACCCCACGGCCCTCTTCGCCGACCAGCCACCCCACCGCGTCCTCGTACTCGATCTCCGACGACGCGTTCGACCGGTTGCCCAGCTTGTCCTTCAACCGCTGCAACCGGATCGGATTCCGGCTGCCGTCCGGGAGAACCCGGGGGAGCAGGAAACAGGACAACCCGCCGGGCGCCTGCGCGAGAGTGAGGAACATGTCCGACATCGGCGCGCTCGTGAACCACTTGTGCCCCACGAGCCGGTACGTGCCGTCCGCGACCGGCAGCGCCGTCGTCGTGTTCGCCCGGACGTCCGAACCGCCCTGCTTCTCCGTCATCGACATGCCCGCGATCAGGCCGCGCTTCGTCCGCGGCTCACGCAGGCCGAAGTCGTACTCCGTCGAGGCCAGCAACGGCTCGTAAGTCGCCGTCAACTCCGCGTTCGCGCGCAGCGCCGGAACCGCCGCGTAGGTCATCGAAATCGGGCAGGTGTGCCCCGCCTCGGACTGGCTCCAGACATAGAACTTCGCCGCGCGCGCCGCGTGCGCACCCGGCCGCTCGTCGCGCCACGGCGCCGCCTGCAGCCCGTGCGACACCGCCACCTGCATCAAGTCGTGCCAGTGCGGATGGAACTCGACCTCGTCGACCCGATGCCCGTACCGGTCGTGCGTGCGCAGCACCGGCTCGTTCTCGTTGACCAGCCGGCTCCACTCCTGCACCTGCTCGCTGCCGGCCAACCGGCCCAGCTCGTGCAGCTCCTCGGGCACCCAGGCCGCCTCGGTGCGCGAGACCGCCTCCGCCAGCGCCGGATCGGCGGCGACGTCGTACGCCAACGGCGGCACCTGATTGACGACCTCATGCGTGGCGGACATCCGAACCTCCCAAAGACCGCACGACGAACGTGCTCAACTGGCTGACCTCCGCCGACCCGCCGCTGGTCAGCGGGCCGATCAACACCTCCGCCGCGGCGCCGACCAACGCCGCCGCGCTCACCGCCGCGTCCTGCCCGGGCAGCAGCCCCGCCCGGACCCCGGCCGCGACATGCTCGGCCACGACGTCTCGGAACACCCGCCGAAACTCCAACCGCTCGGCCTCGAT